>JAUWAE010000057.1 GCA_030602185.1 Comamonadaceae bacterium
CCCGAAGAACTGTTCGGGCCGCTGTCTTTACGGGCCTTGGAAGACGACCGTTACGAACGCCTGACCGAGGGCTACCTGCCCCAGGCCGAAGTGGCCTTCCTCGACGAGGTGTTCAAGGCCAATTCCGCCATCCTCAATACCCTGCTGGGCCTGCTGCACGAACGACAGTTCGACAACGGCGCCCAGCGCGAGCCAGTGCCCCTGCTGTGCCTGGTGGGCGCCAGCAACGAGCTGCCGCAAGACGACGGCCTGCTCGCGTTCTACGACCGCTTCTTGCTGCGCGTGCCGGTGGCGCCGGTGGACGATGCCCACTTCCACGCCCTGCTGCACGCCAGCGCGCCCACCCCGTCCAGCAGCACCAACGCCCACGAGGCCGGGCTGCTCACGGCGCGGTCGCTGGAGGCTTTGCGCGAACAGGCCCGCACCGTTGGACTGTCCGCCGAGGTGCTGCGCCACCTGGACCATGCCCGCCAGCGCGGGCGCACCGGCGACCACCCCGTGTCCGACCGCCGCTGGCGCCAGGTGGCCGAGCTCCTCAAGGTGCAAGCGGCCAGCCGCGGGGCGGCGCAGGTCAGTCCTTGGGACCTGTGGGTGCTGCCCTTCGTGCTGCCGCACCGGCCCGACGACGTGCCCGCCTGGACCGAGGCCTTCCTGGAAGACGTGGCCCACGCGGTGCCGCTCGACACCGACTGGCTGGAGCGTGCCCTCGTGGCCCTCGAAGGCCAGCTCGAGATCGAACAGCGTGCACCGGCCGATGGAGCCGACGACCGCGCCGGAAAACTGGCGCTGGCCCAGACCCTGGGCGGCCAGGGGGGCGAGACAGAAATGCTGCGCCTCGTTTCCGAGCGGGCGCGCCGCCACTACAGCCCGCTGCACGTGGCCACCCGGCTGGCCCAGGTGGACGAATGGGCCACCCACCTGAGCGCCCTGGCCGACCAGGTCCACGCCACCGCCGAGGCCGTCACCGCCCAGGCCCAGGCCCACCCGTGGTTGCCGCCGTCGTGGCGCGCACACATTGCGGCGGTGCACGCGGCGCGCATCACCCAGGTGCAGGCGCTGCAGGCACGCGGCAGCGCACTGCGCACCGGCTACGCCGGATTGCCGGTGGACGCCCAGCGCCAGGAGCCCGCTCCTGCCCCCGTGGCCCTGCCGGCCGGTCCATGACTGCAGCGACTGCCACCGTATCGGCCACGGCCCCGGCAGCCCCCTACCACCTCCTGGGCCAGCTGCCCTCAGCGCTGTGGCGCTGGGCCGTGGTCTGCAGCAGCGGGGCCACCGAACGCCGCTTGGCCGAACTGCCCCGGTGGCGCGCTGCCCTGGAGCGCGGCCAGCTGCCCCCGCCCGAGCTCGACTGGGGCGACCCCGACGCCACCCAGGCCTTGCGCGCGGTGCTGGGCGAGCTCACCCTCACCGACCTCACCCACGACCACCCCGCCATGGCCCAGCAGGTGCTGCAAAGCCTGCTGTGGCACCTCGACGGCCTGATCGACCGCCCCCCGGACGAGCCCCGGGCGGCGGCCATTGGACGCCAGGCCGAAGCCTTCAGAGAGAGCTGGCAACTGCAGCGCCAGGGCTGGGAAGAGGTGATGGCACTGACCCAGACCCTGGGCGAACTGGCGCAGCTGCGCTGGGACGAGCTGCAGGGCCTGTTGAACCGGCGCGAATGGGCCGAGGCGCAGCGCATCGGCCAGCGGCTGGCACTGATGCCGGAGCTGCGGCGCTTCATCGACGGCGTGGGACGCCGCGACCCGGTGCCCGAAGCCCCAGCCGCCGCCCGGGCCCGCCCCAGCGCCCGGGACGACCCCAGCCAGCGCCCCGACGACGACCGCCGCACGCCCGAGCCGGGCCAGGTGGACGGTGTGCGGCGCGCCCGCGTGCTGGCCCGCATGGCCGGTGCCGAAAGCGTGGCACTCACCCACCCCGTCCTGCGGCGGCTGTGGCGGGCCCGCTTCGCCGAAGGCCAGCTGCTGTGTTACGACGACCGCGCCCCGGCGCCGCGCGCCGCGCCTGCGCCTCAGGACACGCCCGACAGCCGCGACCGACCGGGCCCACCGCGTGGCCGCGGGCCGCTGATCGTGTGCCTCGACACCTCGGGCTCCATGCGCGGGGCCCCCGAACAGGTGGCCAAGGCCTGCGTGCTGCAAGCCCTGCGCAGCGCCCAGACCGGCCGGCGCGACTGTCGCCTCCTGGCCTTTGGCGGCCGGGGCGAGCTGCTGGAGCAAACGCTCGCGCTCACCCCCGACGGGCTGGGCAGCCTGCTCGACCTCATGGGCCAGAACTTCGACGGCGGCACCGACGTGCAAACGCCGCTGGAGCGCGCGGTCGAGCGCGTGCAGCAAGACGGCTGGCGCCAGGCCGACGTGCTCATCGTCAGCGACGGCGAATTCGGCGTTACCCCGGCCACGCTCGACGCGCTGCGGCAGGCCAAACAGGCGCTGGGCCTGCGGGTCCACGGCATCCTGATCGGCGACCGCGAAACCATCGGCCTGGTCGAAGTGTGCGACCACCTGCACTGGGTGCGCGACTGGCGCCGCCACGCCGACGGGAGCGGCCACACGGCCGACGGGTTTTCGCCGGTGCACAGCCGCAGCCTCACGGCGCTCTACTTTCCCAACGCCATCCGGCGTTGAACGCGCCGCAACGGTGCCAGAATACGCGGCAACCGTGTCCCACCGTTCAACAGGAGCCGATTCCATGTCCCGTCCCGCCTCTCCCCTGCGTCGCCACACGCTGCAACTCGCCGGTGCCCTGCTCGCGGCCAGCCTGGGCTGCGGCAGCGCCCTGGCCGACACCGGCAAACCGGTCAAGCTGTTGGTGGGCTTTCCGGCCGGCGGCGGCACCGACGCCATCGCCCGCATCCTGGCCGAGCCCATGAAAGACGCCCTGGGCGTGCCGGTGATCGTGGAAAACAAGGCGGGCGCGGGCGGCCAGATCGCCGCCCAGGCGCTCAAGGCCGCCGCCCCCGACGGCACCACCCTGTTCCTGTCGCACGACCACAGCATCTCCATCCTGCCGCAGGTGGTCAAGCAGCCCGGCTTCGACCCGGCCACCGACTTCGTGCCCGTGGCCGGTTTCGCCACCTTCGTCAACGCGCTGGCGGTTTCGGGCGGCACACCGGCCAAGACCTACAAGGACTACCTAGCCTGGGTCAAGGCCCAAGGCGGCAAGGGTTCGGTGGGGATACCGGCCCCGGCCTCGGTACCGCAGTTCCTGGTGCAGGCGCTGGGCCAGCGCAACGGCCTGGACCTGGTGGCGGTGCCCTACCGCGGCAGCGCCCCCATGATGGGTGACATGCTCGGCAACCAGATCCCTGCCGGCGTCGGCTCCATCCCCGACTTCATCGAAAACCACAAGGCCGGCAAACTGCGGGTGGTGGCGGTCATGGGCAAGGAGCGGCAGGCACTGATGCCCGACGTGCCCACGCTGGCCGAGCTGGGCCTGCCCGGCTTCGAGGACGTGCCCTACTACGGCATCTTCGCGCCGGCCGGCACCCCGGCGGCCACCGTGGAGCGCCTGGGCGCAGCGGTGCAAAAAGCGCTGCAGCGGCCCGACGTGAAAGACCGCCTCACCGGCATGGGCCTGACGGTCGGCTACATGACCGCCGCGCAACTGGGCGCGCGCGAGCGCGCCTACACCCAGGCCTGGGCGAAGATCATCCGCGACAGCGGCTTCCAGCCGCAGTAAGGTCCTCGGGCGGATCAGTCGCCCTGGAAACCACCGGCGCGGCAGGTCAGCACCAGCGTGTCGCGCCAGCCCGGGTGCTCGGCATCCACCGGCTGGATCGGGGTGGTTTCATGGATCACCCGGGCGTCGTCGAGCAGCAGCAACGACCAGGGCTCGGTCAGCGTGAAGCGCTGGCCGTTGGGGCCGTAGGCCTCGAACACGCGGCTTTCCCCGCCCTTGATGCGGTGGCGCCCCACCAGGAACACCGCCACCAGCTCCACCCCGTCGCGGTGGGCGCCCTCGGGCGTCGGCCGGCCGATGCCGTCGGTGGTGTCGATGCGGAACTGGTGCGCCTCGACGAACCAGGGCTGCCGGCCCTTCAGGGATGAGGTGGCGGCGGCCGTCTGGACCAGCAGGCGGTGCCACGCCGGCAAGGCCACCGTGGCCGGGTCCATCGGGTCGAACCAGCGCTCCATGCCACCGTGCAGGGCGTTGTACTCCAGCGGCTGCCAGTGCGCCCGGTGGGGCACCTGGGTCACTGCATCGCCATCGACGACGAAACAGCTGTGCCGGCGGCGGCGGTAGCGCCCGCCGTCTTTCAGGTACTGGTCGCTCGGCAGGTCGTCCCAGCTCGGCTGCAGCGCAGCCAGGTCGGACGGCGTCACCGCCAGCCAGTCCCGCACCGAGCGCGCGTCCATCACGGCATAGCCCTGGGCCGACAGGGTCTGGTCCACCCGGTCGACGGGCACACATGGAGGAAGGAAATGGGCATTCATGGAGCCACAAGTGTAGTGGTGCGCATACCGGGGCGGGTAAACCATCTGGAGTTTCCCCCGCATTTGGGGTAAGGTTGTTGAGAAATATCAAACCTGACACCCCGCGCACCAGGAGCTGCCGCGCATGACCGCCACCCCGACCGAGCCCGCGCCACCCCACACCGACCCCGCCAACACACCGCCCCCGCCGGATGGCGCCACATCGGGCTCGGTGTTTGCGCTTCAACTGGCCGACCTCTCGCCCGCCGACCCGCTGCGCTGGCTGGCGGCGGGCTGGCGCGACTTCGTCGGCTGCCCCAAGATCGGGCTGTTCTACGGGCTGTGCTTCTTTCTCATGGGGCACGCGCTGTGGTGGGTGTTCCAGGCCGCACCAGCCTACGTGCTGGCCCTGAGCGCCGGCTTCCTGCTGATGGGGCCGTTCCTGTGCCTGGGCCTGTACGACGCCAGTCGGGCCAGCGAAACCGGCCGTCGGCCCTCGTTGCGGGCCTCGCTCACCGCCTGGCGCCCCACCAAGGGCACCATAGCCATCTTTGCCGGTGTGCTACTCATCCTCGAAATGCTGTGGGGCCGCGCCTCGCTGGTGGTGTTCGCGGTCACCTTCAACACCATGCCGTCCACGGAAAACCTGCTCAAGGTGCTGTTCAGCCTGCAGAACCTGGAGTTCCTCATCACCTACACGGTGGTCGGGGCCATCTTCGCCGGGCTGATCTTCGTGACGAGTGCCATCTCCATCCCCATGATCCTGGACCGGCAGGTGGACGCGATTTCGGCCGGGCTGACCAGCATCCGCGCCTGCCTGCAAAACCCGGGGGTGATGGTGTTCTGGGGCGCGCTGATCACCTTCACCGTGCTGCTGGCCATGCTGCCGTGGTTCCTGGGCCTGTTCGTGGCCGGGCCGGTGCTGGGCCACGCCACCTGGCACGCCTACCGCGGCCTGGTGCCGCCACCCGATCGGCCCTGAGCCCAGCGAAGGGGCCCGTGCTGTCGTATGCTCTGGCCCCATGTTCGACGCCCTGCCCTACAGCGAATTCCAGGTCTTTGTCCTGGTTCTGAGTGCCCTGCTGCTGTTCCTGTACGGGCTGGAACACTTCAGCCAGGAACTGCAGACGGTAGGGCGCGACAAGTTGCCCCGCTGGCTGGGCCTGGCCACGCGCGACCGCTTTCGCGGCCTGCTGCTGGGCGCCAGCGTGACCGCGGTGGTGCAGTCCAGCAGCGCCGTCTCGGCGCTGGTCATCGCACTCGTCAACGCCGGCACGCTGAGCTTCACCGCCAGCCTGGCGGTGCTGCTGGGCGCCAAAATCGGCACCACCTCGACGGCCTGGCTGGTGTCGTACAAGCTCACCCACATCGGGCCCTACCTCATCGTGCTGGGTGGCTTGCTCACCATGCTGCCGTTTTCCATCCGGGTGATAGGCCGGGCCATCTTCTACTTCGGCTTCATCTTCTTCACGCTCGACCTGATCGGAGAGTCGCTCGAGCCGCTGCGCCAGTCGCCCTGGGTGCTGGGCTGGCTGGCGCGCGCCCAAGAACCCTGGCTGGGTGTGCTGATGGGCGTGCTCATGACCGTGGTGCTGCAGTCCAGCAGCGTGGTCAGCGGCCTGGCCATCGTGCTGGTACAACAGGGGGTGCTCGACCCGATGGGCGCCGTGGCCGTGGTGGTGGGGGCCAGCCTGGGCACCACCGCCACCGGCCTGATCGCCAGCATCCCCATGGACGCCTTCGCCAAACGGGCCGCCTGGATGAACCTGATGTTCAACGCCGTAGGGGTGGTCCTGATCCTGCCCTTCATCACACCGTTCGGTGAATGGGCGGTGCGCACCGGCGAGTCGCCCGGGCAGGCAGTGGCCATCGCCAACCTGGCCTTCAACGGGGCGGTGGCGCTGCTGTTCCTGCCCTTCACCGGCTGGCTGGGGCGGCGCTACGCCCCCACCACCGAAGCGACGCAATCGCCGCAGAATGCCCCCATCTGAGGCTCAGGCGGCTTCGGCCTCCTGCAGCAGCCGCCACATCACCTTGCCGCTGCCGCTCTTGGGCAGTGCGTCGACGAACTGCACCACGCGCGGCGCCTTGTAAGCCGCCATGTGCTCGTGGCACCAGTCCATGATCTGCTGCTCGCTCACCTGGCCACGGGCGTCGGCGCGCAGCACCACCACGGCCTTCACAGTCTCGCCACGGTAGGGGTCTTTGGTGCCGATCACGCAGGCCTCGGCAATGGCCGGGTGCTTGAACATCAGCGCCTCCACCTCGGCCGGCCAGACCTTGAAGCCGCTGGCGTTGATCATGCGCTTGAGCCGGTCGGTGATGAAGAAGTAGCCCTCCTCGTCCACCCGCCCCAGGTCGCCGGTGCGGAAGAACCGCTTGCCATCGAGCTCGAAGAAGGCATCGGCGGTGGCGTCGGGGCGGCGCCAGTAGCCGTCGAAAACCTCGGGGCCGTGCACCACGATTTCGCCGGCTTCGCCCACCGGCATCTCGGCCAGCGTGAGCGGATCGACGACGCGGGCATCGGTGCTGATGAAGGGCACGCCCAGGCATTGCTGTTTGGGCCGGTCGGGCGGGTTGTTGTGCGAGGGCGCCGCGGTTTCGGTCAGGCCGTAGCCTTCCACATAGCGCAGGCCGTACAGCTCGAGCAGCTTCTGCGCCACCGCCTGCGGCATGGCCGCGCCGCCACCACCGATGTAGACCAGGCTGGTCAGGTCGTAGCTGGCAAAGTTCGGGCTGGCCAGCAGGTCGATGATCATGGTGGGGATGTTGGCCCAGTGGGTCACCTTCCAGCGCGAGATCAGGCGGCCGGCCACATCGCGGTCCCAGCGCGGCATCACCACCATGGTGGAGCCGTTGTAGAGGGTGGCGTGCATGCCGATCACCATGCCGGTGATGTGGAACATGGGCACCACCACCAGCGCCACGTTCTCGGGCGTGCCGTTGCCCCAGAGCGTACTGGCCACGGCGTTGTGCATCAGGGTGCGGTGGGGGTGCATGCAGCCCTTGGGCAGCCCGGTGGTGCCGCTGGTGTAGGGCAGCACGGCCAGGTCGTCGGGGCCGGCGGTGTGTTCGGGCAACGGATCGGTACAGGCCAGCGCGGTCGCCCAGTCGTGGGCCTGCCCGCTGGCCAGCACCGGCAGCGGATGGCGGGTGCCCAGCCAATCACGCCACAGCGGGGGCAGGTCGCTGTCAGGCGCGAAGCAGGCGTCGGGCATGGCGTCGCGGTAGTGCACGCACAGCAAGTGGGCCAGGCGCTGCCCGGGGGCCAGGGCGGCATCGGCCTTGCACAGCTCGGGCGCCAGGTCGGCGGCGGCGATCGCCACCTTGGCCTCGGGGTCGGTGATGTAGTGGCCGAGTTCTTCGGCCTTGTTCATGGGGTTGACCGGCACCACCACCGCATTGGCGCGCAGGATGCCGTAATACGCGGCAACGAACTGCGGCGAGTTCTGCATGAACAGCACCACGCGGTCGCCGCGGCACACACCGTGCGCGTGCAGCCAGGCAGCCACCCGCTCGGCGTCGCGCTGCAACTCGGCGTAGGACACGGTGCGGTCGAAGAACACCACCGCGGGCTTGTCCGGGTACCGCCGCGCGCTCACTTCCAGGTTGAACCAGAGCGACGTCTGGGGGGGCCGAACGGCGTGCGGCAATCGGGCGGGCCAGTGGGCGTGGTGCGCGCGCAGGGGGGTCAAGGCGGTCTCCTGTTGTGGGTATCTGTCATGCGCTGGCGCCCGCCGAGGGCGGAGCGCTGCACCCAACAGCATACGGAAGCCCCCGCGGACTGACCAGCGCCGCAGCGGCTCGCCTTGTCCCGCACGAGACGCCGCAGCGGTATCACGGCCCCGGCCGGTTGCCTATGATGGCCCCATGACTGCTGCGCCCGACCGGACCCCGGCAGGCACTGGCCTGCCGCCGGTGCTGTGGCTGTTTGCGCTGTGCAACTTCGTCATCGGCACGGGTGCCTTTGGCATGACCGGCTACCTCGGCCCCCTGGCCGACGACCTGGGGGTGAGCGTGAGCGCTGCCGGCCAGACCATGACGGCCTACGCCTTGGCCAACGCACTGCTGGCCCCCTGGGTGATGGCGGGCACCGGTCGCTGGCCGCGGCGGCAGGTGATGCTGCTGGCGCTGGGTGTGTTCGCGGCCGGCACGGCCCTGAGCGCCGCCGCACCGGCCCTGGGCTGGCTACTGGCCGGTCGGGTGCTGATGGGTGTGGGTGCCGTGTTCACGCCTGTGGCCGCCGGCGTGGCGGTGGCACTGGTGGCGCCGCAGCGGCGCGGCAAGGCGCTGGCGCGAACGTTCCTGGGCATGAGCCTGAGCTACGTCCTGGGCGTGCCATTCGGCGCCTGGCTGGGCCTGGCCCACGGCTGGCCCTGGCCGCTGTGGGCGGTGACCGCCGCGTCGGTACTCATGCTCTGGCTGGTGTGGCGGCAGGTGCCGGCGCACATTGGCACACCGGGCAATGGCTTTGCCGGACTGGGCGGGCTGCTGCGCCAGCGCGAGGTGTGGCTCACCCTGTTGTTCACGCTGCTGTACTTCACGTCCATCTTCACCGTCTCGGCCTACATGGGGCCGGTGCAGCTGGCGCTCAACCCCTTGAGCCCCAGCGCGCTCACCGCCACGCTCATGGTGCTGGGCCTGGCCGGGGTGGCCGGCACGCTGATCGGGGGCTGGGCAGCCGACCGGCACGGCCCCCGCCGCACGCTGCGCTGGCAGATTGGCTGCATGGCGGTGGCCCTGGCCCTCGCCCCGTGGACGGCCGGGCACCACGCCCTCACGGTGCTGGCCTTCTCGGCCGTCACGGTCTGCGGCTTCGGCATGATGACGCCCCAGCAGTCGCGGCTGGCCGAATGTGCGTTCGCCCAGGCGCCCATGCTGCTGAGCCTCAATGCGTCCATGGTGTACATTGGCACCGCAGCGGGCGCCGCCGTGGGTGGGGCCGCGATCCCGTGGCTGGGTTTTGCGCATCTGTCGTGGATCGGGGCCGCCTTTGCCGCACTGGGCGCGCTCACGCTGCTCCCACGTTTCCGGCACCCTCCACCGACCACCAAACAATGACCGACCACACCGCCACCCTGCACGACATGCAGGCCCGCCTGGACGCACTGCGGCAGGGGCAGTGCACCCCAGGCGAGTACACCCACCGTGAGCGCCAGCGCGACGCCCTGCTGGCCGCCCTGCCCCCGGCCTTTGGCGAGGTCTGGCACAACCTGCTCGACCGCCTGGACTCGAGCGCGCTGTTCGCAGAAGAAAGCTGCTCCTTCAGCCACAGCGACCTCCACGACAGCCTGCAGCTCTGGTTGGACAAGGCCCGGCAGCGCTTGAACGGCCCCGCTTGACCTGGCACCGACTTCGGGCTTCCAATTCTGGAAGGCGATGTTGCCACCCGATGCCCCTGCGCCCTGACTGACGCCCACACCCCATGGCCTGCACCTGCCACACCACCTGCTCCTCTGACACGCCGGCCGCCACGGCCGCTGCGCTGAGCCCCCGCTGGCGGCGGGCACTGTGGATCGCCCTCGTCGTCAATGCGGTCATGTTTGCCGTCGAACTGGCCGCCGGGCTCCACGCCGCCTCGGTGTCGCTGCTGG
This sequence comes from Comamonadaceae bacterium, assembly GCA_030602185.1. Classification (GTDB taxonomy): domain Bacteria; phylum Pseudomonadota; class Gammaproteobacteria; order Burkholderiales; family Burkholderiaceae_C; genus JAUWAE01. The sequence continues at coordinate 10,013 of JAUWAE010000057.1, forward strand.
CCGACGCCATCGACTTCGCCGGCGACGCAGCGAACTACGGCCTGTCGCTGGCGGTACTGGGCATGGCGGCCACCTGGCGCAGCCGGGCTGCCTGGGTGAAGGGTGCGACCATGTTCGGCTATGGACTCTTCGTGCTCGGCAAATCGGCCTGGGTCTGGGCCCAGGGCACCGTACCCGACGCCTACACCATGGGCGCGGTGGCTTTACTCGCCTTCGCCGCCAACGTCGGGGTGGCCGCTCTGCTCTATGCCTGGCGCCACGGTGATGCCAACATGCGCAGCGTCTGGCTGTGCTCACGCAACGACGCGCTGAGCAACCTGGCAGTACTGGCCGCGGCCGGTGGGGTGTTCGGATCGGGTCACGGCTGGCCCGACTGGACGGTCGCCGGCGTCATGGCCGCACTCGCGCTGTCGGCTGGCTGGGCGGTGATGCGGCTGGCGCGGCAGGAGTTACGGCCGGCAATGGCCTGAAACGGTCCCGTCGCGCCGGCCAAGGCCGCTCGCCCGGAACTTTCCCGGCCGCTGCCCTATCATTCCACCCATGCGTACCCTTTGGCTCTGCCTGTTGATCGCCCTCATGCCGCTGCGGCTGTGGGCGGGCAGCGCCATGCTGGTGGAACACGCCGCAGCACCGGTGGGCGCGACGGTGCAAGCCCTTGCCGCCGATCACCCCTGTCACACACCACCGGCCCTGGCCCAAGTGCCGCACGCCCTGCACAGCGACCACGCCCACGCCCCAGACGGTGCGTCACAGCCAGACACCAAACACCTGTCCTGCACGGCCTGCGACCTGTGCCACACGGTTGCGCACCCCTTGGTGACGGCTTGGCTGGCGCTGCAAGTCGCGCCGCAACCGCCGCCGGCTCACCGGGCGGCCGCCCCGGCCAACGCCCGGTTGGCCCCTGCCTTCAAACCCCCCATCGCCTGACCACGACAGCCTCAGTGCGTCCGCCCGACCCCAGCGTCGGCAGACGCGACCCGTGCTTTTTGTGGAGAGATGGATGCCATCACAACCCCTGCGCCCCTGGGGGCGCTTCATCCCCCGCCCCTGGGTGGTGGTTTGCACCGCCGGCCTGTTCGGCCTGCCGGCCCTGGCCCAGCCGGCCACACCCCTTGAAGGGGCCGACTGGGCCGTCGCCAACCGCCGCGTCGGCGAACTGCTGCGCGGCCACATCGACATCGTGCGCTGGGAGGCCACTCATTCGGCGCCCCTGGCGGCCACCCCCCCCACGGTGGAGGGCCCGACGCTGGGCCTGGACGCCGCGCTGCGCGCCGCCCGCACCACCCGGCCGGAGCTCATTGCCGCCCCGGGCACCGGCACCCTCGAACGGGCCCGCCTGCGACAGGCCACCGCCGCCTGGACACACACCGTGACCCTGGCGTGGCTGGACGCGGTGGCCGCGCGCGAGGCCCTGCACCACCTGGCCCCGGCGGTAAACGCCACCCAGGCCGCCACCGAACTGGCCCGGCGCATGGCCGCCGTGGGCAACTGGAGCGCTGCCCGTGCCGCCAGCGAGGAACAGGTGTGGCTGGCCGTGCAACACCAATGGACGAACGCCCAGCAACGGGCGCGCGCCACCGAGCAACGGCTGCGCCAGCACCTGCCCGGCAACGGCGCCCCGGCTCAGGCACTGCCCTACGCCCTGCCACCCCTACCCCCCCTGCCACCCCTGCCCGCCGATCCGGACGCGCTCGACCCGGCGCTCCTGGAGGCCGCCCTCCACGCCCACCCGGCTTGGCCGCTGGCCGAGACCGAAGCCCGGCGACGCGAAGCGGCCCTGCCCGCCCAGGTCCGCGCCCAGCTGGCGCAAGCCCTGGCCGAGGTATGGGACGCCGCCGGCCCCACCGGGCTGGCCGAACGCCCCCTGGGCACCCCCTGGCCCCACGGATGGAGCGAGGCCGCCGAAGCCCGCGCCCAGGCCGACCGGCTGGCCCGGCAAATCCGCGCCGACGTGGCCATTGCCACCGACGCCTACCGCAACGCCCATGCCGTGGCCCAGCGCGCCGAACAGGCCCTGGCGTTGAGCCAGCAACAGCTCGACGACATGCAGCTGCGCTACAACGGCATGCTGCACAGCACCTGGGACCTGGTGGCCACCGGCCGCGCCCGCGCCCAGGCCGCCCAGGCCCTGACGCAGGCCCGCCACGACGCCTGGCGTGCCCACACCGACCTGCAGGCGGTGCTCGCCGGCCTGCCCTACAGCGGCGGCCCCGCCACCACCGACACCGGCGCCAGCGCTGCCGCCCCGAAAGGACACTGACCATGCAACGCCGCCAATTCTTCCAGCGCGCGCTGGCCGCCGGCGCCTTCACCGCCGCCGCCGGCACCACCGTCGGCCGATCCGCTCTGGCGGGTCTGCCCGAACCCGTCATCGCCACCGGCCCCGCCACCGCACCGCCCTGGACGCCCCCTGGCGTCACCGGTGCCGGCCGCCCGTACCGCCCGGTCGACACCCTCAACGGCTGGACGCTGCCGTTCCGCATGAACCAGGGGGTGAAGGAATTTCACCTGGTGGCCGAACCCGTGGTGCGCGAAATGGCCCCCGGCTTCCAGGTGAACATGTGGGGCTACAACGGCCAGAGCCCCGGCCCCACGATCGAGGTGGTCGAAGGCGACCGCGTGCGCCTGTTCGTGACCAACCGCCTGCCCGAAGCCACCACCATCCACTGGCACGGCCAGCGCCTGCCCAACGGCATGGACGGCGTCAGCGGCGTCAACCAGCCCCCCATCCCCGTGGGCAAGACCTACGTGTACGAGTTCGTCGCGCGCCGGCCCGGCACCTTCATGTACCACCCCCACGCCGACGAAATGACGCAGATGGCCATGGGCATGATGGGCATGTGGGTCACCCACCCCAAGCTCGACGCGCGCGGCCGCCACCCGCAGATCGACGCCGTGGACCGCGACTACTGCTTCCTGCTCAACGCCTTCGACGTGGAGCCCGGCGCACGCACGCCCAACGTCAACACCATGCTGGACTTCAACATCTGGGCCTTCAACAGCCGCGTCTTCCCCGGGCTGGACCCGCTGGTGGCCCGGCTGGGCGACCGGGTGCGGGTGCGGGTGGGCAACCTCACCATGACCAACCACCCCATCCACATCCACGGCATCGAGTTCGAAGTGACGGGCACCGACGGCGGCCCGGTGCCCAAGAGCGCCCGCTGGCCCGAAGTCACCACCGACATCGCCGTGGGCCAGATGCGCCAGCTCGAATTCCTGGCCGACGAACCCGGCGACTGGGCCATGCACTGCCACAAGAGCCACCACACCATGGGCGCCATGGGCCACGGCGTGCCCACCATGATCGGTGTGGACCACCGCGGCGTGGTCAAAGGCCTGCAGCAGCTGGCGCCCGACTACATGGTCATGGGCGAGCGCGGCATGTACGACATGAAGGAAATGGAGATGGAGCTGCCGCCCAACACCGCCCCGATGATGACCGGGCAGGGCCAGTTCGGCCCCATCGGCATGGGCGGCATGTTCACCCTGCTGAAGGTGCGCGCCGACCAGGCCCCGAACGATTACCGCGACCCCGGGCACTACACCTACCCCGCCGGCACCGTGGCCTACGAATACCAGGGCCCGCCGCTGGCCGACGCCCCGCGCCCCGCCGCCCCGGCTTCGGCCGACCCCCACGCCGGCCACGGCGCCTCGCCCAGCCCCGCCGATGCCCAGGTGCGCAAGCCGCGCGGGCACCAACACCACTG
>JAUWAE010000142.1 GCA_030602185.1 Comamonadaceae bacterium
TGGGCGCAGCCCAGTGCCACGCGGAAGCCGGTCATCACCTCGTCAAAGGCCAGCAGGGCGCCGTGCTGGGTGCACAGCTCGCGGCAGCGCTTCATGAACGGCAGAGAAGCGCGCACGAAGTTCATGTTGCCGGCAATCGGCTCGATCATCAGGCAGGCGATGTCGGCGCCGTGCTCCTTGAACGCGGCTTCGAGCTGCTCCAGGTTGTTGTACTCCAGCACCAGCGTGTGCTGCACCACCTCGGGCGGTACGCCGGCGCTGGTGGGGTTGCCGAAGGTGGCCAGGCCCGAGCCGGCCTTGACCAGCAGCGCGTCGGCATGGCCGTGGTAGCAGCCTTCGAACTTGATGATCTTCTTGCGGCCCGTGGCGCCGCGCGCCAGGCGGATGGCGCTCATGCCCGCCTCTGTGCCGGAGCTGACCAGGCGCACCATGTCGATGCTGGGCACCAGCTTGATGATTTCTTCGGCCAGTTCCACCTCCCGTTCGGTAGGGGCGCCGAAGCTGAAGCCGTCCAGCGCGGCTTTTTGCACCGCCTCCAGCACGGCGGGGTGGCCGTGGCCCAGGATCATCGGGCCCCAGGAGCCGATGTAGTCGATGTATTTTTGCCCGTTGGCGTCCCAGAAGTAGGCGCCCTGGGCGCGCTGCACGAAGCGCGGCGTGCCGCCCACGGCTTTGAAGGCGCGCACCGGGGAGTTCACGCCGCCAGGGATGAGCTGCTTGGCGCGGTCGAACAGGGCTTGGTTGCGGTCGGTCATCTCGTCGGTCCAGAAAACAGGGTCAATGGTGGGTGCCGGAGATCGGGAAGTCCCCGAGCGGCGGCGTGTCGCTCGCCGGGTCGGTTTCGGCGGCGTCGCCTTCGTCATGGGCCCAGAACAGGCGGTCGGGTACGGCGTGGCCCATGCCGGGCTGGAAGCCGGCGTCCAGGCACTGGTCGAGGTAGGTCAGTGCCTCGGCGCAGGCGGCCTGCAGGTCGCTGCCGCCGGCCAGCAGGGCGCACAGCGCGGCCGAAAGGGTGTCGCCCGCCCCACTGAAGGTGGCTTCGAAGCGTTCGTAGCGGGCGGTGGCCAGCACCGATTCGGGCGAGGCCAGGTGGCTTTCCAGGTACTGGTCGGGCGCGTTGAAGCCGGTGACCAGGGTGTAGGGCACGCCGTGATCGGCCGCGGCGCGGGCCACGTCGCGTGGGCCGGGGGGGCGGTCTTCGGCCCAGTCGGGCAACAGCCAGCGGCACAGGGTGTGGTGGTTGCCCACCAGCACGGTGGTCTGGGGCAGCAGCAGCTCGGCAGTGGCGTCGAGGTAGTTCTCGAGCTCCACCTCGTCCCACCAGGCCAGGTTGGGCATGTAGCTGACCACGGGCAATTCGCCGTAGTCGCTCAGGATCTCGGCCACGGTGCTGAGGTTTTCGGCGCTGCCGGCAAAGCCGACTTTGACCGCCTGCACACCGACGTCTTCCAGCGCGCAGCGCGCCTGGTCCTCCACGGCCTCGGCGTCCAAAGCGATGTGGTGGTGCACGGTGCGGGTGTCGCGCACGTAGGTGCCGGTGACCACGGCCAGCACGTGGCAGGACGCACTGGCCATGGCGGTCAGGTCGGCGGCCAGGCCGCCGGCACCGCTGGGGTCGTTGACGTTGAACGTCAGCACGGCGGGCAGGCTGGTTTCGGGGGCTGGGTCGGCGGCCGGCGCGCCCGGTGGCGGCAGGTCGAAAGAGAGGGTCATGCGCGGCTCAGGCCCTGGGGCCTCGATACAATGGGCCCATTCTAAGACAAGCGTTTTTTTGACCATGAGTGCTAGCAAAACCTGGATGTGCCTGATCTGCGGCTGGATTTACGACGAGGAGGCCGGCGCCCCGGACCACGGCATTGCTCCGGGCACCAAATGGGAGGACGTGCCCATGAACTGGACCTGCCCGGAGTGCGGGGCCCGCAAGGAAGACTTCGAGATGGTCCAGCTCTGAGGGGCCCACTTCCACCGACGCCCCGCCAGGACCGCACCCATGACCGACCGCGATCAGCCCCCCCGCAAGGTGCTGGTGGTCGACGACAGCCAGACGGTGCGCCGCAGCGCCGAGCTGTTCCTGCGCCAGGGCGGGCACGAGGTGTTGCTGGCCGAGGACGGCTACGAGGCGCTGGCCAAAATCCACGATTTTTCGCCCGACCTGGTGTTTTGCGACATCCTGATGCCGCGGCTGGACGGTTACCAGACCTGTGCCATCATCAAGCGCCACCCGCACTACGCCCCACTGCCGGTGGTGATGCTGTCGTCCAAGGACGGCGTGTTCGACATTGCCCGTGGGCGCATGGTGGGCTCGCAGGAGCACCTCACCAAGCCCTTCAGCCGCGAGCAGCTGCTCGACGCGGTGCAACGCCACGCGGCGGCCGCCCCGCCTTCCGCGCCATGAGCGCCGCCCAACCATGACGGCCGTCAAAGACATACTGGTGGTGGACGACTCGCGCACCGAGCTGGTGTTCCTGCGCAGCCTGCTCACGCGCAACGGCTACCACGTGCGTACCGCCGAGAACGCCGAGCAGGCGTTGCTGGCGCTCGGCGAGCAGCTGCCCGACCTGATTTTGATGGACGTGGTGATGCCTGGCACCAATGGTTTCCAGCTCACCCGCACGATTGCCCGCCACCCCGAATACGGCCGGGTGCCGGTGTTCATCTGTTCCAGCAAGAGCCAGGAAACCGACCGGGTGTGGGGCCTGCGCCAGGGCGCACGCGACTACATCACCAAACCGGTCGATCCGCAGGTGCTGCTGTCCAAGATCGAGGCCATGGGATGATGGCCATGCGCGCAGGCTGACCACCATGGGCGAGCGTCCCTCCCTCCAGCAGTTCCAGGCCGAGTTGGCGCGCAAGCTGGCCGATTCGGTCCAGCGGCCGCTGGCGGCAGGGTGGCTGGGGGTGACCTGGCGCGGCGTGCGCGCGCTGGTGCCGTTGACACAGGCGGCCGAAATCTTCAACCCTGTGGCGCTGCAGCGCCTGCCCCACACCCAGCCCTGGGTGCAGGGGGTGGCCAGCCTGCGGGGTGGCCTCACCGTGGTGGTGGATTGGGTGCGGCTGCTCGGCCTGCAGGCGCAGGCGCCCGAGCGCGGCAGCGACGACACCGTCTACTGGGTCCACCTGAACCCCGCCCTGGGGGTGGAGGCCGCCCTGTGCGTGGACCACCTGCTGGGCCTGCGCGGGCCCGACGACATGGTGGCGGTGCTGCCGGGCCCGCTGCCACAAGGTCTCAAGCGGCGCTGCCAGGGCCGGGACGGCCACGTCTGGGTGGAGCTGGACTTGCTGGGACTGTGCGCCTCCCCCACCTTTCTGGACCCGCGGCTGCCGGCGTTTGTGCGCCCCGGCCCGGCCGCCGCCTGAGGATACCGATGCTGGACAAGATGCGTCAACGCTGGACCGCTTCCCGACCGACCGCCCCGGAGGACCCGCCGTCTTCGCTCGACTCGGCGATGACCGAGGTCGGCTCCTCGCTGGGGGATTCGGAGTACGGCAGCGGCTCCCTGACGGCGCCAGCGCCCTTGCCAGCCGCTTCGCGCACCGCCCCGGTGGCCGACCGCACCCCGGGTGCCGGGCAGCGCGCCTGGGTGCTCGGCCTGCTGGTGGGCGTGGCGTTCATGCTGGCCACCGCGCTGCAGGGTTGGCTGGGTGTGGTGCCGCACCCGGCCTGGCCGGTGCTGCCAGCCGTCTTCGGCCTGCTGGCGGTGCTGTGCGCGCTTGGCCTGGTGCAGCAGCAGCGCCACCTGGCTCGCCGGCAGCAGCGGGAGCTGGAGCGCTCGCGCGCCGAAGCGCAGGTGCACGAGAAGGAGGCCAAGCGGGTGAACGACGCCACCCAGGCCGCCATCCTGCGCCTCATGAACGAACTGCAGCTGGTGGCCGAGGGCGACTTGACCCAGCAGGCGACCGTCACCGAAGACATCACCGGCGCGATCGCCGACTCGGTCAACTACACCGTGGAGGAGTTGCGCACCCTGGTGGGTCAGGTGCAGGGCTCGGCCCAGCGGGTGGCCGACACCACCGCCCGGGTCGAAAACACCTCCATCGAGCTGCTGGCGGCATCCACCGAGCAGTTGCGCGAAATCCGTGAAACAGGCCAGGCGGTGCTGGACATGTCCAGCCGCATCACTCAGGTGTCGGCCCAGGCGCAGGGCTCGGCCGACACCGCGCGGCAGGCCCGGCAGGCGGCCGAATCGGGGGCGCGTGCGGTGCAGGACGCCATCGGTGGCATGAACACCATCCGCGAGCAGATCCAGGAAACCGCGAAACGCATCAAGCGGCTGGGCGAGTCGTCGCAGGAGATTGGCGAGATCACCGAACTGATTTCCGACATCACCGAACAGACCAACGTGCTGGCACTCAATGCCGCCATCCAGGCCGCTTCGGCCGGGGAGGCGGGGCGCGGGTTCTCGGTGGTGGCCGAAGAAGTGCAGCGGCTGGCCGAACGCTCGGCCGATGCCACGCGCCAGATCGCCGCGCTGGTGCGCGCCATCCAGGCCGACACGCAGGACGCGGTGCTGGCCATGGAGCGCTCCACCCGCGAGGTGGTCGCCGGTGCACGCCTGTCGGACAACGCCGGCATGGCACTGGCCGACATCGACCGGCTGTCGCGCCAGGTGTCGGAGCTGATCGAGCAGATCGCCCATTCCGCGGCGCGCGAAGCCGAGCTGGCAGGGCAGACGGCAGCCAGCATCCAGCACATTTTCGCCGTCACCGAACAGACCGGTGAGGGGACCCGTTCCACCGTGCAGCAGGTGCGCGAACTTGCCCGCGTGGCCGACGAGTTGCGGCAGTCGGTGAGCCGCTTCAAGATCGCCTGAGCCCCACGACGACCGCCCTGTGAACCCGATGCCCGAACCCCGCCCGACCGCCCCGGCCCAGCGCGACCTGGGCCCGCTGGCGTGGTTGCTGGACGAGGTCCGACACGCCCTGGACGAGGCGGTGGCCGCCGTGCAGCAGTTCGTGGCCGACAGCGAAACAGCCCGCGCCACCGACCTGTCGGAGGTGGACGCGACCGGGCTGCGCATGGCCCGCCAGCAGCTGCACCAGGCCACCGGGGCCCTCGACATGATCGAGCTGGTCGCCCCGGCCACCGTGCTGCGGGTGCTCGAAGCCGTGCTGCAACGGCTGATACAGAAACCGGCTCTGGCCACGCCCGATGCGGCGGCCAGCGTCGCCCTGGGCGCCCGCGCCCTGGTGGAGCACCTGCAGCGCTGCCTGCGCCAGCGTGCCTTGCCCGACCTGGCGCTGTTCCCGACCTACCGCGCCTGGCAGCGGCTGGCGGGCGAGACGCGGGTCCACCCGGCCGACCTGTGGTCGTCGCCCGAGCCGGTGGAGACGGTGCCGCCGCCCGGCAAGGCCTATGCGCCCGGGCCGGCTGTGCGCGCCCACCTCGACCGGCTGGTGCTGCAGGTGGTGCGTGAATTCAACCCACAGGCGGCGGCCCCGCTGGCGCAGCTTGCCGCTGGCCTGTGCCGGGGCGCCGAGGAGCCGGCGGTGCGCCGGTTCTGGCTCGCGGCGGCCGGCTGTTTCGAGGCGGTGGCCCACGGTCGCCTGCCAGAGAGCGTTTATGTCAAGCGCGCCGCCTCGAGCGTGCTGCTGCAGTACACCCACCTCACCCAGGGCGACCTCCAGGGTCTGCCTGCGTTGACCCGCGACCTGTTGTTCCTCGCCAGCCAGGCCGAGCCGCTGCACGTGGCCGCGGGCGCGGCCGATCCCACCCCCGTCTTGCGGTCGCTGTGGGCCGCGCACGGCTGGCAGCCCAGCGGCGTGTGGGACTGGGAACGCGAGCTGCTGGAGGCCGTTGACCCGGCCGCCCAGGCCGCTGTGCGCGAAGCCCTGGCCGCCGCCCAAGCCGCCTGGGCCTTGCTCGGCGAGGGGGAGTCGCCCACGCAGGCGGTGGGCCCTTTGCAGCGGCTGGCCGCCGGACTGCAGGCCCTGTGGCCCGACTGTGCCCCGCTGGCGGAGGCTTGGCAGGCGGTGGCGCAGGCCTGCGCGAGTCAGCCCGGGCCGGCCCCGTGGCCGGTCGGCCTGTCGCTCGAAGTGTCGAACAGCCTGCTGTTCCTGGCCGCGGTGCTCGACGAGTTCGACCCTATCGACACCGCGCAGGCGCCGCGCTGGGCCGCACTGGCGCAGCGCCTTCACCGGGCGCTGGCCGGGGAGGCCGTGCCCACGGCCGAGCCGTGGATGACCGAGGTGTACCGCCGGCTCAATGAGCGGCAGACGTTGGGGCAGTTGGCGACCCAGTTGCGTGCAGAGCTGGCCGGCGCGGAGGCGGCGCTCGACGGCCTGTTCCGCCACATGGCCACCGCCTTCCCGGGCCATGTCGGGGCGCCGGACGCCCTGAGGGGGCTGGAG
>JAUWAE010000259.1 GCA_030602185.1 Comamonadaceae bacterium
ATCCGAGACGCTCATTCCGCCGAATTTGTTACGCCAGAGGTAGTAGCTGGCTTCCGAGAAGCCGTGACGGCGACACAGCTCAGCCACCGGCAGACCCGACTCGGCTTCGCGCAGGAAGCCAATGATCTGTTCTTCCGTAAAGCTCTTCTTCACGTCCAAGCTCCTGTCACATGGGATTGGACTCCACGCTCACCTGCTACTCAAATCCGGGGGGACGTCGGCGCCGACCGCCCAGTGATCAGCGGCGAGGTGACGGTGGTGTCGGCCGACGTGCTGAAGGACGCCCGCACGGGCGAACCTTACTTCACCCTGCGTGTGACGGTGCCGCCAGCGGAAGTGACCAAGCTCGGCAGCCTGCAGCTGCAGCCAGGCATGATGTCGACCGTGATGGTGAAAACTGGCGAACGCTCACTGATGACCTACCTGCTGCGACCGCTGTTCAAACGTTTCTCCACCGCTTTGACGGAACACTGAAGCCACCCCACGCTAAGATGCGCGCATGCAGCTGAAACCCGCCCTGTGGGCACTGGCCGCGGCCCTGGTCGCCGGCTGTGCCTCTTCGCCACCCGAGGCCCCTTCGGCCCCTGCCACACCCGCAGGCCGAGTTCAAACCCACACTTACGACGGCGGGCGGCTGATCACGGACACCCGCACCGCAGCCTGCACGATTGCGCTGCATGGCGAACTGCACGCCGGCACGGTACGCCGCATGACCTCAGCCCTGCAGGACCTGGACCAGCCCGGCTGCACCAGCAAACGCCTGGTGCTGAACGCCGGCCCGGCCCTGCTGGGTGATGCCATCACCCTGGGCGCCATGTTGCGCAACCGCGGCTACGACACCCAGGTGCAAGCCGGCGCCACCTGCCACACGCCCTGCCTGATGGTGTTCGCTGCCGGTACCCAGCGGGTGCTGCCCGAATCGCCCACACCGGCGCGCATTGCGTTCAGCCAGATCCCGCCCGACCACGACTTTGGCCACCAGACCTGCCAGAGCGAACCCAGCCGTGCCCAGCAGCTGACCGTGACGCGCTACCTGCGCGCCATGCTGCCGGGCCCGACCGCCACCGCCGTGTACCAGAAGCTGCTGGCCGCCGACTGCCGCCGCCACGACACCTACGGCCCCGCCGAAGCGCTGGCCATGGGCCTGGCCACCGCCACGCGCTGAAACCGTTTCAGTGCGCCTGCTCCCAGTTGGCGCCCACACCCACTTCGGCCAACAGCGGCACCTTGAGTTGCGCCACGCCCGCCATCAGCCGCGGCACCTCGGTCTTGAGCCAGTCCGCCTCGGCCTCGGGCACCTCGAACACCAGTTCGTCGTGCACCTGCATGATCATCCTGGTGGCCTTGCCCTGGGCGTCGAGCGCCTGCTGAACGGCCACCATGCTCATTTTGATGAGGTCGGCCGCCGTGCCCTGCATGGGCGCGTTGATGGCGGCGCGCTCGGCCCCGGCACGCCGTGGGCCATTGGGTGAATTGATTTCAGGCAGGTACAGGCGACGGCCAAACACCGTTTCCACGTAACCGCGCGCCTTGGCCTGGGCCTTGGTTTCGTCCATGTAGTGGCGCACGCCCGCAAATCGCTGGAAGTAGCGGTCTATGTAGTTTTTGGCGGCGGTGTTGTCTATGCCCAGCGCCTTGGCCAGGCCAAAACTGCTCATGCCGTAGATCAGCCCGAAGTTGATGACCTTGGCGTAGCGGCGCTGCTCGCTGCTCACCTGGTCGGGCGCCAGGCCAAACACCTCTGCCGCGGTGGCGCGGTGCACGTCCATGCCTTCGGCAAAAGCCTTGAGCAGCGCCTCGTCGCCACTGATGTGGGCCATGATGCGCAACTCGATCTGCGAATAGTCGGCACTGGCGATCAGACTGCCGGGCGGGGCCACGAAGGCTTCGCGCACGCGCCGGCCTTCGGCCGTGCGGATGGGGATGTTCTGCAGGTTGGGCTCGTTGCTGGACAGGCGCCCAGTCACCGCCACCGCCTGCGCGTAGTGGGTGTGCACGCGACCGGTGCGCGGGTGCGCGAGCCCGGCCAGCTTGTCGGTGTAGGTGCCCTTCAGCTTGCTCAGCGAACGGTGCTCCAGGATCTTGGCCGGCAGCGGGTAGTCTTCGGCCAGCTTTTCCAGCACTTCCTCGTCGGTGCTGCGCGCCCCGGTGGCGGTTTTTTTCACCACGGGCAGGCCTAGCTTGTCGAAGAAAATCTCGCCCAGCTGCTTGGGGCTGCTCAGGTTGAAGGGCTGGCCGGCAATTTCGTAAGCCTCCTGCTCCAGCTGCAGGATGCGCTGGCCCAGCTCATGGCTCTGGCGCGCCAGGGTGTCGGCATCGATCCGCACGCCATTGCGCTCGATGCGGTACAGCACCTCGCTGCTGGCAATTTCCAGCTCGTAGATGGCGCGGAGTTTGTCGTCGGCCTGCAGCCGCGGCCACAGCACCCGGTGCACGTCCAGTGTCTGGTCGCTGTCTTCACACGAGTATTCGGCCGCCTTGTCGATGGCCACCTGCGCAAACGGAATCTGGTGCGCGCCTTTGCCGCAGAGGTCTTCGTAGCTGATGCCGCTGCGCCCCACGTGCCGCTCGGCCAGGCTGCCCAGGTTGTGCGGCTTGTGCACCTCCAGCACGTAGCTCTGAAGCATGGTGTCGTGCGCGTAACCCTGCACCTCGATGCCGTGGTTGGCAAACACGTGCCGGTCGTACTTGATGTGCTGGCCCAGCTTGAGGCGGGTGGGGTTCTCCAGCCAGGGCTTGAGGCGCGCCAGCACCTCGTCGCGCGGCAGTTGCTCGGGCGCATCGGGGCCGCTGTGCGCCAGGGGGATGTAGGCGGCTTCGCCGGGCTCCACACTGAAGGAGATGCCCACGATCTCGGCCCGCATCTCGTCCAGCGAGGTGGTTTCGGTGTCCAGCGCCACCAGCTCGGC
>JAUWAE010000285.1 GCA_030602185.1 Comamonadaceae bacterium
ACATGGCGCCTGTGTCGCCCAGGCAGAAGTCGGTGTAGTGCACGCCGTCGGCACATTCCAGGGTGACGCCAAACGCCTGGCGCACGAAGAGCGTGGCGGGGGTGGGCCAGTCGCGCATCCAGTGCATGGGCACGCCGAACAAAAAGTGCGCCTGTGCCTGTTGCGACAGGGCCAGCGATTGCGGGTGGGCGGCGATGAAGCGCTGGCGTTCGGCCTCGAACAGCGGCGCCAGCAGGGGATGGGGCAGGGTGGTGTCGCTCATGGGGCCACAGCTTACGGCGGCCATGGCGCAGAATGCGGAACCATGTCCACTTTGCCCGACAGGTCCGCTTTGCCCCCCTCTTCCACCGCTGAACGTGGCGGCCTGTGGATGGCCTTGGTGCTGTCGCTGGGGGCGGCCGTGTCGCTGGGCGTGACGCGGTTTGCCTATGGGCTGCTGCTGCCGCCCATGCGCGAGGACCTGGGCTGGAGCTATACCCTGGCCGGCGCCATGAACACCTTCAACGCCATGGGCTACCTGCTGGGCGCGCTGAGCACGCCGTGGCTGATGCGGCGCGTGGGGCCCGGTCGCCTGCTGTTGTGGGGCGCAGCGCTGGCCAGCGTGTTCATGGCGGGCAGCGGTTTTTTTGTGCATGCCACGCCGCTGATGGCCCAGCGCCTGCTGGCCGGGCTGGCCAGTGCCTGGGTGTTCATTGCCGGGGGCTTGCTGGCCGCGCGCCTGGGCGCGCGCTGGCCACGGCGCAGCGGTTTGCTGCTGGGTTTGTACTACGGGGGCACGGGCTGGGGCATCGTGGCGTCGGCGGTGTCGGTGCCGTGGGTGCTGCAGGCCATGGCCGGGCGCCCCCACGCCTGGGCCTGGGCGTGGTGGTGGCTGGCCGGGCTGTGCGTGCTGGCCACGGGTGCGCTGGCCTGGGTGGCGGGTGCCTTGCAGCGGCACGAAACGGGGGTGACGGGTTCGTCTGCCCCTGCAGGCTCGGCCGGTGTTGCCGTTGACGCGGCTGCGCCTTCGTTGTGGCGCTTGAGCCCGGCGCTGGCTGGTTACAGCCTGTTCGGGGTGGGTTACATCGGGTACATGACTTTTGTGATCGCGTTGCTGCGCGATCAAGGCCATTTGGGCGGTGCCATCACTTTCTTCTACAGCCTCTTGGGGTTGGGGGTGGTGGCGTCGTCGCGCATCTGGGCGGGCCTGCTGGACCGGCACAAGGACGGCCAGCCCCTGGCCCGCTTGAACGCCCTGCTCGGCGTGGCCACGGTGCTGCCCGCGCTCACCTCGGCCTGGCCGGTGTTGCTGCTGTCGGGAATGCTGTTCGGCGGGGTGTTCCTGTCGGTGGTGGCATCCACCACGGCGCTGGTGCGCCACAACTTGCCCGCGGCGCGCTGGGCGGCGGGCATCAGCGCTTTCACCATCGTGTTTGCGGCGGGGCAGATCGTGGGGCCCACGGTGGTGGGTTTCATTGCCGACGGCCCGGGCGGGCTGGAGCGCGGGCTGCTGTTTTCTGCGGTGGCGCTGTGGGTGGGCGCGGCGCTGGCCTGGCGGCAGAAGGCGCTGGGCTGAATCCCGTCTGCATCAAGCCATGGTGCCCAGTGGCCGCCACCCGGATGGCGCCAATGGCACCACTCACGCGCCCAGTGAGGGGGTAAGGTACGGATCCATTCAGCCCGAATCCCCACCTGACTCTCAAGAGGAACCCCATGGCCCTGGGTGAATTTGCCTACGCACAGAACAGCAACCGCTTCCTGGCCGCTGCGCCGCTGACCGACCAACCCTTCGCCGTGGTGGGCGTGCCCTACGACGGCGCGGTGACCCACCGCCCTGGCGCCCGCTTCGGGCCGCAGGCCATGCGCGCGGCCAGCCTGATGCTGTGCGACGGCACTCACCCCGTGTTCGACGTCTCGCCCCTGCCCCATTTGGGTGATGCGGGCGACATGCGCCTGCCCAATGCTTCACCCCTGCCCGACGTGCGTGCCCACATCCAGCGCCAGGCCACCGCGCTGATGGCCCGCCACCACTGCGTGTTCCTGGGGGGCGACCATTCGGTGACGCTGGCGCTGTTGCGGGTCGCCCGCCAGCAGCACGGCGAACCGCTGGCGCTGGTGCACTTCGACGCCCATTGCGACACCTGGGAGGACCATTTCGGCGAGCCTACGGGCCACGGCACCTGGACTTACGAGGCGCTGCAGGAAGGGCTGGTGAGCCCGGCGCACACGGTGCAGATCGGCATCCGCTCCAGCGGGGTGCGTGCCGCGCGGGACTACGTGCAGGACCAGGGCGGGCAGATTTTC
>JAUWAE010000040.1 GCA_030602185.1 Comamonadaceae bacterium
ACGGACGCGTAGCCCGTCTCGCCGGTGAACTCGTCCACATGGACCGGGGTGTAGCGGTGCTGACCGTCGTGCGAGAGGCTGATGACGGTGTAGTCCTTGCCCACCTTCACGCCGTAGCCCGGCAGCTGGCCGCTCAGGCCGGTGGCGCGCTCGCGGCTCTTGCGGCGCACGAAGGCCGCCAGGGCCACCAGGAAATCTTCGTCGTCGTGCGGCACGTCCTCGGCACGGAAGCCGCCGCCGTAGTGCTGGGCAATGAAGCCGGTGTTGAAGTTGCCCGACACAAAGTCCGGGTGCGCCAGCAGCGCGGCCTGGAACGGGATGTTGCTGTTGATGCCGCGGATGACGAAGCCGTTGAGCGCTTCGCGCATCTTGGCGATGGCGTCGTTGCGGTCCTTGCCGTGTACGATGAGCTTGGCAATCATCGAGTCGTAGAACATCGGGATCTCGCCGCCTTCGAACACGCCGGTGTCCACGCGCACGCCGAATTTGTGACCGATGTCGGCCTGCCACATCGTCTCTTTCGGGGGCGTGAAGCGCACCAGGCGGCCGGTGGACGGCAGGAAGTTGCGGAACGGGTCTTCCGCGTTGATGCGGCACTCGATGGCCCAGCCGTCGCGCTTCACGTCGGCTTGGGTGAGCGGCAATGTCTCGCCCGCGGCCACGCGGATCATCAATTCCACCAGGTCCAGCCCGGTGATGCACTCGGTCACCGGGTGCTCCACCTGCAGGCGGGTGTTCATCTCGAGGAAGTAGAAGTCCTGGTTCTTGCCGACCACGAATTCCACCGTGCCCGCGCTCTGGTACTTCACGGCCTTGGCCAGCGCCACGGCCTGCTCGCCCATGGCCTTGCGGGTTTCTTCGCTGATGAAGGGGCTCGGTGCCTCTTCGATCACCTTCTGGTGGCGGCGCTGGATGGAGCACTCGCGCTCGTTGAGGTAGATCACGTTGCCGTGGCTGTCACCGAGGATCTGGATCTCGATGTGGCGCGGCTGCTCGACGAACTTCTCGATGAAGATGCGGTCGTCACCGAAGCTGTTGCGGGCTTCGTTCTGGCAGGCGGTGAAGCCTTCCAGCGCTTCCTTGTCGTTGAAGGCCACGCGCAGGCCCTTGCCACCGCCGCCGGCGGAAGCCTTGATCATCACGGGGTAGCCAATGTCTTTGGCGATCTCGACCGCGCGCTCGGCCGAGGGAATGGGGTCGTTGTAACCCGGGATGGTATTGACCTTGGCTTCGTTGGCCAGCTTCTTGGAGGCGATCTTGTCGCCCATGGCCGCGATGCTGTAGTGCTTGGGGCCGATGAAGGCAATGCCCTCCTCCTCGCAGCGCTTGGCGAAGTCCTCGTTCTCGGACAGGAAGCCGTAGCCGGGGTGGATGGCCTCGGCACCGGTCTGCTTGGCGGCGGCGATGATCTTGTCGGCCACCAGGTAGGACTCGCGCGAGGGCGCCGGGCCCAGCAGCACGGCCTCATCGGCCAGGCGCACGTGGCGCGCTTCCTTGTCGGCCTCGGAATACACCGCCACGGTGGCGATGCCCATTTTCTTGGCGGTGGCGATGACGCGGCAGGCGATCTCGCCCCGGTTGGCAATCAGAATTTTCTTGAACATGGTGCAACTCCTGGGGCGCGGATTACAGAGGGATGTTGCCGTGCTTGCGCCACGGGTTTTCGATCTTCTTGTCCTTGAGCATGACGAGCGAGCGGCAGATGCGCTTGCGCGTCTCGTGCGGCAGGATCACGTCGTCGATGAAACCGCGCGCGCCCGCCACGAAGGGGTTGGCAAAGCGGGCCTTGTACTCGGCCTCGCGTTCGGCCAGCTTGGCCGGGTCCTTCTTTTCTTCGCGGAAGATGATCTCCACCGCGCCCTTGGCGCCCATCACCGCGATTTCGGCGTTGGGCCAGGCAAAGTTGACGTCGCCACGCAGGTGCTTGGAGGCCATCACGTCATACGCCCCGCCGTAGGCCTTGCGGGTGATCACGGTGATCTTGGGCACGGTGCACTCGGCGTAGGCGTAGAGCAGCTTCGCGCCGTGCTTGATGATGCCTCCGTATTCCTGCGAGGTGCCGGGCATGAAGCCGGGCACGTCCACGAAGGTGATGACGGGGATGTTGAACGCATCGCAGAAACGCACAAAGCGCGCCGCCTTGATCGAGCTCTTGATGTCCAGGCAGCCCGCCAGCACCAGCGGCTGGTTGGCCACGATGCCCACGGTCTGGCCATCCATGCGGGCAAAGCCGATGAGGATGTTCTTGGCGTACTCCGGCTGCAGCTCGAAGAAGTCGCCGTCGTCGACCGTCTTGAGGATCAGCTCCTTCATGTCGTACGGCTTGTTCGGGTTGTCCGGCACCAGGGTATCCAGGCTCAGGTCGGCGCGGTCGATCGGGTCGCCGCTGGGGCGCACCGGCGCCTTCTCTTTGTTGTTCAGCGGCAGGTAGTTGTACAGACGGCGCAGCATCAGCAGCGCTTCCACGTCGTTCTCGAACGCACCGTCGGCCACGCCGCTCTTGGCGGTGTGCGTGATGGCACCACCGAGTTCCTCGGCGGTCACTTCCTCGTGCGTCACCGTCTTCACCACCTCAGGGCCGGTCACGAACATATAGCTTGAGTCCTTGACCATGAAGATGAAGTCGGTCATGGCGGGCGAGTACACCGCGCCACCGGCCGAGGGCCCCATGATCATGCTGATCTGCGGGATGACGCCGCTGGCCATCACGTTGCGCTGGAACACCTCGGCGTAGCCGCCGAGCGAGGCCACGCCTTCCTGGATACGGGCACCGCCCGAGTCGTTCAAGCCGATCACCGGGGCGCCAACCTTCATGGCCTGGTCCATGATCTTGCAGATCTTCTCGGCATGGGCTTCGGACAATGCACCGCCGAAGACGGTGAAGTCCTGGCTGAACACGAACACCAGCCGCCCGTTGATCATGCCGTAGCCCGTGACCACGCCATCGCCCGGCACCTTGTTGTCGGCCATGCCGAAGTCGGTGCAGCGGTGCTCGACGAACATGTCCCATTCTTCGAAGGTGCCTTCGTCGAGCAGGATCTCGAGGCGCTCACGCGCCGTGAGCTTGCCTTTGGCATGTTGCGCGTCGATACGCTTCTGTCCACCACCCAGGCGGGCAGCGGCGCGCTTCTGTTCCAGTTGTTCCAGGATTTCGTGCATGAAAAGCTCCTATGAAAGGGCGGGTTCGGAAGTGTTCCAGTTGTGCATGAATTCGGCCAGGGCCTGTACCGTGACCACGTCACGGCCCCAGGGCTTGCGCTCGCGCGGCAGGCGGCGCAGCCACGACAGGCCGCTGGCCGCCACACGCACGCGCTGCATCACGTCGGGTGCAACGCTGCGGGCCGTGGCCGACCAGACCGACATGAGGTCGGCGCGGCTGGCCCGGTTGATCCAGACCGCGGACAGCAGGTAGGACAGCAGGTCGCGCGCCTGGGCGTCGGGCAGGTCCATCACCTGCAGGGGGTCGTCCTCGAAATCGATGTACCAGAGGCCATCAGGGGCGGCCAGCATGTTGCGGGCGAAGCCCTGACTCAGGTACTGGCCACGCCGGTGCAGGTCGATGAGCCCGTCGAGCCCCCGGGTGAAGGCCCTGAGCGCCACGCCCACTTCGCCGGTGAACTGGTCTTGCAGTGGCTGGCCCTCGATCCGGCGCAGCACAATGTAGTCGGCGCCCTGGTGCATCAGCTCAGGCACCTGCACGCCGCTGGCGGCGAGCGCGCGCAGGCGCGCGACCTCGGTGGCCTGGGCCGCGGCGCCCCCCGGTGCCGGTACCGGGCGCAGCAAGGGGTTGCTGGTCAGGCGCGCCAGGGCAGACAGCACACGAAACCGCCACGGTCCCCGCGCCGACCGCTGCCCTTTCACCACCACCCGCCCCTCGGGCAGGTCGAACATCTCGACGCGGTGCTGGCGCCAGCCCTGCGACGCTTCGATGGCCTGTAAGGAGTTGGGGCTCAGCATCGCACCGGCGCCTCCAGAAACGCCGACAGCAACTCGCGTGCCGCCGCGGAGGCCACCTGGCGGCCCGCCAGCACGTCGTCGGACAGTCCCGGCAACATGGCCTGTACCCGCGGGTGGTGGCGGAAGGCGTCGCGCAAACCGGCATCGATGCGCTCCCACATCCAGGCGCGGGCCTGGCGGAGTCGGCGCGCGGCCAACTGGCCGTTGGCGGTTTGCAGGGCGCGGTAACGGCTCACTTCGGCCCAGAACGTGTCCACGCCCTGCCCCTGCAAGGCGCTGATCTGGATCACCTGCGGGTGCCAGACCTGAACATCGTGGTGCAGATGCTCCGGGTTGCCGTGCAACCCCAGCAGCCGAAGGCTGGAGGTGATCTGGGCGCGCGCGCGCGTGGCGGCATCGGGGTCGATGTCGGCCTTGTTGATGACCACCAGGTCGGCCAGCTCCATCACGCCCTTCTTGATCGCTTGCAGGTCGTCGCCGGCGTTGGGCAGTTGCAGCAGGCAGAACATGTCGGTCATGCCATGCACGGCCGTCTCGCTCTGGCCCACGCCCACGGTTTCGACGATCACCACGTCGTAGCCGGCGGCTTCGCACACCAGCATGGCCTCGCGGGTTTTTTCGGCCACGCCGCCCAGGGTGCCGCTGCTGGGGCTGGGTCGGATGTAGGCACGCTCGTGCACCGACAGGTGCTCCATGCGCGTCTTGTCGCCCAGGATGGAGCCACCCGACACACTGCTCGACGGGTCTACCGCCAGCACCGCCACGCGGTGGCCCTGTGCAATCAGGTACAGGCCCAATGCCTCGATGAAGGTGGATTTGCCCACGCCCGGCACGCCGCTGATGCCCAGCCGCAGCGCCTGCCCAGTGTGGGGCAACAGGCCATTGAGCAGGGTGTCGCCCTGGGCGCGGTGGTCGGCCCGGGTGGATTCCAGCAGGGTGATGGCCTTGGCCATGGCCCGGCGTTGCACCGTGCCCTGGCCACGGACGATGCCCTCGTAGAGCGCTTCAGGGCTCAAGCGACGGCCTTTCGGATCTGCTCCAGCACGTCCTTGGCGCTGGCCGGGATGGGGGTGCCGGGGCCGTACACGCCCTTCACGCCCGACTCGTACAGGAAGTCATAGTCCTGCCGCGGGATCACGCCGCCCACAAAGACGATGATGTCGTCGGCGCCCTGCTTCTTCAGTTCTTCAATGATGGCGGGCACCAGTGTCTTGTGACCCGCCGCGAGGGTGGACACGCCCACCGCGTGCACATCGTTCTCGATCGCCTGGCGGGCGCACTCTTCGGGCGTCTGGAACAGCGGGCCCATGTCCACGTCGAAACCCAGGTCGGCGAAGGCCGTGGCCACCACCTTCGCGCCGCGGTCGTGGCCGTCCTGGCCCAGCTTGGCAATCATCACGCGCGGGCGGCGGCCCTGTGCTTCGGCAAACTGGGCGATCTCGCCCTTGAGCTTTTCCCAGCCTTCGGCGGAATCGTAGGCGGCCGCGTACACCCCAGTCACCTTTTGCGTGTCGGCGCGGTGGCGCCCAAACACCTTCTCCAGCGCATCCGACACCTCACCGACTGTGGCCCGCAGGCGGATGGCCTGGATGGACAGGTCCAGCAGGTTGCCGCTGCCGCTTTCGGCCGCAGCGGTCAGTGCAGCCAACGCGGCCTGCACGGCAGCGGTATCGCGGCTGGCCTTGATGGCTTGCAGCCGCGCGATCTGCTGCTCGCGCACCTTGTGGTTGTCCACTTCCAGGATGTCGACCGGGTCTTCCTTGGCCAGCTTGTACTTGTTCACGCCGACGATCACGTCCTTGCCGGAATCGATGCGGGCCTGCTTCTCGGCGGCGCTGGCTTCGATCTTGAGCTTGGCCCAGCCGCTGTCCACGGCGCGGGTCATGCCACCCATGGCGTCCACCTCCTCGATGATGGCCCAGGCCTTGTCGGCCATGTCCTGGGTCAGCTTTTCCATCATGTAGGAACCGGCCCAGGGGTCGATCACGTTGGTGATGTGGGTTTCTTCCTGGATGATGAGCTGGGTGTTGCGCGCGATACGGGCACTGAACTCGGTGGGCAGTGCGATGGCTTCGTCGAAGCTGTTGGTGTGCAGGCTCTGCGTGCCGCCAAACACGGCCGCCATGGCCTCGATGGTGGTGCGCACCACGTTGTTGTACGGGTCCTGCTCGGTCAGGCTCCAGCCGCTGGTCTGGCAGTGGGTGCGCAGCATCAGGCTCTTGGGGTTCTTGGCCCCGAAACCCTTCATGATGCGGCACCACAGCAGGCGGGCGGCGCGCATCTTGGCGATCTCGAGGTAGAAGTTCATGCCGATCGCCCAGAAAAAGCTCAGGCGCCCGGCAAAATCGTCCACATCCATGCCCTTGGCGATGGCGGTTTTCACGTACTCCTTGCCATCGGCCAGCGTGAAGGCGAGTTCCAGCGCCTGGTTGGCGCCGGCTTCCTGCATGTGGTAGCCGCTGATGCTGATGGAGTTGAACTTCGGCATCTTGGCCGAGGTGTACTCGATGATGTCGCCAATGATGCGCATCGAGGGCTCGGGCGGGTAGATGTAGGTGTTGCGGACCATGAACTCCTTGAGGATGTCGTTCTGGATGGTGCCGCTCAACTGGTCTTGGGCCACGCCCTGCTCTTCGGCCGCCACCACATAGCCCGCCAGCACCGGCAACACGGCACCGTTCATGGTCATGGACACGCTGACCTTGTCCAGCGGAATGCCGTCGAACAGGACTTTCATGTCTTCCACGCTGTCGATGGCCACACCGGCCTTGCCGACGTCACCGAACACACGGGGGTGGTCGCTGTCGTAGCCACGGTGGGTGGCCAGGTCGAACGCGACCGACACCCCCTGCCCGCCCGCCGCCAGTGCCTTGCGGTAGAACGCGTTGGACTCTTCGGCGGTCGAAAAACCGGCGTACTGGCGGATAGTCCAGGGACGCACCGCGTACATGGTGGCCTGCGGGCCGCGGATGAAGGGCTCAAAACCCGGCAGCGTGTTGGTGTAAGGCAGCGATTGCGTGTCTTCGGCCGTGTAGAGCGGCTTGACCGTCAGCCCCTCGGGGGTGTGCCAGTTGAGTTGCTCGGGACTGGCGCCCTTGAGTGACTTGGCGGCAGCGGCTTGCCAGTCGGCCAGCGTGGCGGGCTTGAATTCGGAAGAAGACATGCAAAACACCTGAGGGATGGTCAACAACCTACGTAGTTTACATCATTCATAATTATTGATGCAAAATGCAGTTGCGGTTAAGATAGCCGCTCCCACCCTTTTGCATCATGTCTGCCGTCTCCCTGACCCCACGCGCCCTCTACGAAGAAGTGGCCGAGCTGTTGCGCCAGCGCATCTTCAACCGCGAACTGCCACCCGGCAGCTGGATCGACGAGCTCAAGATCGCCGAGGAGCTGGGCATCAGCCGCACGCCGCTGCGCGAGGCGATCAAGGTGCTGGCAGCCGAAGGCTTGGTGACCATGAAGGTACGCCGCGGCGCCTACGTCACCGAAGTATCCGAACAAGACTTGCGCGAGGTTTACGAGCTGCTGTCGCTGCTGGAAGCCGATGCAGCGGGGGCCGTGTGCCGCGCGGCCAGCGACGCCGAAATGGCCGAACTGCAACGCCTGCACGACGAACTCGAGCAGGCCGCCCATCCCGGCACTGGCTCACGCGAACGTTTCTTTGAGCTCAACGAAGCCTTTCACCTTCGGCTGCTCGACCTGGCCGGCAACCGTTGGCGCAAGCAGATGGTGGCCGACCTGCGCAAGGTCATGAAGCTCAACCGACACAGTTCGCTGTTCAAGTCGGGGCGCATCCAGGAATCGCTGCAGGAACACCGCGCCATCGTCGAGGCCCTGCGCGCCCGCGATGCAGAAGCCGCGGTGCAGCGCGTGAAAACCCACTTCGCCAACGGCCTGCAGGCCGCGGCCTGACCACGCCAGGTCAGGCCAGCGCAGGCAAGCGTTCGGTGTGCAGCGCCTCGCGCGCCATCGCCCACACCTGACGCGGTGGCAGCGGCTTGAGCCGGTGGTTGCTCCACACCTGGCGCCACAGGCGGGCACCGCGTTCGCCGTGGCGCAGGCCCAGCATGTGCCGGGCAATCGCGTACCAGGGCGTGCCGTCGTCCAGCGCTTCGCGCTCCATGTAGTCCACCATGGCAGCCTCCACGTCGTCGCGCTCCACCTGCCGGGGCTCCGCCCCCTGGAAACGGGCGTCCCAGGTGGTCATCACCCACGGGCGGTAGTACACCTCGCGGCCCAGCATCGCGCCATCCACTTCGGCCAGATGGGCGGCAATCTGCTCATTGGTCTGGATGCCGCCGTTCACCACAATGGTCAGCTGCGGGAAGTCGCGCTTGAGCTGGTAGGCCAGCTCGTAACGCAGCGGCGGCACCTCGCGGTTCTCCTTGGGGCTCAGCCCCTGCAGCCAGGCGTTACGGGCGTGAACGATGAACACCTCGCAGCCCGCCTCGGACACCGTGCCGACGAAATCGCGCACAAAGCCGTAGCTTTCCTCCCGGTCAATACCAATGCGGTGCTTGACCGTCACCGGCACCGACACCGCATCGCGCATCGCCTTCACGCCGTCGGCCACGAGTTGGGGTTCGGCCATCAGGCAGGCACCGAAAGCCCCACGCTGCACCCGCTCGCTGGGGCAGCCGCAGTTGAGGTTGATCTCGTCGTAACCCCAAGCCTGGCCCAGCCGGGCCGCATGGGCCAACTCGGCCGGCTCGCTGCCGCCCAGTTGCAGGGCAACCGGGTGCTCGGTCTCGTCGAGGCGCAGGTGGCGCCGCGCATCGCCATGGCGCAAGGCACCGGTTGTCACCATTTCGGTGTAAAGCCGGGTATTTTTTGTCAACAAACGGTGAAAGTACCGACAATGTTTATCGGTCCAGTCCAGCATGGGGGCCACCGACAAGCGCCAAGGCCCCGGGGCGGAGAAAGTCTCGGTCATGGTCCGGGATTATCCCCGGACATGAAAAAACCCGCCGAAGCGGGTTCCGCAGGCCAGGGCCAGCGCGTCAGCCCATGTGCAGGCCGCCGTTGCACGAGAAGTCGGCACCGGTGGTGAAACCGGCATCTTCACTGGCCAGCCACGACACGATGGAGCCGATTTCCTCCGGATCGCCCAGGCGCTTGACCGGGATGGTGGCCACGATCTTCTCCAGCACGTCGGGGCGGATGGCGCGGACCATGTCGGTGCCGATGTAACCCGGGCTAACGGTGTTCACCGTCACGCCCTTGGCAGCCAGTTCCTGCGCCAAGGCCATGGTGAACCCGTGCATGCCGGCCTTCGCCGCGGAGTAGTTGGTCTGGCCAGCCTGACCCTTCTCGCCGTTCACCGACGAGATCTGGATGATGCGGCCCCAGCCACGCTCCACCATGTCGGGCACCACCTGCTTGGTCACGTTGAACATGGACGTGAGGTTGGTGCTGATCACGGCGTTCCAGTCGTCCAGCGTCATCTTCAGGAACATGCGGTCGCGGGTGATGCCGGCGTTGTTCACCAGCACGTCGATCGGGCCATGCTCGGCTTTGGCCTTGGAGAAGGCCTCCACGGTGGAGTCCCAATCGGCCACGTTGCCCACGCTGGCGTGGAAGGTGAAGCCCAGGGCTTTCTGCTCGTCGAGCCATTTCTGGTAATCGCGGGTCGGGCCGCAACCGGCGATGACCTTGAAACCGGCCTTGGCCAGTCGGTGGCAAATGGCGGTACCGATGCCACCCATGCCGCCGGTGACGTACGCAACTTTTTGACTCATGCTGTGCTCCTCTGGTGTGATGAGTTCGTGGAAAGGATGGGTTCAGCGTTCGACGGTGAGCGACACGCCCATGCCGCCACCGATGCACAGGGCGGCCAGGCCCTTTTTGGCATCGCGACGCTGCATTTCGTGCAACAGGGTCACCAGGATGCGGCAGCCGGAGGCACCGATGGGGTGGCCCAGCGCGATCGCGCCGCCGTTGACGTTGACCTTGGCCGGGTCGATGCCCAGCACCTTGTTGACCGCGCAGGCTTGCGCCGCAAAGGCTTCATTGAGCTCGAACAGGTCAACGTCGGCCGCGCTCCAGCCGGCGCGGGCCAGGGCCTTTTGCGACGCCGGCACCGGGCCCATGCCCATGGTGGCCGGGTCGAGGCCGCTGGTGCCAAAGCTCTTGATCCTGGCCAGCGGCTTGAGGCCCAGCGCAGCGGCTTTGCTGGCCTTCATCACCATCACGGCCGCCGCGCCGTCGTTGATGCCGGAGGCGTTGCCTGCCGTCACCGAACCGGCCTTGTCGAAAGCCGGGCGCAAACCGGCCAGCGCATCGGCGTTCGTTTTCTTGTTGATGAACTCGTCGGCGTCGAACACCAGCGGGTCACCCTTCTTCTGCGGGATCACCACAGGCACGATCTCGTCCTTGAACTTGCCTGCGTCCTGGGCGGCACTGGCTTTCTGCTGGCTGGCCAGCGCGAGCGCATCCTGTTGCTCGCGGCTGATGTCGTGCGCCTTGGCCACGTTTTCAGCCGTGATGCCCATGTGGTACTGGTTGTACACGTCCCACAGGCCGTCGACGATCATGGTGTCGACCATTTTCCAGTCGCCCATGCGCTGGCCGTCGCGGCTGCCGTTGAGCACGTGCGGGCTGGCGCTCATGTTTTCCTGACCACCGGCAATCACGATCTCGCTGTCGCCCCAAGCCACGGCCTGGGCGGCCAGCATCACGGCCTTGAGGCCCGAACCGCAGACGGCGTTGATGGTGAGCGCCGGGGTTTCCTTGGCGATACCGGCCTTCATCATGGCCTGGCGGGCCGGGTTCTGGCCTACGCCCGCGGCCAGCACCTGGCCCATGATCACTTCGCCGATCTGGTCGGCACCCACGCCGGTGCGCTCCAGCAGCGCCTTGATGACGATGGCGCCCAGCTCGGTGGCCGGTACCTTGGACAGGCTGCCGCCGAATTTGCCGATGGCGGTGCGGGCGGCACCCACGATGACGATGTCTTCCATGTTCACTCCTCTGAAAACTGGGGATTGAGAGATGTTGCGATCAGGCCTTGGCCTTGACATAACGACCAGGGGCGGGCTCGATCGGTTTGTACTTGCGGCTGCCGTAGCTCTTGGGTGCGGCGATCAGTTTGCCGGCCTGCGGCTTGAGCCAGTCGGACCAGTCGGTCCACCAACTGCCCGGGTGTTCGGTGGCACTGGCGATCCAGTCGTTGACGTCGGCCGGGAAATGGTTGTCGACGCCGATCCAGTGGCTGCGCTTGCCCTTGCTGGCCGGGTTGATGACGCCGGCGATGTGCCCCGAGGCCCCCATGACGAAGCGCTTCGGACCCGGCAGGTGCTGAGTACTGGCGTAGGCGCCACCAATCGGCACGATGTGGTCTTCCCGCGAACCGTAGATGTAGACCGGGATGTTGACTTTGCCCAGGTCCACCTTCTGGCCGCACACGGCGGCGGCGCCCGGCTTGACCAGCCGGTTCTCGAGGTAGGTGTTGCGCAGGTACCAGGCGTAGTACGGTCCGGGCAGGTTGGTGCTGTCGCCGTTCCAGTACAGCAGATCGAACGGCGGCGGAGTTTCGCCCTTGAGGTAGTTGCCCACCACGTAATTCCACACCAGGTCGTTCGGGCGCAGGAAGCTGAAGGTGGTGGCCAGGTCGCGGCCGGGCAGCAGGCCGCCATTGGCAAACTGCATCTCGCGGAACTTGACAAAAGCCTCGTCGATGAAGACATCGAGGATGCCGGTGTCGGTGAAGTCGAGCAGCGTGGTGAGGAAGGTGGCCGAATGGACCGGCTGCTCGCCGCGGGCCGCCAGCACGCCCAGGGCGGTACCGAGCATGGTGCCGCCGACGCAAAAGCCCAGGGCATTAATGGTCTCGGCCCCGGTGATCTCGCGCGTCACCGATATGGCCTTGATGACCGCGTCATCGATGTAGTTGTCCCACGTCTTCTGGGCGCAGGACTGGTCGGGGTTACGCCAGCTCACCACGAAAGTGCGCATGCCCTGCTCCACCGCGTAGCGAATGAAGGAATTGTCGGGCTGCAGGTCGAGGATGTAGAACTTGTTGATGCACGGCGGCACCAGCAGGAACGGCCGCTCATGCACCTTGGCCGTCAGCGGCTTGTATTCGATCAGCTGGAAGAGCTCGTTTTCGAACACCACCTGGCCTTCGCTCGTGGCCACGTTCTTGCCTACCTCAAAGGCACTCTCGTCGGTCATGGACACATGACCTTGCTTCATGTCGTTGAGCAGGTTCTGGATGCCCTTGGCGATGCTCTCGCCCTGGGTGTCGAGGGCCTTCTTCTGTGCCTCGGCGTTGAAGGCCATGAAGTTGCTGGGTGCGCTGGCATCGATCCACTGCTGCACCGCGAAATGGATGCGGGCGCGGGTCTTGGCGTCGGCGTCCACCGCGTCGGCCATGGCCATCAGGGTACGGGCATTGAGCAGGTAAGCCGCCGCAGCAAAGGCGGCCATCGGGTTCTGCGCCCACGCTTCCGAGGCGAAACGGCGGTCTTTAGGAGGCTTGACCTGCAAGCCCTGATTCCACAGCTCCGCCAGTTCCTTGAGGTAGTTGCGCTGGATGTCGAGCCATTTTTCCGGATCGAACTTGACCGGCTGACCAGTGATCTTGCCAAACAGCTCGGAAATGTTCGCACCGCTGGGCATGGCGAAACCGGGGTTGGGTACACCGGATGCCTGCACGGTCTGCAGCATCTGCGTCCACTGCTGCAGGGCGCTCTGCTGGAACTGTTGGGCCGACTGCAGCCAGGGATTGTCGGGGGTCATGCGTGTCTCCTGGGGAGTGGGAATTGCGGCCGGTTGTGCCTACCGGCGCCGGGGAGATGTGGGCAGTGTGAAGCAGGTAGCTTCCGACCGCCTGACAATGGCGGGCTCTAGGTCGATCCCGCGGGAGCTGAAGCACGTGTATCTGGTCATTATTGCCTGGCTGTATGTCGCCGTTCTGATGGCTGTTGCCGAAGCCATGAGCAGCAACGGCACCCTCCTCGGAGCTATTGTCACCTTTTTTCTTTACGGTTTGATGCCAATCGCATTGGTGGTTTACCTGATGGGTACTCCCCTGCGCCGCAAGGCCCGTGCCAGGCAGGACAGCGAGGCGGCGACGACCTCAGCCACGCCAGATGCAGGCGGCCATGCGCCCGGTGCTGCCGAGGCGCCGGTGGTCGCGCCGGTGCGAGAAAAACCGTGAGCTGTCGCTGACCGTGCACCAGACGGGGGATCCGTCGTTGCCGTGCACCGAGTCGAAGCCCAGCGCCGCGAGCCGGCGGCGCGCCAGGGCGGGAAGATCGGCCAGGAACTTGGGCGCGCCGTCCTGCGGCGGCAGCGGCTGAAAACAGGCGTGTGCGCCAGGGTTGGCCTGGACGAAGGCCTGTCGCACCTCGTCGCCCACTTCGAACGCCTGCGGCCCGATGCACGGCCCGAGCCAGACGACGGTGTCGCGCCGGCCAGCGCGGCCTTGCACGGGAGGCCAGGCCTCGCAGAGCGCTTCCAGCACCCCGCGCCCGCATTGTCCGGCCAGGCCCCGCCAGCCCGCATGCACCGCCGCAACACTGGCGCCGTCGGGCGACGCAAGCAGCAGCGGCAGGCAATCGGCCACCATCATGGCGCAAGCCAGCGCCGGCTCGGCCGTCCACGCCGCATCGGCACACGGGGTGCTGGACAACACGGGCACCAGTCGGACCACGTCGGTGCCGTGGACCTGCTGACAGAAGACAGGCCTCGCGGCGAGGGCCTGGGTCAGCCGCTCCCGGTTGCTGGCCACAGCCTGCGGGTTGTCGCCCACGTGGTCACCCAGGTTCCAGCTGTCCCACGGGGCAACGGACACGCCGCCGGTACGCAGGGTCATGCCAGCCTGCACGCCCTGGGGCCAAGGCGCCTCGGCCATCAGCCAGCGGTCTGCCGGCAAAGGCGCGGCGCCGCTCACGCTTCAGCGTCCGGGCACTGGCTGGGGTGGGCTTGCTGGAAGGCGTCCAGGCGCATGCAGGCGTCGAAGGCCGCCATCGTCAGCGGCAGGCCTTCGTACTTCAGCCCGAAGCGCTGGCCGTTGACCACCTGCGGCACCAGGCAGCAGTCGGCCAGCGTCGGTGTGTCGCCGTACGAATAGACCGATGGCGGCAGGCCGGCTGCGGCGCGCTCGCGCTGCAGGTCCTCCAGACGACGCTCGTACGACCGCAGCCCTTCCAGCACCCAGTGGTTGTACCAATCGACCCGTTGTGCTTCGCTGAGGCCCAGGGTGCCGCCCAGGTACTTGAGGATGCGCAGGTTGTTGATGGGGTGGATCTCGCACGCCACCGTCTGTGCCAGCGCCCGCACGCGGGCACGCCCCAGCGGATCGGGGGGCAGCAGCGGTGGCTGAGGATGCGTTTCGTCGAGGTACTCGATGATGGCCATGGACTGGCTCAGCAGCGCATGCTCCGGCTGCCCTTCGAGGTCGAGCACCGGTACCAGGGTGTCGGGGCTGACAGCGCGGTAGGCGTCCGCCTTGTGCTCGCCCTTGGCGAGGTGCACCGGCACGTAGTCGTACGACAGCCCCTTGAGGTTCAGGGCAATGCGCACCCGGAACGAGGTGCCCGAACGGAAGTAGTTGTACAGCTTCATGCCTGCAGTGTAAGACGCGGCGGCACCCTGCGCCGGGTCAGGCGCTGTGCGTCTGCACCAGTTTGCGCAGCAGCTGCAGCAACGATTGCGCCTCCTCCGCAGACAAGGGCGCCACCAGTCGCGCTTGCGAGTCGGCGATGGCAGATTTGAGCGCGGCCACCACCGCTTCTCCGGCCGGCGTGATCCAGACCCGGCGCCGACGACGGTCGTCGGGGTCGCGCACCCGCCGCAACCAGCCCTTGCCTTCCAGGCGCTCGATCACCGAACCCGACGTGGCCGCGTCCATGGCCACCCGCTGCGCGAGCGTCACCTGGTCGAGCCCGGGGGCGTCGATCAAGGCGTTGAGCAAGGCGAACTGCACCTGCGTCACGTCGTGAGCGGCAGCCGCCTCCGCAAAGAGGGCCACCGACACCTGATGCGCACGACGGATCAGGTGCCCTGGTGCCGAAGCGAAATCGAAACTGTCCATGGCCTCAGATTGTCACCGCGCGGCGTCTGTTTTGGCGTACAGTCACAGGAACCTCACGGAGGCCCGTAGGTCATAACAGGCGTCGGCCTAAGCCGACCCATCCATTCGTTGAACAAGAGGAGATCCCCGCATGATCCAGCGCAGAACGTTGTTACAGTCCGGTGCCGCCGTGGCACTGGGTGCCCCCGCCCTCGTCGGCTTTGCCCAGCAAAGCGTCACCCTGAAGTTCCACACCTTCATGTCGCCCACGTCCAACGTGTGGCTCAACATGCACAAGGCCTGGATGGACAAGGTCGAAAAGGATTCGGGGGGCCGTATCAAGTTCGAAGGCTACCCGGCCATGCAGCTGGGTGGCTCGCCGGTGCAGCTGTTCGATCAGGCCAAGGACGGCGTGGTCGACATCGTCTGGACCCTGCCAGGCAACACGCCCGGCCGCTTCCCCCGCACCGAGGTATTCGAGCTGCCCTTCATGATGAGCAATGCCGAGGCCACCTCCAAAGCGTTCTGGGAATACATCGAAACGAAAGCCGCCGACGAGTACCGCGAGGTCAAGACGCTGGCACTGCAGGTGCACGGCCCTGGCATGTTCCACATCAAAGGCAAGCCGATCAATTCGCCGGACGACTTGCGCGGACTCAAGATGCGCGGTCCGACCCGCCAGGTCACCAAGCTGCTGGCCAACCTGGGGGCCACCCCGGTGGGCATGCCGCTGCCCCAGATCCCCGACGCCCTGTCCAAGGGCGTGATCGATGGCTGCGTGATTCCATGGGAAGTGGTGCCTTCGGTGAAGGTGCACGAGCTCACCCAGTTCCACAGCGAGTTCGACCCCAAGGGCGGCGCCCTGTACACCACCACTTTTGTGATGGCAATGAACCGCCGCCGCTACGACAGCCTGCCGCCCGACCTGCAGAAGGTGATCGACGCCAACACCGGCCTCAACACCTCGGCCTTCCTGGGACGAGCCCAGCAGGCCGGCGATGCACCGGCGCGCAAACAGGCGGTGGACCGAGGCAACAAGATCAACACCATCGGGCTGGCCGAGGCACAGGAATTCCGTCGCCGTGCCCGCCAGGTCGAGGTGGAGTGGGTGCAGGACATGGACAAGCGTGGCTTCAATGGCCGCGACCTGCTCGAAACCGCCCGCAAATTGATCGAGAAGCACACCAAGGCCTGACCGGGAAGCCCCCTGCTTCGACCACGGCCCTTC
>JAUWAE010000074.1 GCA_030602185.1 Comamonadaceae bacterium
GTGTGATCACAACGATGCGGCTCATGACCACTCCTTGGACAGTGCGGAGGCATATATTTCCCGCAGCAGAGCAACCGGCATGCTGGGGTAATCCGTGATCTGGCGGCCGGACGCAAGCAGCGCAACAAGAAGGCAGACGGCGTTGTTGTCGTAAGCGAACGGCAGCACCGGGCAGCCGTGCCTGAAGCGGAGCAACAGCACAGCGCTGCTCATGGCCTGCTCCAACGCCAAGCCGCTTCACGCGCTGGTGTGTGGTAGATCTCACTGATAAGCGCGTCAGGCAGCAACTGAGACAGGAGGACGTCGTAGACGCTGACTAAGACACACAGCGACAGGCTGTTATAGTCAAGAGGTAAGTGGCTAGGTTTGCGGCGGGGAGCAAACGTGATTGCTATCCGCCGAAGCGCAGCCCTTTTTTGGATATGGTATTTTCGATGGCACTCTTCACATGCATCACCACAAAGGGCCTTGATTTCAAAGGCTTTTTTGCTGCAATCAACAATTGAGTGGGAATGATGGCCTGAGGGTCGCCCAGCTCCATGAGCGACAACCGTGACGCCCGCTACATGGCCCTGGCGTTGGCCCAGGCGCGCGAAGCCGCTGCAGCGGGCGAAGTGCCGGTGGGCGCCGTGCTGGTGCGGCCCGGGCGGGGCGGGGCACCCGACGAGGTGTTGGCACAGGCTTATAACCAACCCATTGCCTCGCACGACCCCACCGCACACGCCGAAATCGTGGCGTTGCGTGCAGCGGCGGCCGCGGTGGGCAACTACCGGCTAGACGGTTGCGAGCTTTACGTGACGCTGGAACCTTGCGCGATGTGCGCCCAGGCCTTGCTGCACGCCCGCATCGCGCGGGTGGTGTACGGCGCACGCGAGCCCAAAACCGGCGCCGACGGCTCGGTGGTGAACGTGTTGCGGCACCCGGCGCTGAATCACCACACAGCGGTGGAGGGCGGCACAGAGGCCGAGGCCTGCGCGGCATTGATGCAGGCTTTTTTTGCCGAGCAACGCGCCAGAGCCCGGCGCGAGGCGGTGCCCTTGCGCGACGACGCCCTGCGCACCCCCGAGAGTGCGTTTGAGCCCGTGTGGGCGGCGGAGCCCGATTGGCGTCAGGCCCAACGCTGGACGCAATCCGGTACGGTCCTTGACGGCTTGCGACTGCATTGGCTGGACCTGGCGCCCGCGGCACCTTCCCCAGAGGCTCCCGTGACCGTGGCCTTGCATGGCCCGAACGGTTGGTGGCCCGAATGGCTGGACTGGGCCAAGGCCCAGGTTGCCGATGGCCAGCGCCTGCTGCTGCCCGACCTGATCGGCTTTGGCCTGAGCGACAAACCCAAAAAGGCCCGCTGGCACACCCTGGCCCGCCATGCCGAGGTGCTGGCCGAATGGCTGCAGCAACAGACCACAGCGCCGTTGCGGCTGGTGGCCCCACCCGCCATGGAAGCGTTGGCGCAGGCCATCGCGCAACGGCTGCCTTGCCGGCCCGTGGGTGTTCTGGTGCAACAGCCGCCTG
Organism: Comamonadaceae bacterium; assembly: GCA_030602185.1. Classification (GTDB taxonomy): domain Bacteria; phylum Pseudomonadota; class Gammaproteobacteria; order Burkholderiales; family Burkholderiaceae_C; genus JAUWAE01. Next base: position 1,513 of record JAUWAE010000074.1, read on the forward strand.
AGCCCACGGGCTTGCCCGCCGAGTGGCGCGAGCTCCCGTACCCCGACGCCGGCCACCACGCTGCCCGCAAGGCCTGGCCCTGGCCCGAGCGGGGATAATCCCCCGCATGGCGCACATCTACCTGTATTCCCCTAGCGGCGCGGTCCGCGACAAATCCGGTTACCGCCGTGCCCTCAAACGCCTGCAGGCCCAGGGCCATGAGGTGGAAGTGGACCCGGCGGCGTTGAGCAGCCACCAGCGCTTTGCCGGCGACGACGACGCCCGCCTAGCCGCCATTGAGCGTGCGGCAGCCAGTGGTGCGCAGGTGGTGCTGACGACCCGGGGCGGCTACGGCCTGACGCGCCTGTTGCCCAGCCTGCCGTTTGACGCGATCCAGCGCTCGGTGGAGCGGGGTAGTGCCTGGCTGGGCCTGAGCGACTTCACCGCCTTGCAGTGCGCGGTGCTGGCCCAGCGCGCCACACCGACGTGGGCCGGCCCGGCACTGATGGAAGATTGGGCAAGCGAAGACAAGCCCGACGAGATCATGCAGGCCTGCTTTGACGACCTGGTCAGCGGCGTGGGCGAGGGCACGGGCTGGCGGCTGCCGGCGGCCGACTTCCGCGCCCACCCGGCGTTGGCCTCAGACGCTGGCTGGGCGGCCGAAGGCGGGGTGCTGTGGGGCGGCAACCTGTCCATCGTGTGCGCCTTGTTGGGCACACAGTTTTTCCCGGTGGTGGACGGCGGCGTGCTGTTTCTGGAAGACGTGGGCGAGCACCCCTACCGCATCGAACGCATGTTGACCCAGTTTCTGCACGCCGGCGTGCTGGGCCGCCAGCGCGCCATCCTGCTGGGCAGCTTCAACAAGTTCCAACTCACGCCGCACGACAAGGGCTACAACCTGAAGCAGGTGGTGGCGTGGTTGCGCAGCCAGGTGAGCGTACCGGTGCTCACCGACCTGCCGTTCGGTCACGTGCCCACCAAGGTCATCCTGCCGGTGGGCCGGCCGGTGGACCTGTACGTGCAGGGCCGCGAGGCCCTGATGTTCTGGGAAGACTGACCCGCACGCCGACGGGTCCCGGCGTTCAAGCTGGCTGGGCTGCGCTTTCGGCCACACGCCGTGCGATGTGGTCCAGCGCCTCCTGCACCTGATCGATCAGGATCAGGCACAGGTCGCCCGGCTGCAGGCGCGCCAGCGCGGTGTCGATGGCGAGAAACTCCCCGCGCACCTCGTCGATCGACCGGGTGTGCGTCGCGCCTTCCAGCCCTTCGCGCAGCAATGCGAGCACTTCTCCGTCGGCCCGCCCACGCTGGCAGGCATCCTCGTACAGGATGACCTGATCGAACACCTTGCCCAGGATACGGGTCTGCTCGCGGATGTCCTCGTCGCGCCGGTCGCCCGCGCCGCTGATCACCACCAGGCGCTCCCGCGCCGGCATGCGCTGCACCGCCTGGCTGAGCGCCTGGATGGCGTCGGGGTTGTGGCCGTAGTCGGCGATGAGGGTGGCACCGCGGTAGTCGAACAGGTTGAAGCGGCCCGGCACGGCGTGCGAGTCGCTCACGAAGGTGAACAGGCCTTGCAGGATGGTGTTCCAGGGCACGTCCAGCGCCCAGGCGGCACCGATGGCCGCCATGGCGTTGTCCACCTGGAAGCCGATGGTGCCGTGGCGGGTGATCGGGATCTGGCTCAGCGGAATGCGAACCTGTGTCGCCCCCTCGGCCGCGACGAGGTGGTCGTCGCTCACGAACACGACCCGTTTGCCCAGCGCCCGGTGGGTGGCAATGACGGGGTGGTGCTCGCTCGGGCCGAAGAAGGTGACCTGGCCGGGGCAGTGTTCGGCCATGCGCACCACGTGCGGGTCGGCCGCGTTCAGCACCGCCATGCCGTGGGGCTCGACGTTCTGCACGATCACGCGCTTGAGCACGCTCAGGTCTTCCACCGTGGTGATGTAGTTCAGGCCCAGGTGGTCGCCCGCGCCGATGTTGGTGACCACGGCCACGCGGCAGCGGTCGTAGGCGAGGCCTTCGCGCAGCAGGCCGCCGCGCGCGGTTTCGAACACCGCGGCATCGACGTCGGGGTGGGCGAGCACGTTGCGGGCGCTGCGCGGGCCGCTGCAGTCGCCGCTGTCGATCTGGCGCCCATTGACGTACACGCCGTCGGTGTTGGTCATGCCCACGCGCAAGCCCTGGCTGCGCAGCAGGTGTGCCGTGAGCCGCACAGTGGTGGTCTTGCCGTTGGTGCCGGTGACCGCGACCACGGGAATACGGCCGTTGCTGCCGTCGGGGAACATGTGCTGGATGACCGCTTCGCCCACCGGCCGCCCTTTACCGTAGGAGGGGCTGGTGTGCATGCGCAGGCCGGGCGCGGCGTTCACTTCCACGATGCCGCCGCGCTGTTGCTCCAACGGTTCGATCACGTTTTCGCAGACGACGTCCACGCCGCAAATGTCCAGCCCCACGGTGACCGCAGCGGCCACGGCACGGGCCGCCACCACGGGGTGCACCTCGTCGGTCACATCAGTGGCGGTGCCGCCGGTGGAGAGGTTGGCATTGTTGCGCAGCACCACGCGCTGGCCCAGCACCGGTACCGATTCCGGGGTGAGGCCCTGTTCGCGCAAGCGGTCAAGTGCAATTTCGTCCAGTCGGATTCTGGTCAACGGCGTGGCATGTCCGTCGCCCCGGCGCGGGTCGGCGTTGACCGCGTCGACCAGTTCACGCACCGTGTGCTCGCCGTCGCCAATCACCAGCGGCGGGTCGCGGCGTGCGGCGGCCACCAGTTGGCGGCCCACCACCAGCAGGCGAAAGTCGATGCCGGGCAGGTACTGCTCCACCATCACGTCGTCGCGGTACTGGCGGGCGTTGTGGTAGGCGGCCTCCACTTGTTCACGCGTGTTGATATTGACCGTGACCCCTTTGCCCTGGTTGCCGTCGCGGGGCTTGACCACCACCGCCCCGCCCAGTGCCTGGGCGGCAGCCCAGGCATCTTCGGCGCTGCTCACCGGGCGGCCGAGGGGCACGGGCACGCCGGCCGCGTGCAGCAGCTTCTTGGTGAGTTCCTTGTCCTGCGCAATGCCTTCGGCAATGGCGCTGGTGGTGTCGCATTCGGCCGCCTGGATACGGCGTTGCTGGCTGCCCCAGCCGAACTGGATCAGGCTGCCCTGGGTCAGACGCCGGTAGGGAATGCCGCGGGCCACCGCAGCATCGACGATGGCGCCCGTCGAGGGCCCGAGCCGGATGTCCTCGTCGAGCGCCTTGAGCTCGGCGATGCCTGCCAGGGCGTCGAAGGGCCTGTCGTCGAGGGCGGCGCGGATCAGCGCCTCGGCCAGACCCAGGGCGCGGCGGCCGACGTCCTCTTGGGTGTATTCCACCACCACCTGGTACACGCCTGGCTCGGGCGCCAGGGTGGTGCGGCTGAAGCTGACCGGGCAACCCGCATGGGTTTGCAGGGCCAGCGTGGTGAGTTCTAGGGCATGGGCCAGCGATACGACCCCGTGAGCTGTCGGTTCCGGAAGCGCTCCCACACCGGGAAAGCGTTGTCGCAACCGTTCTTCAAACCCCGGACAGCGCTGCAGGTCCGACTCTTCAGGTGTGCAATGCACCACCGCTTCGATGGCGGTGGCGCGGGTCCAGAGGTTGGGGCCCCGGAGGGCGCGAATGCGAGAGACGTCCACAGACGGTTCCTTCGATGGATTCAGGTGCGGGCAAACAGCGGGGCGGCGGTTTCTACGCCGGCACGCAACAGGGCAGGGGCCAGGTCCATGGCCAGACCGACCGCGCAGGCGGCGAGCAGGGCAGGCAGGCCTGGGCCTTGCATCAGCCCCGCCACCGTCGGCTCGGACAGGTCGATCAGCGGGGTTGCGCCCTGGTTGCGCCACAGGACGATGTGGCCGTCCTGCACCAGCAGGAAGCGGCGGCCAGTCGCGCAATGGTCGTTCAGCAGCGGGTGGCTGTGCTGCTGGCTGTAATAGATGACGTCGCCGTCGCACAGCTCGGCCAGGCCGGCGCAGACCTCGTCGTCGGCATTGAGCACCGCACAACCGTTCGGCAGCACCACGTCCACTTGCGTGCGCAGCACCGTGCGCATCTGCTCCTGCGTCAGGATGTGGTGGTCTTCCAGGCCATGGGGCTCGGGCACGCCCGTCACCACGCCAACGTGGCAGCGGTCATACGACAGTCCATCGTCCAACAGGCTGCGTGGCGAGTTCTCGAGCACGGCGGCGTCCACGCAGCGGTTCATCAGGATGCGCTGCCCGGCCTCCCAGTCGGACGGCTGGCTGGCATCGATGCGCTGCATCTGCAGGTAAAGCCCCTCGGTGCACGACACGCCGGTGCCCAGCCCGCTACGGTGGAGCAGCCAGCCCACGAGCAGGGCAATGGGCGTGGTGTCGGCCACCCCGGTGATGCCCACCACCGGGATGCGCCCGTCGTCGCGCGGGCCGAACAGGTGCTCCACGATCGCCTCACCCACCGGACGGGGCCGGCCCACCGCCGGCTTGAGGTGCATGAGCAAGCCCGGGCCGGCATTGACTTCGACGATGGCGCCCCCCTGCGCTTGCAGCGGCTGCGAGATGTCGGTGGCCACCAGGTCGATGCCGGCAATGTCCAGGCCGACCACGCGCGCGGCGAGTGTGGCCATTTCGGCCACTTCGGGGTGGACCTCGTCGGTGATGTCGTGCGTCATCACACCGGTGCGTTGCACCAGCACCTCGCGGCCCGCCTCGGGCACGCTCTCGGGCGTGAGGCCCTGCCGCGCCAACTCCAGCATCACCAGCGAATTCTCAGGCAGGCGGATGGTGTCCAGCGGGTACTCTTCCTCTTCGCCCCGGCGCGGGTCGGTGTTGATCTGGCTTTCGATCAGCGCCATCACGGTGCTGCGGCCATCGCCGCTGATGGTGGCCTGCTCGCCCCGTGCGGCCGCCACCACGCGGTTGCCCACCACCAGCAACCGGTGCTCGACGCCACGGATGAAACGCTCCACGATCACGTCGGAGCCTTCGGCATCGGCCAGGGCATAGGCCGCCTCCACCGCCTCGCGGGTAGCCAGGTCGAGGGAGACGCCGCGGCCGTGGTTGGCGTCGCTGGGCTTGACGACCACCGGCAGGCCGATGTCTTGCGCCGCGTCCCAGGCCTCCTCGGCGCTGTGGACCACCTGGCCATCGGGAATGGGCACGCCGCAGGCGGACAGCAGGCGCTTGGTCAGGTCCTTGTCACGGGAGATGCTTTCGGCGATCGCGCTGGTCTTGTCGGTCTCGGCGGTCCAGATGCGGCGCTGGCGGCTGCCATAGCCCAGCTGCACCAGGTTGCCATCGGTCAGGCGGATCGAGGGGATGCGCCGCTGCGTGGCCGCGTCCACGATGCTGGCGGTGCTCGGGCCCAGGGCGTGGCGGTCAATGAGCGCCTTGAGGTGCTGGACCCGCGCGCCGACGTCGAACGGGGTGTCGTCGATCGCGGCCATGACCAGGTCGCGCGCGTCGAGCAGCGCCTGCCGGCCCACTTCCTCCTGCCGGGTGCGGATGACGACCTTGTAGACCCCGCGCTTGTCGGTGGAGCGGGCCTTGCCAAAGCCGGTCTGCATGCCTGCCATGTTCTGCAGCTCCAGCGCCACGTGCTCCATGATGTGCCCAGGCCAGGTGCCTTCGCGCAGACGCTGCAGGAAACCGCCTCGCGCACCTTCGCTGCAGTGGTGCTCGATCAGCCCGGGCAACCAGGCGGTGAGGCGTTCGTAAAACCCGGGCAGCGTGTTGGAGGGGCAGTCTTCCAGCTCGCCAATGTCGATCAGCGCTTCCATCGCGGGCCGGTAGGTCCAGATGTTCGGCCCACGCAGATAGCTCATGCGCAGCAGCTTGATGGTTCGGTGGTTCATGGTGGGGGAGGGTGTACAGCGCTCACGCAGGCAGGGGCGGGTGGCACGGGCGGTGGGGCTGTGACGTGTAGCGGGGTCGCTTTTGCGAAAAGAGAGCAGCCTTACAATGGGTGCGTCGGGCAACTGGACCAGATACCGAAGGCAAAAACACCGCCGTTCTGCAGCGTTTTCACACCTCTGTCATGTGATGCCATCGGATCGTTATTGTCTCGCTAGTCGCCGATCTGAAAAAGTTCCCCAATCAAAAATCAATTGCAACATGCCGTTACAACATGAACCGGCGGGTTTGCCCGACGGCTTTCCACCGGCATGGCGGGCCCGTGCGTGCGCCGCCTGGCAACGGCCCGAACAGCAGGTCCCTGCACAGGCATGGCTGGAGCTCGACCTCGACGACCGCCTGCATTTCCGTCCCAGCTTGGTGGTGGTGGCGGGGCAGGAGTTGTGGTGGCTCGACACGGAAAGTGGTGCCGGTGGACTGCGTCGCTGGCCGATCGGCCCCGGGCTGAAACTGTTGCACCACGACCACAACGGCGTGGGCACCCTGGAGCTGGTGGAAGATGGCCAGCGTCTGGCCGTGTGGCGCTACACCCTGGGGCGGCACCTGCCCGCCACGCGCCTGGTCGAGCAGTTCGAGGCCAACCTGGCCGAACAGGCCGAAGGCAAGCCCTTGCAGCTGGCCAAGCTGGAGTTGTGCCCGCGCTGCCAGTCCCCGCTCGACCCGGAGGAGGACGAGTGCGGCGTCTGTGCCCAGGTGGTGCACACGCCGCCTTCCACCTGGACGCTGCTGCGCCTGTGGCGGTTCGCCCATCCGTACCGTTGGCAGCTGCTGGCGGGCTTCCTGCTCACGCTGGCGTCCACGGCGGCCACGCTGGTGCCGCCGTACCTCACCATCCCGCTGATGGACGACGTGCTGATCCCCTACCAGAGCGGACGGGAGATTGACACCGGCTTGGTGGCCTTGCTGCTGGGCGGCCTGCTGGGTTCGGCCTTGCTGGCGTGGGGGCTGGGCTGGGCCAAGACCTACATACTGGCCTTGGTGTCCGAGCGCATCGGCGCCGATCTGCGCACCACCACCTACGAGCACCTGCTCAACCTCTCGCTCGAATACTTTGGCGGGCGCCGCACGGGCGACCTGATGGCGCGCATCGGCTCCGAGACCGACCGCATCAACGTGTTCCTCTCGTTGCACCTGCTGGACTTCGCCACCGACGTGATCATGATCTTCATGACGGCGGTGATCCTGTTCTCCATCAACCCGTCGCTGGCCCTGGCCACGCTGGTGCCGCTGCCATTCATTGCCTGGCTCATCCACGTGGTGCGCGACCGTCTGCGCACCGGCTTCGAGAAGATCGATCGTGTGTGGTCGGAAGTCACCAGCGTGCTGGCCGACACGATTCCGGGTATCCGCGTGGTCAAGGCCTTCGCCCAGGAGGCGCGCGAGGCACAGCGCTTCCGCGATGCCAACCGCCACAACCTGGAGGTGAATGACAAGCTCAACCGCCTGTGGTCGCTGTTTTCGCCCACGGTGTCGTTGCTCACCGAAATCGGCCTGCTGGTGGTGTGGGGCTTTGGCATCTGGCTGGTGGCGGAGGGCGACATCACCGTGGGTGTGCTCACCGCCTTTCTGGCCTACATCGGGCGTTTCTACACCCGGCTGGATTCGATGAGCCGCATCGTCTCGGTCACGCAGAAGGCGGCCTCCGGCGCCAAGCGCATCTTCGACATCCTGGACCATGTCTCCAGCGTGCCGGAGCCAGTGAACCCGCAACAGCTGGAGCGGGTGCAGGGCAAGTTGGAGATCCGGGATGTGGGTTTCCGCTATGGCAACCGTGCCGTCATCCAGAGCCTGAACCTGACCGTGCAACCCGGCGAGATGATCGGCCTGGTCGGACACAGCGGTTCGGGCAAGAGCACCCTGGTCAACCTGATCTGCCGTTTTTACGACGTCGCCGAAGGCGCCATTCTGGTGGACGGCGTGGACCTGCGTTCCCTGCGCGTGGCCGATTACCGCCGCCACATCGGCCTGGTGTTGCAGGAGCCCTTCCTGTTCTTCGGCACCATTGCCGAGAACATTGCCTACGGCAAACCCGACGCCACCCGCGAAGAGATCATCGCCGCGGCGCGTGCAGCCCATGCCCACGAGTTCATCCTGCGCTTGCCCCAGGGTTATGACTCCCTGGTGGGTGAGCGTGGGCAAGGGCTTTCGGGCGGTGAACGCCAGCGCATCTCCATCGCCCGCGCCCTGCTGATTGACCCGCGCATCCTCATCCTGGACGAAGCCACCTCGGCCGTGGACACCGAGACCGAGAAGGAAATCCAGAAGGCGCTGGACAACCTGGTGCGCGGCCGCACCACCATTGCCATCGCGCACCGCCTGTCCACGCTGCGCAAGGCCGACCGGCTGGTCGTCATGGACAAGGGGCGCAAGGTGGAAGAGGGCACACACGACGAGCTGATCGCCCGCGAGGGCGCCTACTGGCGCCTGTACCAGGCCCAGCAGCGCCAGGCCGAGGCCGAGCGCGACCTGATCGGGGAGGAGTCCTGAAGTGAAGCTGGATCGCAATGCACTGGGCAAGCTGGTCTTGACCACCGCCGGCGGGGACGTCATCGATAACGTGGTGCCGGTGCGCGCGTTTCCCGTTCAGGTGCCTCACGGCCAGATATCCTTGGTGGGGGCCGATGGGCACGAGGTGGCCTGGATCGAGCGGTTGGAAGACGTGCCCGAGGCGGCACGTCTGCTGATCGAAGAGGAGTTACGCCTGCGTGAGTTCACGCCCGTCATCCAACGGCTGCTGGAGGTGAGTTCTTTCGCCACGCCCAGCCAGTGGACGGTGGAAACCGACCGTGGGCGCACCAGCTTCGTGCTCAAGGGCGAGGAGGACATCCGCCGCCTGAGCCGCGACGTGCTGCTGGTGCTGGACAGCCACGGTGTCCAGTTCCTGATCCGCCAGCCTCAGCAACTGGACCGGCACAGCCGCAAGCTGCTCGACCGCTTCCTGTAACGCGCGCACCGGGCCCAAGGCCCGGCACGGTCACTTCAGGTTGCCCGACAGGAACTGCGCCAGGCGTTCGCTCTTCGGGTTGGCCAGCACCTGGCGCGGGTGGCCTTCTTCTTCGATGCGGCCCTGGTGCAGGAAGATCAGGTGGTTGGACACTTCGCGGGCAAACCCCATCTCGTGCGTCACCACCACCATGGTGCGGTGTTCTTCGGCCAGATGCTGCATCACGCGCAGCACCTCGGTCACCAGCTCGGGGTCCAGGGCGCTGGTCGGCTCGTCGAACAGCATCACCTCCGGCTCCACCGCCAGGGCGCGGGCAATCGCCACCCGCTGCTGCTGGCCGCCACTCATGTGTGCCGGGTAGCGGTCTTCCACCCCTTTCAGGCCCACCCGTTCCAGGTACTTGCGGGCGGTGTCCACGGCCTGGTCTTTCGGCACCTTGAGCACATGCACAGGCGCCTCGATGATGTTCTCGAGCACCGTCATGTGGGCCCAGAGGTTGAAGTTCTGGAACACCATGGCCAGTTTGGTGCGCAGGCGTTGGAGCTGGACTTCGCGCACCGGCTGGAGCTCGCCATTGCGACCCGGCCGCAACTCCAGCTCTTCTCCCGCCACCACGATGCGGCCCTGGTGGGGGCGCTCGAGCAGGTTGATGCAGCGCAGGAACGTGCTTTTACCCGACCCTGAACTGCCGATGATGCTGATCACGTCTCCTGCCCGCGCGCGCAATGACACGCCTTTGAGCACCTCGTGCTGGCCGTAGCGCTTGTGCAGGTCGTCCACCTGCAGTTTGAAGTCGGTAGAGGTCATGGGGCGGTCAATGGCGGCGCGGAGCGAGGTAGGCGAGGTAGCGCTTTTCCAGCAGCTTGAACGTGCCGACCAGCGTGAAGGTGATGCAGAGGTAGATCGCCGCGGCAAACAGGTACGCTTCGAACGGCAGGTAGAAGTCGGAATAGATGCGGCTGGCCGCAGCCGTG
>JAUWAE010000207.1 GCA_030602185.1 Comamonadaceae bacterium
GGAAGTCATCAACCAGTGCTGGACGCTGGGTGACAAGAACCCCATCCTTGCCATCCACGACGTGGGTGCGGGCGGTCTGTCCAACGCCTTCCCCGAACTCACGAACGACGCTGGGCGCGGTGCGCGCTTCGACCTGCGTGCAGTGCCGCTGGAAGAGTCCGGCCTGAGCCCGAAGGAAATCTGGTCCAACGAGAGCCAGGAACGCTACGTGTTGGCCATCGCCCCCGAGTCGTTGGAGCAGTTCAAGGCCTTCTGCGAACGCGAGCGCTGCCCCTTCGCCGTGGTGGGGGTGGCCACCGAGCAGCGCCAGCTGGTGCTGGCAGACGAGGGCAACGAAAGCCCCGTAGACATGCCCATGGACGTGCTGCTGGGCAAGCCGCCCAAGATGCACCGCGACGTGAAAACCGTGGCGCGCAAAGCCGCCGAACTGGACCTGACGGGCGTGGACCTGCAAAAGGCCGTCATCGACGTGTTGAGCCACCCCACCGTCGCATCCAAGCGCTTCCTTGTCACGATTGGCGACCGCACCGTGGGCGGCCTGAGCCACCGCGACCAGATGGTGGGCCCTTGGCAGGTGCCCGTGGCGGACTGCGCCGTGACCCTGGCCGACTACGCCGGTTTTGCCGGCGAGGCCATGAGCATGGGCGAACGCACCCCGCTGGCCGCTCTGGACGCCCCTGCTTCCGGCCGCATGGCCGTGGCAGAAGCCATCACCAACCTGCTGGCCGCGCCCATTGAGCTGCCGCGCGTGAAGTTGAGCGCCAACTGGATGGCCGCCTGCGGCGAGCCGGGCGAGGACGCCGCGCTCTACGCCACCGTCAAGGCCGTGGGCATGGAGCTGTGCCCGGCGCTGGGCGTGAGCATTCCCGTGGGCAAGGACAGCTTGTCCATGCGCACGCAGTGGAAGGTGGACGGCGAGCAGAAGAAGGTCTCATCGCCCGTGAGCCTGATCGTCAGCGCCTTTGCCTCGCTGCCTGACGTGCGCGGCACGCTGACGCCGCAACTCGACGCACAGGAAGAAGACACCACCCTGGTGCTGGTCGATCTGGGCAAAGGCAGGAACCGCATGGGCGGCTCCATCCTGGCGCAGACGCTGGATCAACCCGGCGGCGCCGTGCCCGACCTGGACGACGCGCAAGACCTGATCGCGTTGGTGAACGCCGTGAACGCCTTGCGCGCGCAGGGCAAGATTCTGGCCTACCACGACCGCAGTGACGGCGGCCTGCTGGCCACCGTGGCCGAAATGGCCTTTGCCGGTCACGTGGGCGTGGCCCTGAACGTGGACCTGCTCGTCACCGAGGGCGACGGCATCTCCGACAGCCGCATGGACACGGGCGACGCCAAGAACTGGGCGTCGCAGGTGAGCGCCCGTCGCGAGGAACTGACCCTCAAGGCGCTCTTCAACGAAGAACTGGGCGTGGTGCTGCAGGTGCGCACCGCCGAGCGCAACGAGGTGATGCAGGTGCTGCGTGAGCACGGCCTGAGCAAGCACAGCCACTTCGTGGGCAAGACCCGGCCGGCAGCCTCACCCATCGACATGGGCAAGGGCCAGTTGCAGGTCTGGCGCGACACCAAGGCGGTGTTCAGCGCCAACCTGTACGACCTGCACCAGGTGTGGGACAGCGTGAGCTGGAAGATCAACCAGCAGCGCGACAACCCCGCTTGTGCCGACGCCGAACACGCCGCGGCTGGCTTGCCTGCGGACCCTGGCATGCACGTGGCGCTGACCTTCGATCCGTCGCAAGACGTGGCAGCGCCGTACCTGAACCTGGCGCGCCCCCGGGTGGCCATCCTGCGCGAGCAGGGTGTCAACTCGCACGTGGAAATGGCCTACGCCTTCGACCGCGCGGGCTTCGAGTCCTTCGACGTGCACATGACGGATCTGCAGTCCGGCCGAGCCAACCTGCGCGACTTCAAGGGCGTGGTGGCTTGTGGCGGCTTCAGCTACGGTGACACGCTGGGCGCCGGCATCGGCTGGGCACGGTCCATCACCTTCAACCGCGTGTTGTCGGAGCAGTTCCAGGCCTTCTTTGCCCGCCCCGACACCTTCGGCCTGGGCGTGTGCAACGGCTGCCAGATGTTTGCCGAGCTGGCCGACATCATTCCCGGTGCCGAAGCCTGGCCGCGCTTCACCACCAACCAGAGCGAGCGCTTCGAGGCCCGCCTGTCGATGGTGGAGGTGCTGGAGTCACCCAGCCTGTTCTTCCAGGGCATGGCCGGCAGCCGCCTGCCCATCGCTGTGGCGCACGGCGAGGGTTATGCCAACTTCAAACACCGCGGCAACCGCGATGCAGCCATTGGCGCCATGCGCTACGTGGACAACACCGGCGCGGCCACCGAGGCCTACCCGTTCAACCCCAACGGCAGCCCGGGTGGCCTGACCGCCGTGACCACCGCCGATGGCCGCTTCACGGCCATGATGCCGCACCCCGAGCGCGTGTTCCGCAATATCCAGATGAGCTGGACCGACGCAGCTAAGAGCGGTGGCCTGGACGCCTACAGCCCCTGGATGCGCCTCTGGCGCAACGCGCGCAAATGGGTGGGGTGAATTTGAGGGGGTGATTTGGTTCAGGTCGATAACAGACCTTGATGCGCGTCAAGCTCTTCGTGCGGGGGAATCGCTAGACTGGAAACCAGTGATTCCAACGTCCGGAGACTTCCATGAGCACCCCCCACACCCCCGTCGACAACGCCCCCATCCAGGACTTCTCGCACTGCCACGCCGGTATTGTGAAGAAGCTGGACATGCTGGGTGAATTGCCTGCTCTGCTGGAACCGGCCGCGCGCGCGCGTGAAATTGCCGAGAAGGCACTGGAATTCTTCCGCGAAGCCATTTTTGAACACCACCTGGACGAAGAACGTGAGCTGTTCCCGGCGGTGCTTGCCAGCGCAGAGAAGGGCGCCGAGCTTGAGCGTGTGCAGGGCATGGTCAAGCGGCTGACCAACGAGCACCGCGAACTGGAAGGGGTGTGGAAGCAGCTCGAGTCGGGCCTGAAGAAGGTGGCCAAGGGGCAGGCCACGGACGTTGACGTGAGTGCGATCCAGCGTCTGGTAACGCACTACCGGGCCCATGCCCAGTACGAGGAAGCCGAATTCCTGCCGCTGTCTCAGAACATTCTGGGCCGCAACGCCAACCACATGGCGGCGCTGGGCCTGTCGTTGCACATGCGGCACTCGGTGCCGACGGTGGCGGGTTACGTCTGACGGTGCGCCCGGTCCTCAATGGACCGGGTGGGCTTGCGGTCGGGTTTTGTAGAACGTGACCGGCTGCGCAGCGGCCTGGTTCAGCACGCTGCGCTTGATCTTGCCCACCACGTGCATCTCGCACGGCTTGCAGTCGAAGCGCAGGGTCAGTTTTTCCTTCCCGTTGATGAGCTGCAAGGGCTCCGCGCGCACAGTGCCCTGGACACCCGTCACGCCCTTGGCCTGCTTGGGGCACAGGCTCAACGAGAAGCGCACGCAGTGCTTGGTGATCATCAGGCTGACTTCACCTTCTTCCTCGTGCGCCTCGTAGGCGGCGGCGATCACCTTGACGCCGTGCTTGCTGTAGAAGTCGCGTGCCTTCTGGTTGAAGACGTTGGCCAGGTAGGTGAGGGTATCTTCGGGATACGGCACCGGTGGCTCGACGGCCGCTGCACGCTGGGGGCGCACATACGCGGCAGCACGGGCGGCTTCCAGGCTGGCCACAGCCTCGCGGCGCAGCGTGTTGAGCTGCGATGCAGGCACGAACCATGGCTGTGACAGGTGCACCTGGATGTCGCTCGCCTGGAACAGCGTGTCGCCCAGGCGGCCCAGCTGCTCGCGCAGCTTGTCGGCGGCCCGGGCTGGGTCTTTGGCCCGTTCCCAGGTGCCCGCCAGTTCGGCGGTGCCCACGTGGCCGTCTTCGTCGGTGAGCGTGAGCTGCAGGCCCGCAGGCGAGTCGCTCAACGCCATCCACACGCCGATGCGCCGGTCGGCGGATTTCTTTTCCAGCGTGCGCACCCAGTCCATGCTGCGGTTGCGGTTCACGGTGGTGCCGCGCCTCAGGTCCTTGAAGCCGGCCATCGGGTCCTTGGGGAAAACACGCCAGACGGTGCCGCCCTCCTTGCCCGGGCCGAGTTTTTCCACGCGGTTGGTCTGCAGGCCCACCAGTTCCTTCTGCAGGTCGTGGTAGCACAGGCCGTCGCCGTT
>JAUWAE010000138.1 GCA_030602185.1 Comamonadaceae bacterium
GTGGCCATCGCCATCGAGGACCACTACAAACCCCGCTTCGCCGGCGACGCGCTGCCGCGCAACCACACCGGCACCGTGCTGGCGCTGGCCGACAAGCTGGAAACCCTGGTCGGCCTGTTCGGCATTGGCCAACTGCCCACCGGCGACAAGGACCCGTTCGCGCTGCGCCGCCACGCCCTGGGCGTGATCCGCATCCTGACCGAAAAGCAACTGCCGCTGGACCTGCCGGCCCTGTTGCAGGCCGCGGCGCAGCCGTTCGGCGAGCTGATCACCGACCCGACGGCGGCGCTGACCGAGTTCATGTTCGACCGCCTGGCGGTGAGCCTGCGCGAGCAGGGCTACAGCGCCCAGGAAGTGGACGCGGTGCTGGCACTGAAACCCGCCCGCCTGGCCGACGTGGCCCAGCGCCTGGCCGCGGTGCGCGCCTTCGCTGCCCTGCCCGAGGCCCCGGCCCTGGCCGCCGCCAACAAGCGCGTGGGCAACATCCTGAAAAAGGCCGAAGGCGACGTGAAGCCCGAGGTGCAGCCCGCCCTGCTAAAGGAGGCCGCCGAGGCGGCCCTGGCCGCCGCGCTGGACCACGTGGCGCCCGCGGCCCAGGCCGCCTTCGAGCGCGGCGACTACACCGCCAACCTGCAGGCCTTGGCCGCGCTCAAGGCGCCGGTCGACACCTTCTTCGACCAGGTCATGGTCAATGCCGACGACCCCGCGCTCAAGGCCAACCGGCTTGGCTTGCTCGCCACGCTGCACCAGGCCATGAACCGCGTGGCCGACCTGTCGCGCCTGGCGGCCTGACGCCGTACCGCTGCCCATGCCGCACGGCCGCGACACCCGCCTCATCGTCCTCGACCGGGACGGCACGCTGAACGCCGACCCGGAGGACTACATCCGCAGCCCCGACGACTGGCAGCCCCTGCCCGGGGCGCTGGAGGCGGTGGCGCGGCTGAACCAGGGCGGCTGGCGCGTGGTGATCGCGTCGAACCAGTCCGGCCTGGGCCGCGGCCTGTTCGACGTGGCCACCCTCAACGCGGTGCACGCCCGCATGCACAAGCTGCTGGCGGCCGTGGGTGCGCGGGTCGAGGCGGTGTTCTTCTGTCCTCATGCACCCGAAGACGCTTGCGACTGCCGCAAGCCCGCGCCGGGCCTGTACCAGCAGATCGCACGCCGGCTCCACGTGCCGGTGGCGCAGATCGTGGCGGTGGGCGACTCGGTGCGTGATGCCCAGGCGGCGGTGGCGGCCGGCTGCGACGCCCACCTCGTGCTCACTGGCCAGTCGGCCCGCCACCGCGACGGCTCCCGCCCCGATGGCCTACCGGCCGGCGTCACCGTGCACCAAGACCTGTCGGCCTTTGCCGACGCCATTCTCGCGCGCGACGCGACCAAGGCTTTGGGATGAACCTGATCCGCTCCCTCGTCCACCTGTTGTTCATGGGCGTCACCGTCGTGCCCTGGGCGCTGGCCGTCATCATTGCCTCGCCGTTCGTCAGC
Organism: Comamonadaceae bacterium; assembly: GCA_030602185.1. GTDB lineage: Bacteria > Pseudomonadota > Gammaproteobacteria > Burkholderiales > Burkholderiaceae_C > JAUWAE01. Next base: position 1,486 of record JAUWAE010000138.1, read on the forward strand.
AGCACCCGGCTGTACTGGATGTGCGCTGGCTGGCTGCGTGTGGCGGTCTGGGGTGGCCGCTGGATCCTGGGCATCCGCAACCACGTCATCGGGTACGAAAACCTGCCAGTGGGTACCCGGGACCCGGCCGTCCTGCTGGTGAAGCACCAGTCCACCTGGGAAACCTTTGCCATGCCCACGCTGATGCCGCACCCGCTGGCCTACGTGTTCAAGAAGGAGCTGCTCTACGTGCCCTTCTTTGGCTGGGCCATGTCGCGGCTGGACATGATCCACATCGACCGCAGCAAGCGCGCCCAGGCCTTCAACAAGGTGGTGCAGCAGGGGCAGCGGCTGCTCGACCAGGGCACCTGGGTCATCATGTTCCCCGAGGGCACCCGCATCCCGCGCGGCCACAAGGGGCAGTACAAATCGGGCGGCACCCGGCTGGCGGTGCAGACCGGCGCGCCCGTGATCCCGGTCGCTGTGACTTCGGCCAAGTGCTGGCCGCGCCGGGCGATCGTCAAGCGCCCGGGCGTGGTGGAGTTTTCCATCGGCAAACCCATCCCCAGCCAGGGGCGTGAGCCCGACGAACTGATGCGCGAGGTGGAGGCGTGGATCGAGGCCGAGATGCACCGGCTGGACCCCGAAGCCTACCGGCACGGCCGGGCCGCGGCCCACTGACCGGGGTGGCGGTGGCGCAGCTGGAATTGTTCGCGCCCCAGGGCGAGGTGATGCCGCCTGCGCCGGTGGTGACCACAAGCCCCACCGCTTCGCCCGCTCAGCCCTGGCCGCCCCGGCACCCACGGGCCAACCGCGAGAGTCGGCTGGGTGACCTGCTCGTGGCCTACGAATTTCGGCGCAGCCGCCGCCGCACCCTCGGGCTCACCGTGGGCCCGCTGGGGCTGAGCGTGCGTGCACCCCAGTGGGCGCCGCTGGCCGAGGTCGAACGCTTTTTGCACAGCAAGGCCGATTGGGTGGCGGCGAAACTGCGGCAACTGCACGAACGCCAGGCCATGGCCGTTGCCCCCCCTGTGTGGGCCGACGGTGCGCGCATCGCCTACCTCGGTCAGGACCTGACGCTGGTGCTGGATCCCGGGCACCGGTTCGACGGCCCCGGTGCCGCGCTCGAGGGCGACCGTTTGCTGGTGGGCCTGCCCAGCCACGCCGATGCCGAGGGCCTGCGCCAGGTGGTCCAGGCCTGGTTGATGCGGGAGGCCGAAGGGCTGTTCCGCCGCCGGCTGGACCATTACGCGCCCCTGGTGGGGGTGCGCTATACCCGCTTCGGCCTGTCGAGTGCGGGCACCCGCTGGGGCAGCGCCCGGGCCGATGGCGCGATCCGCCTGAACTGGCGGCTGATCCACCTGCCCGAGGCGCTGGTGGACTATGTGGTGGTGCACGAACTCAGCCACCTGCGCGAGATGAACCACAGCCCGGCGTTCTGGCGCGTGGTGGAAAGTGTGCTGCCCGATCAGGCTGAGCGCCGGCGCGAATTGCGCCGTCACCGGCTACCGGCCGATTGAAGGTGCCGCTGCGGGAACCCAGCGCCGCCAGCCCCAGGCCATGGCCAGACCAAGCACCAGGAGCAGCCCAAGGCTCAGCACGGTGAGGGCCCGTCGCAAGCCGCGCGCCGCTTCACCCAGCACGTGAGAAAGGCTGTTTTCCAGCAGCAGCAGCTCCTGGTTCAGGGTGTCGATGCGCTGCAACTGGGCGCCCAGGCTGGCCGCCGGCACGCCGAGCCTCACCGCCTGCCGGATGTCCTCGCCCAAGGCCATCAGCTCTTGCATCTTCTCGTCGCCTTGTGTCCAGATTGCAATGGCGCGTTGCATGGCTTCGTGCCATTGAAAATTCTGGAAGAACCAGACCATGCTGTCGATGTCTTCCGGGTGGTTCTGCCCTTCGAGCAGGCCCTGGCGTGCACGGGCCAGGTCGGGCGAATCGCTCAACAGCGTGGTGCGGGCATCGCGGTCTCCCAGGCTGACGGTGGTGGCATGCAGGAAGGCCGCGTAGTCCGAGTCGTCGCGCGAGTGGACGAAGCGCGTGAGGTACAGCACCGCGTCTTTCTGGGCTTTGGCCCACAGCCCTTCGGCACGCACAAAGGCGCGCAGGCCGTCGAACGCCGCGGCCTGCAGGTGCATGAGGGCCACCAGGGCCACAATGCACAGACCCAGCAGAACGAGCAGCCAGGTGGGGCGACCGGCCTCGGGCTGCAGTGGCATCGGTGGCGGGTCGTGGGCGGGCATGGCAGGTATCAGCGGGAGATGGGGCACGGTGTAGCCATGTTACCTGCAGAGCAAGCCGGCCGCCGCTGCAGAGCGCCAAAGTGTGCCCGCAGGCCGTGGTCTCCGGTAAGATGTGTGACGTTGACGTAAACGTCACATCAGACCCCACATGGCCACACCGCAGCATTACACCATCAGCGACTTGGCGCGCGAGTTCGATCTCACCACCCGCGCCATCCGCTTTTACGAGGACATGGGCCTGCTGCAGCCGCAGCGCGAAGGCCCTGGCGGGCGCAACCGCATCTATTCCCCGCGCGACCGCACCCGCCTGAAACTGACCTTGCGCGCCAAGCGCCTGGGCCTGAGCCTGACCGAGGCCAAGGACCTGATCGACATGTACGACAGCCCGCGCGACACCGGGCCACAGCTGCGCAAGTTCCTCACGGTGCTGGCCGAGCACAAGCGCCAGATCGAGGAGCAGATGGCCGACCTCCAGGCCAACCTCGACGAACTCAAGGCGCACGAAAAAGAGGCCAAGGCCTTGCTGGCCAAGCTGGGCCGGGAAACCGCCTGACTTGGGACAAACCATCATCCCGCCCGCCGCCAATTGGCGGCATAATTGACGTTTACGTAAACGTCAACGCTGGCTCCTAGGAGATGCTTTGTGCCCAATGCCTCCCTCGCTTCCGCCGATGACTTGGCCGCCCTGCGCGCCCGGGTCGAAACCAGCCTGGCCCGCCAGGGCATGATGCAGCAGCTGGGTGTGCGGCTGGTGAGCGTGGCGCGCGGCGAGGTGACGCTGGCGCTGCCGTATTCCGAGCGCGTGACCCAGCAGCAAGGCGGCTTCCATGGCGGTGCCATGGGGGCGCTGGCCGACATCGCCGGGGGCTACGCCGGCCTCACGGTGGCGCCCGAGGGCATGGAGGTCACCACGGTCGAGTACAAGATCAACTTCCTGGCCGCTTTTCAGGCCGGCGAACTGCAGGCCACCGGCCGCGTGGTGCGGGCCGGCAAGCGGCTGATCGTGACCACGGCCGAGGTGGTCCACCTGGCGCCCGACGGCACCCGCAGCGACTGTGCGCTGATGCAGCAAACCCTGGTGCCTGTACCCAAAACCTATTGAAGCAGCTGTCGGCTGCCAACCCCCACCTCGAAGGAGACCTTTTCATGAGCGCACTGCCCCAACTGCCCGGCCTGGATTTCATGCTCGGCGACGACATCAACGCCCTGCGAGACGCGGTGCGCGACTTCGCGCAGGCCGAAATCGCCCCGCGCGCCGCCGAAATCGACCGCACCGACCAGTTCCCCATGGACCTGTGGCGCAAGATGGGCGACCTGGGCGTGCTGGGCATCACCGTGCCCGAGGAGTACGGCGGCGCCAACATGGGTTACCTGGCGCACATGATCGCGATGGAGGAGATCTCGCGCGCGTCGGCCAGCGTGGGCCTGAGCTACGGCGCCCACTCCAACCTGTGCGTCAACCAGATCAAGCGCAACGGCACCGAGGCGCAAAAGCAGAAGTACCTGCCCAAGCTCATCAGCGGCGAGCACGTGGGCGCGCTGGCCATGAGCGAACCGGGTGCCGGCTCCGACGTGATCAGCATGAAGCTGCGCGCCGAGGACAAGGGCGGTTACTACCTGCTCAACGGCAGCAAGATGTGGATCACCAACGGCCCGGACGCCGACACGCTGGTGGTGTATGCCAAGACCGAGCCCGAACTGGGTGCGCGCGGCGTGACCGCCTTCCTGATCGAGAAGGGCATGAAAGGCTTCAGCATTGCCCAGAAGCTCGACAAGCTCGGCATGCGTGGCAGCCACACCGGCGAGCTGGTGTTCCAGAACGTCGAGGTGCCGGAAGCCAACATCCTGGGTGGCCTGAACATGGGCGCCAAGGTGCTGATGAGCGGCCTAGACTACGAGCGCGCGGTGCTGGCGGCCGGGCCCATCGGCATCATGCAGGCGGTGATGGACAACGTGATTCCCTACATCCACGACCGCAAGCAGTTCGGCCAGAGCATAGGCGAATTCCAGCTGGTGCAGGGCACGGTGGCCGACATGTACACCGTGCTGCAGGCCGGCCGAGCCTTCTGCTACCAGATCGGCAAGAACCTGGACATGCTGGGCGCCCAGCACGTGCGCCAGGTGCGCAAGGACTGCGCCTCGGTCATCCTGTGGTGCGCCGAGCAGGCCACCAAAATGGCGGGCGACGGCATCCAGCTGTTCGGGGGCAACGGTTACATCAACGAATACCCGCTGGGCCGCCTGTGGCGCGACGCCAAGCTGTACGAGATCGGTGCCGGCACCAGCGAGGTCCGCCGCATGCTGATCGGTCGCGAGCTGTTTGCGGAGACCATGTAATGCCACTGCGCCACCTGCTGGCCCACAACCGCGACTGGGCCGCCCAGATGGAGGGCGAGCGCCCGGGGTTTTTCTCGGGGCTGGCAGGGCAGCAGTCGCCGCGCTACATGTGGATCGGCTGCTCCGACAGCCGCGTGCCGGCCAACCAGATCACCGGGCTGGAGCCTGGCGAGGTGTTCGTGCACCGCAACGTGGCCAACGTGGTGGTGCCCACCGACCTCAACTGCCTGTCCACCATCCAGTACGCGGTGGACATGCTGCGCGTGGAGCACGTGATGGTGGTGGGCCACTACGGTTGCGGCGGCGTGCAGGCGGCGCTGGAAGGCGTGCGCGTGGGCCTGGCAGACAACTGGCTGCGCCATGTGCGCGACGTGGCCGACCGCCATGCCCGCATGCTTGCCGCTGCCGACCCTGCGCAGCGCCTGAACCTGCTGTGCGAGCTGAACGTGATCGATCAGGTGCGGCACGTGGCCCAGTCCACGGTGCTGCAGGACGCCTGGGCGCGCGGGCAAACCCTCACCGTGCACGGCTGGGTGTACGGCCTGAACGACGGCCTGCTGAAGGACCTGCGCATCTCGGTCAGCGGCGCCGGCGAGGTCGAAGCCACCTACCAGGAGGCGCAGCGTGCCACTGCCGAACGTTACGGCGCCGTCGCCGCCTGAGCGCCGCGGCTTGACCACTGCCACCAGAGTTGTTACTGAACCAATTCCCTTCCCAAGGAGAACCCCATGAGCCTGAACCCCGATGCCATCGTCATCACCGGCGCTGCCCGCACCCCCATGGGCAGCTTCCAGGGCGACTTTTCTGCGTTGGCCGCCCACGACCTGGGCGCCGCCGCCATTGCCGCCGCCGTGCAGCGCGCCGGCGTGGCGCCTGAACTCGTCACCGAAGTGATTTTTGGCAACTGCCTGATG
>JAUWAE010000146.1 GCA_030602185.1 Comamonadaceae bacterium
CCTCTTCCAGCGTGACCAAAGCGTCGTGCGATTGCGCGACCTCGCGCAGCAATTCCAGGTCCAGAGGCTTGGCCCAGCGCATGTTGACCACGGTCGCGCCCAGGCTTTCAGCGGCTTGCAGGGCCGGGTAGAGCAAAGTGCCAAACGCCAGCAGGGCCACACCCCGGCCGCGCCGGCGAACCTAGCCTTTGCCGTAGGGCAGCGATTCGATGTGCACCGGCAACTCGGTCCCTGCGCCCGCACCGCGCGGGTCGCGCACGGCCACCGGGTGCGCTTGCTCGTAGGCGGTGGACAGCAGGCGGTGGCATTCACCCTCATCGGCCGGGCAGGCCAGCGCCATGTTGGGGATGCAGCGTATGAACGGGATGTCGGACGCCCCGGCGTGGGTCGGCCCGTCGGCGCCGACGATGCCGGCGCGATCGAGCGCGAACACCACCGGCAGGTTCTGCAACGCCACGTCGTGCACCAGTTGGTCGTAGGCGCGCTGCAGGAAGGTGGAATAGATCGCCACCACCGGTTTCAAGCCCTCACACGCCAACCCCGCAGCGAACGTCACGGCATGCTGCTCGGCAATGCCCACGTCGTGGTAGCGGTCGGGGAAGCGCTGGTGGAACTCCACCATGCCCGAGCCCTCGCGCATGGCCGGCGTGATGCCGACCAGCCGTCGGTCGTGCGCAGCCATGTCGCACAGCCACTGGCCAAACACCTGGCTGAAGGTGGGCTTGGGCGCCGCGGCGGGCTTCTGCAGGCCCACGCTGGGGTCGAACTTGCCGGGGCCGTGGTAGGCGATCGGGTCCGCCTCGGCCAGCTTGTAACCCTGGCCCTTTTTCGTCACCACGTGCAGGAACTGCGGGCCGTCCAGGTGCCGGATGTTTTCCAGCGTGGGGATCAGCGAATCGAGGTCATGGCCGTCGATGGGGCCGATGTAGTTGAAGCCGAACTTCTCGAACAGCGTGGCCGGCACCACCATGCCCTTGGCCTGCTCTTCGAGCCGTTTCGCCAGCTCGAACAAGGGCGGCGCCACGCTCAGCACCTGCTTGCCCACGTGCTTGGCGGCCGAGTAGAAGCGCCCACTCATCAGCTGCGCCAGGTAGCGGTTGAGCGCGCCCACCGGCGGGCTGATGGACATGTCGTTGTCGTTGAGGATGACCAGCAGCCGCGTATCGCTCACGCCGGCGTTGTTCAGGGCCTCGAAGGCCATGCCGGCGGTCATCGCGCCGTCACCGATCACGGCAATCGCGTGGCGGCGCTCGCCTTTTTGCCTGGCGGCCACGGCCATGCCCAGCGCCGCCGAGATGCTGGTGGACGAATGGGCGGTGCCGAAGGCGTCGAACTCGCTTTCACTGCGCAGTGGGAAGCCGCTGATGCCGCCGAGCTGGCGCAGCGTGTGCATGCGGTCGCGCCGGCCAGTCAGGATCTTGTGCGGGTAGGTCTGGTGGCCCACATCCCAGACGATGCGGTCGTGCGGCGTATCGAACACGTAATGCAGCGCTACCGTCAACTCCACCGTGCCCAGGTTGGAGCTGAGGTGCCCGCCGGTCTTGGCCACGCTGTGCAGCAGGAACTCGCGCAATTCGTCGGCCAGTGGGCGCAACTGCGGGCGCGGCAACCGCCGCAGGTCGGCCGGGGTGTTGATGGTCTGGAGCAATCCGGTCATGGTGGTGCCTCTTTCGGTAGCCACGCGGCGTCAGTGGGAGCGGTGCACGACGCTGTGCGCCAGGCGTTCCAGCGTGCGGGTGTCGGGCAGGCCGCCTTGGGCCAGGGCCGTCAGGGCCTGGTCGAGCAGACGTTGGGCGTAATCCCGCGCGGGCTGCAGGCCCAGCAGGGACACGAAAGTGGGTTTGTCGGCCGCGGCGTCTTTGCCAGCGGTCTTGCCCAGGGTGGCGGTGTCGGCGGTCACGTCAAGGATGTCGTCCACCACCTGAAACGCCAGGCCCAGGGCCCGACCATAGGCCGCCAGGGCCGCGGCCTGAGCAGGCGAAGCGCCCGCGGCCAGCCCGCCCATGGTCACGCTGGCCAGCAGCAGGGCGCCGGTTTTGCGGCGGTGCATGTCTTCCAGCTGGGACTGGTCGAGCACCTGCCCCACCCCAGCGAGGTCGATGGCCTGTCCGCCTGCCATGCCTTCGTGGCCTGCGGCACGCGCCAGCACCCGGCACAGGCGCGCGGCCAGCGCCTCGTCGAGCACCGGCTCGTCGGGCAGCAGCAGCTCGAATGCGAGCGCCTGCAGGGCGTCACCCGCCAGCAGGGCCTGGGCTTCGCCGTAACGCACGTGCACCGTGGGCTTGCCACGGCGCAAGACGTCGTTGTCCATGCAGGGCATGTCGTCGTGCACGAGGGAGTAGGCGTGGATCAACTCGACCGCGCAGGCGGCGCGCAGTGCCAGCTCGGGCACATCTCCATCAGGCTGACCGGCCACCGACTGGGCCGCCGCCAACGTGAGCAAAGGGCGCAGCCGCTTGCCGCCGTCGAGCACGGCGTATCTCATGGCCTCACCCAAACCTGCCGGGGCCTGGGCCGGCACCCAGTCGCCCATGGCCCGCTCCACCCGGTCCAGCTGGCGCACAGTCCAGCCCTTGAAGTCCCAGGCCAAGGCACCGTCCTGCACGCCATCGGCACGCTCCGCCGAGGCGGCGGGGGTATTGGGAGCGGTGTGGACGGTGAAGCTGGTCATGGAGGTTGGCAAAACCACGGATTTTAGGCGCAAGCACACCCCCGGGGTACAATCCCGGTCCCTTTTCAACTCGATGGGAGTTGTTTCACCCTTCCCGCGCTGATTCGTTCACTCGTCTCATAAAGCGCTTCCCTGCCCCTTCATAGGGGGAGTCTTTAGGTCAGGACCACCATGTCTGATTTGAGTCTTCAATTGCAGCAGGCCGCAAGCCAATTGCCCGTTTCCAGTTACTTCGACGAGGCGCTGTTCCGGCGCGAACTGGAGACCATCTTTCAGCGCGGGCCCCGCTATGTGGGGCATGCCAACTCCGTGCCCAACGTGGGCGACTACTTCGCCTTGCCCCAGGAGGGCGAAGGCCGGGCCCTGGTGCGCAGCGCCAAAGGCGTGGAACTGGTCAGCAACGTCTGCCGCCATCGTCAGGCCGTGATGCTCAAGGGCCGAGGGAACCTGGGCGAGAACAAGAACGGTCACGCCGGCGGCAACATCGTCTGCCCCCTGCACCGCTGGACCTACAGCGGTGGCTCTGCCATGGGCAACCTGGGCGAACTCATCGGCGCCCCCCATTTTGCGCAAGACCCTTGCCTGAACCTGCAGCGCTACCCCCTGCGCGAATGGGACGGCCTGCTGTTCGAAGACAACGGCCGCGACATCGCCGCCGACCTGGCCAACATGGGCCCCGCGTCCACCCTGAGCTTTGACGGCATGGTGCTGGGCCACGTGGAGTTGCACACCTGCAACTACAACTGGAAGACCTTCATCGAGGTCTATCTGGAGGACTACCACGTGGTGCCCTTCCACCCTGGGCTGGGCAATTTCGTGACGTGCGACGACCTCAAGTGGGAGTTCAAGCCCGAGTACTCGGTGCAGACCGTAGGCGTGCAGAACCTGCTGGGCAAGAGCGGCAGCCCCACCTACCAGAAGTGGCACGACGTGCTGATGCAGTACCGCAACGGCGAGCTGCCCGAACAGGGCGCCGTGTGGCTGACCTACTACCCCCACATCATGGTGGAGTGGTACCCGCACGTGCTCACCGTGTCCACCCTGCACCCCCTCAGCGTGGACAAGACGCTGAACATGGTGGAGTTCTACTACCCCGAAGAGATCGCCGCCTTCGAGCCCGAATTCATGGAAGCGCAACGCGCCGCCTACATGGAGACCTGCATCGAAGACGACGAGATCGCCGAGCGCATGGACGCCGGCCGCAAGGCCCTGTTCGAGCGGGGCACCAGCGAAGTCGGCCCGTACCAGAGCCCGATGGAAGACGGCATGCAGCACTTCCACGAGTGGTACCGCGCCAAGCTGGGCGAGCACCTGCCGGGGTAAGCCATCGGCCCGGCCAAGGCACACCCCCAGGGCGCCCAGTCCGTCCAGGCCCTCTGGATGGTGTTGGGCGCCTTCCTGTTTGCCACCATGGGGGTGTGCATCAAGTTCGCATCGGCGCACTTCAACACGTTTGAAATCGTGGGCTACCGGGGCGCCATCGGTGTCGCGTTCCTGTGGTTCACCACCCGTGCGCGCCGCGTGTCGCTGCGCACCCAGGTGCCCATGATGCATGCCTGGCGCAGCGTGGTCGGCGTGACAGCGCTGGTCACCTGGTTCTATGCCATCTCCCAGGTGCCACTGGCCACGGCCATGACGCTGAATTACATGAGCAGCGTGTGGATTGCGGCATTTCTGCTCGGCGGCAGCCTGCTGCTGCAACGCGCGCAGGCCCCTTTGTCGCAACAAGGCCCCCTGTTCCTGACCGTGCTGGTGGGGTTTGCCGGCGTGGCCCTGGTGCTGCGGCCCAGCTTTGCGCAGGACCAGGTGCTCGGCGGGCTCTCCGGGCTCATGTCGGGCCTGGTGTCGGCGCTGGCCTACCTGCAAGTGGCAGCCTTGTCGCGGGCGGGCGAGCCCGAAAGCCGCACCGTGTTCTATTTTTCCGCCGGTGCGGCCTTGACGGGTTTCGTCGGCATGCTGGTGGTGGGGGCCAACGCCTGGAGCTGGCCTCACGCACTGTGGCTGCTGCCCATCGGGCTGCTGGCGGTGCTGGGGCAGCTGTGCATGACCCGCGCCTACGCCAGCGGCGCCACCCTGGTGGTGGCCAATCTGCAATACTTTGGCATTGCGTTCGCGGGGCTGTACAGCGTGGCCGTGTTTGGCGACCAGTTGCCGCTGATCGGCTGGGTGGGCATGGGCCTCATCGTGGCCAGCGGCATCACGGCCACCTTCCTGCGCGAGCGCGCCGTCCCCAAGATGCCGGCCGAGGAGCACGCATGACCGCACCTTACACCACCCTCATCTCCGCCGAACAGCTCATGGCCCTGCAGGCCAGCGGCCAGCCGCTGATGGTGTTCGACTGCAGCTTCGACCTCATGAACCCGGGCGCCGGCGATGGCCTGTACGCCGAGGCCCACATCCCCGGCGCGGCGTACATGCACCTGGATCGCGACCTGAGCGACAAGTCTGGCGTGGCCGACACGGCTTCTGGCGGCCGACACCCGCTGCCCAGCCCGGCCAAGTTCGCCACCACGCTGCGCCGTCGTGGGTTCAACCACGCCATGCAGGCCGTGGTGTACGACCGCCAGGGCGCCCAGTACTGCGGGCGGCTGTGGTGGATGCTGAAATGGTGCGGCCACGAATCCGTGGCAGTGCTCGACGGCGGTCTGCCGGCGTGGCAAGCGGCTGGCGGCGCGGTGGCCACCGGGGCGCTGCCAGCGCCAGCCTCGGAAGGCAACTTTGAGGCCCACACCGGCACCGGCGCGCCGGTGCGGGGGGTACAGGACCTGGCCGGTGCCCTCGGCCATCCCGGGCAGACGGTGGTGGACGCCCGGGCGCCCGCGCGCTTTCGGGGCGAAGTGGAGCCGCTCGACCCGGTGGCCGGCCACATCCCTGGCGCCCTCAACCGCCCGTTCACCGACAACTTCCAGCCCGATGGGCGCTTCAAACCCGCCGCCCAACTGCGCGCCGAGTTCGAACAGCTGCTCGCCGGTCGCCCCGCGGCATCGGTGGTGCACCACTGTGGCAGCGGTGTCACGGCCACCCCCAACGTCCTGGCGATGGAAATCGCCGGCCTGGGCCGCACCGCCCTGTTCCCCGGCAGCTGGAGTGAGTGGTGCACCACGCCTGGCCTGCCCTGCGCCCGAAGCTGACCCTCACCCAGCCCCGGGCCTGCAAGGGGCAATCAAACGTGGCGCAAATCAGGCTCGGGCAAGGCTTCGAGCGCCGGCTTGGCCAGGAGGTAACCCTGGAACAGTTCCACCCCCATGGAGCGCAACTGCTCGAGCTCGCCCGGCGTTTCCACGCCCTCGGCCACCACCCGGCACTGCAAGGCGTTGCAGGTACCCAGCACCCCCCCCACAATGGCCTGCCGCACCCGGTCACGGTCGATGTCGCGGGTCAGCGCCATGTCAAGCTTGACGATGTGCGGCTGGAACTCGGCCAGCAGGTTCAGGCCCGAATAACCCGCCCCGAAATCGTCAATCGCCGTCAGGAAGCCC
>JAUWAE010000099.1 GCA_030602185.1 Comamonadaceae bacterium
CCCGGCGCGCCAGGTGGCGGCGGCCCCCAGCCGGCCTGCGGTCGGCCGTCCCGCAGCGGCGCCTCGGGCGCCCGCGGCTTTGGCCAAGCCGGCGCCGGCCCGCAAACCAGCCCCAGCGGCCGCCCCGGCCACCAGCGCCGAAGACGACTGGGAAAGCTTCTGATGCCTGGCGGGGCCCCGCCCCGCAGGCCTCAAGCCAGCAGGCGGCGCAGACGCGCGACGGCCTCCTGCAGGTCTTCCAGGCGGCTGGCAGTGGAAAAGCGCACGTGGGTGCCTGCGTCGCGGTCACTGAAGTCGCGGCTCGGTGTGGCCACCACCCGGGCCCGCTCCATCAGCACCTGCACAAAGCCGGCGCTGTCCTGCACGCCCAGGCGGTCGAACAGCGGGCTGGCATCGGCCCAGGCGTAGAAGGCACCGTCGGGCATCACCGGCAGGCCAAAGCCCAGTTCGCGCAGCGCTGGAATGAAATACTCACCGCGCGCCTTGAACGCGGCGCGGCGCTCCTCGTACCGCGCGATGCTGTCGGGCTCGAAGCAGGCCAGCGCCGCGTGCTGCGCCACCGTGCTGGCGCAGATGTAGAGGTTTTGCGACAGGCGCTCCACCGCTTCCACCATCGTGTCGGGCACCACCAGCCAGCCCAGGCGCCAGCCGGTCATGTTGAAGTACTTGGAAAAGCTGTTGACGCTCACCACGTCGTCGCCCAGGGCCAGCGCGGTCTGGCCGTAGCGCGGGTCGTGGCTCAGGCCCAGGTAGATTTCGTCCACCACCGTCACGCCACCACGGGCCTGCACCAGGGCGTGGATGCGGCGCAGCTCGTCGGGGTCGATCGAGGTGCCGGTGGGGTTGGACGGCGAGGCCAGCAGCACGCCGCGCGTCAGGGGCCCCCAGGCGGCGGCCAGCTGCGCCGCATCGGGCTGGTAGCGCTGTGCCGCCATGGTGGGCAGCAACGTGGCCCGGGCACCGATGGTCGACAGGATGTGCCGGTTGCAGGGGTAGCTCGGGTCGGGCATGAGCACCTCGTCGCCGGCGTCGAACAGGGCCAGGCAGGCCAGCTGCAACGCCGCCGACGCACCGGCGGTGATGGCGATGCGCCGCGCCGGCACATCCACGCCAAAGCGTTCGGCGTACCAATGGCTGATGGCTTCGCGCAGCGGCTGTAGCCCCAGCGCATTGGTGTACTGGGTCTGGCCGTGAGCGATGGCGCGTTCGGCCGCAGCCTGCACCAGCGGGGGGGCGGTGAAGTCCGGCTCGCCGATGTTCAGGAACAGCATGCGTGGCGTCTCGGGGGCCTGTTGCGCGGCCAGTGCCTGCGCCTGTTTGGCCACCTGCATCACGTAAAAAGGTTCGATGCGACGGGCGCGTTCGGACAGTCTCATGGGCGGGTTGGGGCGGCTCACTTGCCGATGCAAAACGAAGAGAAGATGACCCCCAGCAGGTCGTCGGCACTGAAGACGCCGGTGATTTCGTTGAGGGCGTTCTGGGCCAGCCGCAGTTCTTCGGCCAGCAGGTCGAGCGACTGGGCCTGGGCTGCGAGGTGGGCATCGGCCAGTTCGAGGTGCTCGCCGACGCGTTGCAGTGCTTGCACGTGGCGTTCCCGGGCGATGTACAGCCCCTCGGCGCCGCTCTGCCAGCCGGCCAGCTGCAGCAGGCGCTGGCGCAGGGCGTCCAGCCCATTGCCGGTTTTGGCCGACAGGCGCAGGCTCTCGTGCGCGGCATGGCCCGAGTCGGGTGCGGGTGCGTCTGGCGGCGGCTCGGTGCCGGCCGACACATCGGCCTTGTTCCACACGTCGATCACCGTCACACTCGCAGGCAGGCGCTCGTCCAGCAACGCCGCGATCTCGGCGTCGGCCCGGTCGTAGGCGGGTTGGCCCACCCGCGTCAGGTCGTGCAGGAACAGGACCGCATCCGCCGCTTCGATCTGCCCCCAGGCCCGCTGGATGCCGATGCGCTCCACCTCGTCGATGCCTTCGCCCTCGCGCAGGCCCGCGGTATCGATCACGTGCAGGGGCACCCCCTCGATCTGGATGGTCTGTTGCACCACGTCGCGCGTGGTGCCGGCGATGGGGGTGACGATGGCCAGCTCGGCGCCGGCCAGCGCGTTCAGCAAGGAGCTTTTGCCGGCGTTGGGCTGGCCTGCAATTACCACCTTGATGCCCTCGCGCAGCAAAGCCCCTTGGCGCGTCTTGCGCATGACTTCGGCCAGGCGCTGCTGCAGGCGCAGGAGCTGTCCCTGGGCATCGGCCTTCTGCAGGAAGTCGATCTCTTCTTCGGGGAAGTCCAGTGTCGCTTCCACCAGCATGCGCAGGTGGATCAGCGCCTCGCGCAGTTCGCCGATCTCGCGCGAGAAATCGCCCGACAGCGAGCGCGACGCGCTGCGTGCGGCTGCCTCGGTGCTGGCGTCGATCAGGTCGGCAATCGCCTCGGCCTGGGCCAGGTCGATCTTGTCGTTCAGGAAGGCGCGCTCGGTGAACTCGCCCGGCTGGGCCAGCCGCAGACCGGCCAGGCGCGCCTGGCCGGTGGTGGGGTCCACTTCGGCGGCGGCGCTCAGGCAGCGCGCCAGCAGCAGTTGCAACACCACCGGGCCTCCGTGGGCCTGCAGTTCCAGCACGTCTTCGCCCGTGTAGGAGTGCGGCGCCGGAAAGTGAAGGGCCAGCCCATGGTCGATCGGTGAGCCATCGGCATCGCGGAACGGCAGGTAGGTGGCTTCGCGCGGTTTCAGGTGTTTGCCGCACAGGGCCGGCACCAGGGCCCCCAGCCCGCGGCCCGACACCCGCACGATCCCCACCGCGCCCCGGCCGGGGGCGGTGGCGATGGCGACGATCGGGTCCTGGTGGCGGTGCAGCATGGGCTAAGTGGGCAGTCCAAGGTAAAAGGGCCGCTGTTGCGGCCCTTGCGAGGTTACTTGAACTTGGGCAGGTTGAACTTCAACGGCACGCCCATGCTGTGGTTGATGTACGCCTGCTGCGCAATCGTCAGGATGTTGTTCGTGATCCAGTACAGCACCAGGCCGGCCGGGAAGAAGAAGAACATCACGCTGAACACCACCGGCATCATCCACATCAGCTTGGCCTGCAGCGGGTCGGGGGGCAGCGGGTTGAGCGCGGTCTGGAAGATGGTGGTCAGTGCCATCACCAGCGGCAGGATGTAATACGGGTCCGGCGAGGAGAGGTCCACGATCCAGCCCACCCACGGGGCGTTGCGCATTTCCACGCTGGCCAGCAGCACCCAGTACAGCGCGATGAACACCGGGATCTGGATCAGGATGGGGAAGCAGCCGCCCAGGGGGTTGACCTTCTCCTCCCGGTACATCTTCATCATCTCCTGCTGCATCTGCTGCGGGTTGTTCTTCAGGCGCTCGCGCATTTCCATGATGCGCGGGTTGATCGCCTTCATCTTGGCCATGCTGCGGTAGGCGCTGGCGTTGAGCCAGTAGAACGCGGCCTTGATCAGCACCACCAGCAGCACGATCGCCCAGCCCCAGTTGCCCACGAAGCTGTGGATCTTTTCCAGCAGCCAGTACAGCGGCTTGGCCAGGATGGTCAGCCAGCCGTAGTCCTTCACCAGCTCCAGGCCAGGGGCCAGCACTTCCAGCACTTTCTCTTCCTGCGGGCCCACGAAGAGGCGCGAGGTCAGGGCCTTGGTCTCGCCCGGGGCCACGGTACCCAGCGGGGTGATCATGCCGGCGGCGTACAGGCCGCCGACCTTGCGCACGAAGTTCTCGCGCTCGGTGCCGGCATCCAGCAGCCATGCGCTGGCAAAGTAATGCTGCACCATGGCGACGTAGCCGTCGCTGGCGGTCTTCTGGAAGCTGGCCTTGTTCTTGTCGATCTCTTCAAACTCGATCTTCTGGAACTTGGACGCCTCGCTGAAGACGGCCGGGCCGGTGAAGGTTGAGTAGAACGGGGTGTCGCTTTCGGCCTTCATGCCATCGCGCACCAGCTGCAGGTACACCTGGGGCGTCACCGGCGCGTCCCCCTGGTTGATCACCTCGTGCTGCACGCCGATGTCGTAGGCGCCGCGGCGCAGGGTGTAGGTCTTGGCCAGCACCACGCCATTGACCGGCTGGGACTCGAAGCGCAGCGTCAGGCTGTCCTGGCCTTCGGCCAGCGCCTTGTCGCCCGAGACCAGGCGCATGGGGGTTTTGTGGGTGGGCAGTTCGCCACCGATCAGGCCGGTCTGCGCCACGTACGTGCGGTTGGCGTCCTGCACCAGCAGCGTCAGCGGGGTCTGGCTCTCGCGCAGTTCCTTGCCGGTTTCGGCGGCGTGCGGCAGGATCTGCGCCCCCACCAGCGAACCGCCTTCGGTGTCAAAGCTCAGCGCCAGCACGTCGGTGCGCACGCTGTGCGTTTCGCGCGGGATGGCGGGAGCGTCGCTGGGCGGCGTGGCGGTAGCGGCAGCGCCCAGGGCGCTGGCCGAGGGAACGGCGGCGTCGCCTGCCGGCGCCGATGTCGCCGCCTTCTGGCTGCTGCTCGACGGGAAGAACGTGGCGGCGTTGCCGTTGTAAATTTGCCACTGGTCCCAGATCAGGATCAGCGAGAAACCAAAAATCACCCAGAGGATGGATCGGCGGATGTCGCTCATGACGGTTTCTTTTCAGACGGGGCTGACAGGAGTGAGGTGAACGGACGCGGCAACTGCTCGGGCACCGGGTCGCAGCCGCCGTCGCACCAGGGGTGGCAGCGCACCAGCCGGCGCAACGTCAGGTAACTGCCGCCTGCGGCGCCGTGCCGCTGCAGGGCGTCGAGCGCGTAGGCCGAGCAGGTGGGCTCGAAGCGGCAGCCCGAGCCCAGCCATGGGCTGAGTACCAGCCGGTACGCCTGGACCAGGCCAATGAGGGCCCGCTGGGGCCAGTCACGCACGGGGGCCTCCGGGCAGCAGGCGCAGCAACTCGGCGCGCACGGCGCGCCGGAGCGGTTCGGACGTGGCGCTGACGAACTGGTCCCGGGCAAAGCCGGACCGAAGGCGCACGACCACCGCGCGCCCCGCCCAGGCTTGGGCGACCGCCTGTGCCACTGCGTACACCTGCCGGCGCAAGGTGTTGCGCGTGACGGCCCGCTTGGCCCAACGTTTGGGCAACAGCACGCCGATCCAGGGCCCCTGCCCTGGAAGCAATGCCGCCGCCGCGCCGGGTGCAGGCGCCGGCACGGCGTGCAAGGCGAAATGCATGGTCTTGGCCACGGGAGGCGTCGACAGCACGGCGTCGAACTGTGCGCGTTGGCGCAAGCGTTCCCAGCGCAGCCCGCTCGGCTGGCCGGCCAGCGTGGGCGTGTCTGTCTCCGGCGGCACCGGCGGGCCTATGGGCCTCAGACGGCCAGGCGCTTGCGGCCTTTGGCGCGGCGGGCGTTCAGCACGGCGCGGCCGCCGCGGGTTTTCATGCGAACGAGGAAGCCGTGGGTGCGAGCGCGCTTGATCTTGGAGGGCTGGTAGGTGCGTTTCATGGTGCGTTCCAGTGGGGCCACAGCCGGCTGGCAATGGTGGTCCCGAAAAAGGTTGGTAAGTTTTCGAGGAAACCCTAGATTATTGCAAAAAAAGCGCGAACAGCCAAATGCCCGCCGCTGGGGTGGCCTGACGGGGTGCGCCGCTGGGATGTGGATAACTTGCCGGGGCGACTACAATGCGAGCCGGCGCCGGTTGCGGCTGTCCACACCCCCTTGTCCCCCTCTGCACCTGCGTTGCCAGCTCCATGACCGTGTCTTCTTTGTCGTCAGACCTTTCCTCAGGCCCGGCCGATCTGTGGCTTGCCTGTGTCGACCGGCTGGCGCAGGACATGCCCGAGCAGCAGTTCAACACCTGGATCCGGCCACTCACGGCCAAGGTGTCCGACGGCGGCGAACGGGTCACGCTGGCGGTGGCAAACCGCTTCAAGATGGACTGGATCCGCGCCCAGTACGCGGCCCGCATTGGCGCGGTCTTGCAGGAGCTGGTGGGTCGGCCGGTGCAGTTGGAGTTAGCGCTCGCTCCGCGGGAATCAATTGCGCGGCCTGGTGGCATGGCGCGGCCGGTGCAGGCGCCGCTGGACCCGGTGTTTGCCGAATTGCCCGAGGTGCCCGCCCCGCCCGAGCCCAAGGTGGAGGCGCACAAGCACCGCCTGAACACCGCGCTCACCTTTGCCACCCTGGTGGAAGGTTCGGCCAACCGCATGGCGCGTGCCGCCGCCATGCACGTGGCCGGCAGCCCGGGCCAGCTGTACAACCCGCTGTTCGTGTACGGCGGTGTGGGCCTGGGCAAGACCCACCTGGTGCACGCCATCGGCAACCAGCTGCTGGCCGACCGTCCACAGGCCAAAGTTCTCTACATCCACGCCGAGCAGTTCGTGTCGGATGTGGTCAAGTCCTACCAGCGCAAGACCTTTGACGAGTTCAAGGAGCGCTACCACTCGCTCGACCTGCTCATCATCGACGACGTGCAGTTCTTCGCCAACAAGGAACGCACGCAGGAAGAATTCTTCAACGCGTTCGAGGCGCTGCTGGCCAAGAAGAGCCACATCGTCATGACCAGCGACACCTACCCCAAGGGCCTGACGGACATCCACGAACGGCTGGTGTCGCGTTTCGATTCGGGGCTGACGGTGGCGATCGAGCCGCCCGAGCTCGAAATGCGGGTGGCGATTCTGATCAGCAAGGCGCAGGCCGAAGGCGCGGTGATGCCCGAGGACGTGGCCTTCTTCGTGGCCAAGAACGTGCGTTCCAACGTGCGCGAGCTCGAAGGCGCGCTGCGCAAGATCCTGGCCTACAGCCGCTTCAACCAGAAGGACGTGTCCATCCAGCTGGCGCGCGATGCGCTCAAGGATTTGCTGAGCATCCAGAACCGGCAGATCAGCGTGGAGAACATCCAGAAGACCGTGGCGGATTTTTACAAGATCAAGGTCGCGGACATGTATTCCAAGAAGCGGCCGGCCAACATCGCCCGCCCCCGCCAGATCGCCATGTACCTGGCCAAGGAAATGACGCAGAAGAGCCTGCCCGAGATCGGCGAGCTGTTCGGCGGGCGCGACCACACCACCGTGCTGCACGCGGTGCGCAAGATCGCGGCCGAGCGCCAGACTGTCAGCGAGCTGAACCAGCAGCTGCACGTGCTGGAGCAGACGCTCAAGGGCTGAGGCCCGGGGGCGACGCACAAACCTGTGACAATGGCACATTGACTTTTCCACCCTCACCTGACGCCCATGATCGTTTTCCAATCGACCCAGGACAAAGTGTTGGCCGCGCTGCAATCGGTGGCCGGTATCGTGGAACGCCGGCACACGCTGCCGGTGTTGGCCAATGTGCTGATCCGCAAGACGGCGGGGCAGGTGCAGCTGACCACGTCCGACCTGGAAATCCAGATCCGCACCCACGCCGACCTGGGCGGTGACGACACCAGCTTTGCCACCACCGTGGGCGCGCGCAAGCTGATCGACATCCTGCGCACCCTGCCGGCCGACCAGGTGGTGAGCCTGGAGTCGCAGCAGTCCAAGCTGGTGCTCAAGGGCGGCAAGTCCAAATTCACGTTGCAGACGCTGCCGGCCGAGGACTTCCCGCTGGTGCAGGAGGCGCCGAGCTTCGGCCCCGCCTTCAGCGTGCCGCAAAAGACGCTCAAGAGCCTGCTGGGCCAGGTGAGCTTTGCCATGGCGGTGCACGACATCCGCTACTACCTCAACGGGATTTTGTTCGTGGCCGAGGGCAAGAAGTTGAGCCTGGTGGCCACCGACGGCCACCGCCTGGCCTTTGCCAGCGCCGAGCTGGACGTGGAAGTGCCCAAGCAGGAAGTCATCCTGCCGCGTAAAACCGTGCTGGAGCTGCAGCGCCTGCTGAGCGACAAGGACGGTGCCATCGAAATGCAGTTCGCCGCCAACCAGGCCAAGTTCAGCTTCGAGGGCATGGAGTTCGTCACCAAGCTGGTGGAAGGCAAGTTCCCCGACTACAACCGCGTCATCCCGCGCAACCACCAGAACATCGTGGTGCTGGGCCGGGTGCCGCTGCTGTCGGCCTTGCAGCGCGCCGCCATCATGACGAGCGAAAAGTTCAAGGGCGTGCGCCTGAACGTGGAGCCCGGCGTGCTGCGCGTGGCCGCCAACAACGCCGACCAGGAAGAGGCGGTGGACGAGCTGGACATCGAGTACGACGGCCCCACCATCGAGATCGGCTTCAACGTCACCTACCTGATCGACGCCCTGGCCAACATGGGCCAGGACATGGTGCGGGTGGAACTGGCCGACGGCAATTCGTCGGCGCTGGTGACCATCCCCGACAACGAACACTTCAAGTACGTCGTGATGCCGATGCGCATCTGAAAGTTTGCATGAGCGATTCCCAGAACCCTTCCACGCCGGCCGCAGGCGGCTACGGCGCCGAATCCATCCAGATCCTGGAGGGTCTGGAGGCGGTGCGCAAGCGCCCGGGCATGTACATTGGCGACACGAGCGACGGCACCGGCCTGCACCATCTGGTGTTCGAGGTGGTGGACAACTCCATCGACGAAGCGCTGGCCGGGCATTGCGACGACATCGTCGTCACCATCCACACCGACAACTCCATCAGCGTCGTTGACAACGGCCGGGGCATTCCCACGGGCGTGAAGATGGACGACAAGAACGAGCCCAAGCGCTCGGCGGCCGAAATTGCGCTGACCGAACTGCACGCGGGCGGCAAGTTCAACCAGAACAGCTACAAGGTGTCGGGCGGTCTGCACGGCGTGGGCGTGAGCTGCGTGAACGCGCTGAGCAAATGGCTGCGCCTGACGGTGCGCCGCGACGGCAAGGTGCACCAGATCGAGTTTGCCAAGGGTGCGGTGCAAAACCGCCTGCTGGAAACGGTGGATGGTTTCGAGGTGTCGCCCATGCGGGTGACCGGCGCGACCGAAAAGCGCGGCACCGAGGTGCACTTCCTGCCCGACACCGAGATCTTCCAGCAGAACAGCGACTTCCACTACGAAATCCTGGCCAAGCGCCTGCGCGAGCTG
>JAUWAE010000315.1 GCA_030602185.1 Comamonadaceae bacterium
CCGCGCCTACAGCCCCCGCTTCCTGTGGATGTGGCCCAACGCGCGCATTTCCGTGATGGGCGGCGAGCAGGCCGCCAGCGTGCTGGCCACCGTCAAGCGCGACGGCATCGAAGCCAAGGGCGGCCAGTGGTCGAAGGAGGACGAGGAGGCTTTCAAGGCGCCCATCCGCCAGCAGTACGAGGACCAGGGCCACCCCTACTACGCCACCGCCCGCCTGTGGGACGACGGCGTGATCGACCCGGCCGAAACGCGCCGCGTGCTGGCGCTGGGCCTGAGTGCCAGCCTCAACACACCCATTCCGGACACGAAGTTCGGCGTGTTCCGCATGTGAGGGGCCGGACATGAGCAACCTGACCCTCCAGGTGGCGGCACACCGCGCCACCGTGACCCTGACCCGCGCCGAGCTGCGCAACGCCTTCAACGACGAGGTGATCGCCGAGCTGACGCAGGCCTTCACCGAGCTGGGCCAGCGCGACGACGTGCGCGCCATCGTGCTGGCCGCCGAGGGCCCGGCCTTCTGTGCCGGCGCCGACCTGAACTGGATGCGCCGCATGGCCGACTACAGCCGCGAAGAAAACGTGGTCGATGCCGGCAAGCTGGCCGAGATGCTGCGTGTGATCTACACCTGCCCCAAGCCCACTGTGGCCCGGGTGCAGGGCGATGTGTACGCCGGCGGCATGGGCCTGGTGGCCTGCTGCGACATGGCGGTGAGCGTGGACACGGCCGGCTACTGCCTGAGCGAGGTGAAGCTGGGCCTGATCCCCGCGACCATCGGCCCCTACGTGGCGCGGGCCATGGGCGCGCGCGCCGCGCACCGCTACTTCCTAACGGCCGAGCGCTTCAGCGCCGCCGAGGCGCACCGCATCGGCTTTGTGCACGAGGTGGTGCCGGCCGAGCAGCTCGACGCCAAGGTGGATGAGCTGGTGAAAGCGCTCACCAGCGCCGGCCCCGCTGCCGTGCGCGCCTGCAAGCAGCTGGTGCAGGACGTGGCCGAGCAAACCATCGACGCCGCGCTGATCGACCGCACGGTGCAAGGCATTGCCGACATCCGCGCCAGCGCGGAAGGCAAAGAGGGCGTGCAGTCCTTCCTGCAAAAACGCAAACCGAACTGGCTGGGCTGAGGAGCTGAACGATGTTTAAGAAGATTCTGATTGCCAACCGCGGCGAAATCGCCTGCCGCGTGGCCGCCACCGCCCAGCGCCTGGGCGTGAAAACCGTGGCCGTCTATTCCGATGCGGATGCCCACGCCAAGCACGTGGCCGCCTGTGACGAGGCAGTGCACATCGGTGGCAGCGCGCCCAAAGAAAGCTACCTCCGCTGGGAGGCCATCCTCGACGCGGCCAAGGCCACCGGTGCCGAGGCCATCCACCCCGGCTATGGCTTTTTGAGCGAGAACGAAGACTTCGCCAACGCGTGCGCGGCGGCGGGTTTGGTGTTCATCGGCCCGCCGGCGTCGGCCATCAACGCCATGGGCCTGAAGGCCGAATCCAAGCGGCTGATGGAGCAGGCCCAGGTGCCACTGGTGCCTGGCTACCACGGCGCCAACCAGGCCCCGGCGCTGCTGCAGGCCGAGGCCGACCGCATCGGCTACCCCGTGCTCATCAAGGCCAGCGCTGGTGGCGGTGGCAAGGGCATGCGCGCGGTCGAAAAATCCGAAGATTTCCTGGCCGCGCTCGAATCGTGCAAACGCGAGGCCATCAACAGCTTTGGCGACGACGCGGTGCTGATCGAAAAATACGTGCAGCGCCCGCGCCACATCGAAATCCAGGTGTTTGGCGACACCCACGGCAACTGCGTGTACCTGTTCGAGCG
>JAUWAE010000306.1 GCA_030602185.1 Comamonadaceae bacterium
GGTGCAGTGGCAGCTGCCCGACGACCTGCCCGAGGTCGACGGCGACGGCCTGCTGCTCAGCCAGGTGTGGGACAACCTGCTGGCCAACGCCCTCAAGTACAGCCGCCCGCGCCAGCCGGCCACGGTGACGGTGGGCTGGCAAGCCGACGCGGCGGCCGGAGAATGCGTGTTCTGGGTGCAGGACAACGGCGTCGGGTTCGACCCCCGGCGTGCCGACCGCCTGTTCGGGGTGTTCCAGCGCCTGCACCGCAGCCACGAGTTCGAGGGCACCGGCATCGGTCTGGCGCTGTGCCGCCGCATCGTCGAACGGCACGGCGGGCGCATCTGGGCCGAAAGCACGCCGGGCAAAGGCAGCACCTTCAGTTTCGCCTTGCCGCTGACACCCGCCACCCCCTCCGGCAGCGAGGCTCAGCCCCCCGCCTGACCCGGGTAGTGCCGGGCGCCGAAAATCGCGCTGCCCACCCGCACCATGGTCGAGCCGCTGGCAATGGCGGCTTCCAGGTCGTCGCTCATGCCCATGGACAGCGTGTCCCACCGCACCCCCTGCGGCCGCAGCTTCACCCCCAGCGCGTCGAACAACGCGCGCACCCGGTCGAACACCGCGCGGGCCGCCCCGGCATCGGCCGCCGGCTCCGGGATCGCCATCAGGCCGCGCAGCTGCAGGCGCGGCAGCGCCGACACGGCCAGTGCCAGTGCCAGCGCCGCGTCAGGGGCCACGCCCGACTTGTTGGCCCCGCCATCGATGTTCACCTGCACACACACCTGCAGCGGCCCCAGCGCCTCGGGGCGCTGCTCGCTCAGGCGTTGCGCCACCTTCAGGCGGTCAACGGTGTGCACCCAGTCGAAATGCTCGGCAACCGGCCGCGTCTTGTTGCTTTGCAACGGCCCGATGCAATGCCACTGCAGCCCTGCCACCCCGGCCTCGCGCAGGTGGCGCACCTTGTCCACTCCCTCCTGCACGTAGTTCTCGCCGAAGGCCTGTTGCCCGGCCGCCACGGCCTCCTGCACCGCCTGCGGGCCAAAGGTTTTGGAAACGGCCAGCAGCGTCACCGACTCGGGCGAACGCCCCGCGCACTCACACGCCCGGGCGATTCGCGCACGCACCTGCTGGAGATTGTCCGAAATCGTTGCCATAATGGGAAAAACCACTCTCTTCGGGAATCGGGATGGACATCACTCAACTCTTGGCCTTCAGCGTCAAGAACAAGGCCTCGGACCTGCACCTGTCGGCCGGCCTGCCGCCCATGATACGGGTCCACGGCGACGTGCGCCGCATCAACGTCGAGCCGCTGGACCACAAGCAGGTCCACGGCATGGTGTACGACATCATGACCGACGCGCAGCGCAAGCATTACGAGGAATTCCTGGAGGTGGACTTCTCGTTCGAGATCGAGGGTCTGGCGCGGTTCCGCGTCAACGCCTTCAACCAGAACCGCGGCGCGGCGGCGGTGTTCCGCACCATCCCGAGCAAGATCCTGACGCTGGAGCAGCTCAACTGCCCCAAGATTTTTGCCGAGCTGGCGCTCAAGCCGCGCGGCCTGGTGCTGGTAACCGGCCCCACCGGTTCGGGCAAGTCCACCACGCTGGCGGCCATGGTCAACCACCTCAACGAACACGAGTACGGCCACATCCTCACCATCGAGGACCCGATCGAATTCGTGCACGAATCCAAGAAGTGCCTGGTGAACCAGCGCGAGGTCGGCCCCATGACGCTGAGCTTCGCGAACGCGCTGCGCTCGGCCCTGCGCGAAGACCCCGATGCGGTGCTGGTGGGCGAGATGCGCGACCTCGAAACCATCCGCCTGGCCATGACCGCCGCCGAAACCGGCCACCTGGTGTTCGGCACCCTGCACACGTCGAGCGCGGCCAAGACCATCGACCGCATCGTCGACGTTTTCCCGCCCGAAGAAAAGGAAATGGTGCGCGCCATGCTGTCCGAGTCGCTGGTGGCGGTCATCTCGCAGACGCTGCTCAAGACCGCCGACGGCAACGGCCGCGT
>JAUWAE010000068.1 GCA_030602185.1 Comamonadaceae bacterium
CTACTGGAACAACGACGCCGCCACGCGCGCCAAGTTCACCGGCGACCCCGCCGACAGCTGGTGCCGCACAGGCGACCTGGCGCTGTGCGACGCCGATGGCTACCTCTGGTACCAGGGCCGCGCCGACGACGTGTTCAAGGCCGCGGGCTACCGCATCGGCCCGAGCGAGATCGAAAACTGCCTGGTCAAGCACCCGGCGGTGGCCAACGCGGCCGTGGTGCCCAAGCCCGATGCCGAGCGGGGCGCGGTGGTGAAGGCCTACGTGGTGCTGGCGCCGGACGCGGCCGCGAGGCGGGTCACCTGCGCCGACCCGGCCAGCGAATTCGACCCGCCGCTCGTGGCCGACTTGCAGGCCCACGTCAAGGAGCGGCTTGCGCCGTACGAGTACCCCAAGGAGATCGAGTTCATCGACTCGCTGCCCATGACCACCACCGGCAAGGTGCAGCGCCGCGTGCTGCGCCTGCAGGAAGAAGCCCGGGCGCAGTCACGATAATCCTGTCTGCATTTCATCTTCACCACAGCCTTTCATGACCACAACCACTTTGCCTACCGTCGAGCTCGGCCGCAGCGGCCTGCAGGCCACCCAGGTGTGCCTGGGCACCATGACTTTCGGCGAGCAGGTGGCGCAGGACGCCGCCCACGCCATCCTCGACCGCGCGCTGGAGCGCGGGGTTAACTTCATCGACACCGCCGAGATGTACGCCGTGCCCGCCCGGGCCGAGACCTGTGGGGCCACCGAGTCCATCATTGGCGAATGGCTGGCGCGCCGTCCCGGCGTGCGCGAACGGGTCGTTCTGGCCACCAAGGTGGCGGGCCCGTCGCGCGGCATGCCCTGGATCCGGGGCGACCAGTCGGGCCTGACCAAGGCCGAGATCCTGGCCGCCTGTGACGGCAGCCTGCGCCGCCTCAAGACCGACGTGATCGACCTCTACCAGATCCACTGGCCCGCGCGCAACGTGCCGGTGTTCGGCCAGCTGTACTTCGACCCCACCAAAGACAAGCCCTGCGCTTCGCTGCACGAGCAGCTCGACGCCCTGGGCGAGCTGGTGCGGGCGGGCAAGGTCCGCGCGGTCGGTCTGTCCAACGAAACCGCCTACGGGGTGCACGAGTTCGTGCGCCTGGCCGAGCAACATGGCTTGCCCCGCGTGGCCACGGTGCAAAACCCTTATTGCCTGCTCAACCGCTCGGTGGAAAACGGGCTCGACGAGACGATGCACCGCCTGGGCGTGTCGCTGCTGGCCTATTCGCCGCTGGCGTTTGGCCTGCTCACCGGCAAGTACGACGACACCGGCCTCGAGGGGCCCCAGGCCCCGGCCGGCCGCATGGCGCTGTTCGAATCGATGCGCAAGCAGCGCTGGGGGCGGCCCGAGGCGCTGGCTGCGGCCCGCCGCTACAGCGCGCTGGCGCGCGAGCACGGCCTGACACCGACCCGGCTGGCGCTGGCCTTCTGCTACACCAAGTGGCAGGTGGCCAGCACCATCATCGGCGTGACCTCGGTGGCCCAGCTCGACGAGTGTCTGGACGCCTGGGGCACGCAGCTTGCACCCGAGCTGCTCAAAGCCATCGACCAGATCCGCTGGGAAAACCGCGACCCCGCCGTGTGACGATGGCCAAGAAGGGACACGTGTCGGAAACCCCCGCCACCGCGCTGCTGCGCGCAAACGGGGTCCCGTTCACCGAGCACCCCTACGAGTACGTGGAGCACGGCGGTGCCCAGCACAGCGCGGCGGTGCTGGGGCTGGAGCCGTCCGCGGTGGTCAAGACGCTGATCATGCAGGACCAGTCGGCGGCGCCGCTGGTGGTGCTGATGCACGGCAACCGCACGGTGTCGACCAAGAACCTGGCGCGGCAGATCGGCGCCAAGTCGGTGGAGCCGTGCAAGCCCGAGGTGGCCAACCGGCACAGCGGCTACCTGGTCGGCGGCACGTCGCCGTTCGGTACGCGCAAGGCCATGCCGGTCTACATCGAAAGCACCATCCTTGAATTGCCTCGCATCTGGCTCAATGGCGGGCGGCGGGGCTACCTGGTGGGCATCGCCCCCGAGGTGTGCGTGCAGCTGCTGGGCGCCACGCCCGTGCAGTGCGCCATCGAGGAATAGGGTGCGTTAAGCTCGCGCTTTCAAAACACGAATCTGGAGTAGTTCGATGGGTGAATGGACGGTGGTCGTGGCGGTGCTGGCGGCCTACCTGGTGGGGTCTCTGTCTTTCGCGGTCGTGGTCAGCCGCCTCATGGGGCTGAGCGACCCGCGCACCTATGGCAGCAAGAACCCGGGAGCCACCAACGTGCTGCGCTCCGGCAACAAGGCGGCGGCGGCGGTGACGTTGCTGCTCGATGCGGCCAAGGGCTGGCTGCCGGTGTGGGTGGTGGCTCAGTGGGGGCCTGGTTGGGGCTTGGGCGAGGGCACGCTCGCGATGGTCGGCCTGGCGGCTTTTCTGGGGCACCTGTTCCCTGTGTTCTTTGGCTTCAAGGGTGGCAAGGGCGTGGCCACGGCCGCCGGCGTACTGATCGGACTGCAGCCCTGGCTGGGCCTGGCGGTGCTGGCCAGCTGGGTACTGGTGGCGGTGTTCTTCCGGTACTCGTCGCTGGCGGCGATCGTGGCCGCGGTGTTTGCACCGTTCTTCTACCTGTTTGGCGGTGGCGTGGCGTGGGAAACGTCGGGGCCGGTGGGGCTGGCCATCGCCGCCATGGGTGTACTGCTGCTGTGGCGCCACGCCGCCAACATCCAGCGCCTGCTGGCAGGTCAGGAAAGCCGCATCGGCAGCAAGAAGTGAGAGGGGCGCGAAGCCCCTTTCAGTGGTGCACCGCCATGCGCGAGAGCTGCAGCAGCCGGGGGTGATTGAGGCGCACCCGCACGGTGCGCGTCACCAGCGCGGCTTCGATCCCCTGGCCGTCGTGGCCGGTGTCGATGAGTTCGGGCTCCACCACCGGCGTGCCGTGCGCGTCCAGCACCGAGGCCACCCAGGGCTCGCCCGGACGGCCGGAGCGCCGCAATACCACCGCCACGCGTTCGTCGGCCAGCCGCACAAAGGTGCCCGGCGGGCAGATGCCCAGCGCGCGCAGCAGGGCCTGCCCCACGTCGTCCAGCTTGTGCCCGGGCTTGACCAGCATGTGGCGGGCCGAATCGACCACGCACTGGCCGGGGCGTGACTCGCGCGGGCTGATCAACGCGGCGTAGCGGTCCATCGCCTGCAGGATGCGGGCGGCCATGGGCAGGGCGGGATCGGCCAGGTGGTGCTGCTCCACCGTGTCAAGCCACAGTGGGTCGGTCACGCCCAGTTCGCGCAGCCACTGGGCGCTGCGCGCGGCATGGGTGTCGATCAGCGCCCGCTGTTCCGGCGTCGGTGGCGTGGGCTGCTCGGCCAGGGTGTCCTGCAGCCGGGTCATCGACAGGTTCATCGTGAGGGCGGCACGGGCCAGGCTGTCGCGTTCGCTGGCCGGGCGGCCCAGCTCGTCGGCCACCTGCTGGCACAGGGCCCAGCAGACCATGGCGTGCGACGCGCTGTAGGCCACGGTGGAGCTGGCGGCCAGCTGGAACAGCCAGTAAAGCGAGCTGTCGGCATCCAGCATCAGCAGACCATGGGCCTGCTGGTGCAGCGCGTCGAGCTGGCTGGGGAAGTCGGGTTGGGCGCCCGGTGCCAGCAGCAGGGCCGCGAGCCGGGTCTCCAGGTCGGACCACTGCTGCATCCAGTGCGCCATCACGCCATAGGCCGGGTCGGATTGTGGGCTGAAATTCATGGGCGTTCGGTCAGTACTTGGGCTCCAGCGTCAGGTGGCCCTCGTCTCGTTGAAGGCGAAAGCGCGACAGGAAGCTGTTGCCGAGCAGCACATAGGGCAGGTCGGCGGGCAGCACGACCGCCGCCACGTTGTAGCTGGTGTGGCCGTCCACCTCCACCGCGGTGAGCTGGACCTGGTGGCCGGTGATCTCGCCGTTGGCGGTTCGCACGCGGATGCGTTGGCCAGCGCGGTGGTTCAGGCCGATGCGCGCCGCCTGGGACTCGCTCAGGGTGAGCACCGTGGCGCCGGTGTCCACAAGGAACTGCACCGGCTGGCCGTTGATGCGCCCCGGGCTGGTGAAATGCCCGCCGCCATCGGCCATGAGGGTGATGCGCCGGGTTGGTGCGGCCACGGGGGCGGCCACCGGGCCCCCACCGAGGCGCAAGGTGCGCCGCTCGCCTTGCACGTCGACCACCGCATGGTCGCCCGCCACGCTCAACACCCGCACGCCCCCGACGCTGTCGCCGGCGCTGACAAAGCGCGGTGAGCCGCCGTCCACCACCAGCAGGGCACGGCCGGCACTCAGGCCCACCAAGTCCACTGTCTGCGCGAGCACCGGCACACCCATCCCCAAACCGGCCGCGATCAGCGCGGCCAGGCGCATGGGGCGGGCGGGGCGGGTGTCAGTCACGGAAGTTGTCGAAGCTCAGGGGCAGGTCTTTCATCTCGGCGCGGATCAGTGCGATCGCTGCCTGCAGGTCGTCGCGCTTGCCGCCGGTGATGCGCACCGCATCGCCCTGGATGGCAGCCTGCACCTTCATTTTGCTGTTCTTGATGAGCTGCTGGATCTTCTTGCCGTCTTCGGTGCTGATGCCGTTGCGCACTTTCACGACCTGCTTGACCTTGTCGCCGCCGATCTTTTCCACCTTGCCGGCGTCCAGGAAGCGCACGTCCACGTTGCGCTTGGTGAGCTTGTTGCGCAGGATGTCTTCCACCTGCTGCAGCTGGAAGTCGGCGTCGCCGTACAGGATGATGTCCTTGTCCTTGAGCTCGACGGCGGCGCTGGTGCCTTTGAAGTCGAAGCGGGTGCCGATTTCCTTCGCCGTGTTCTCTACGGCGTTCTTCACTTCCACAAAATCGGCTTCGAGCTTGGTGTCAAAAGAAGGCATGGGTACTCTGGTGCGAATGAGACAATCCGCGCATGTTAGTCGAGAAAAACGTGGCGCTCCAGCGCCTCAACACCTTTGGCATTGCCGCGCGGGCGCATCGCCTGGCGCGCATCGGCTCGGAAGACGAGCTGCTGGCCTTGATCCGCCACCCCGACTGGCGCTGGGACGATGTGTTCGTGCTCGGCGGGGGCAGCAACATCGTGCTGACCGGGGACTTGCGGCCGTTGGTGTTGAAGGTGGAAATCGCTGGGCGCCGGCTGGTGCGCGAAACCGACCAGGGCTGGCTGGTGGAAGCCGGTGCCGGCGAAGGCTGGCACGCTTTCGTGGCGTGGACGCTGGCCCAGGGCTGGCCCGGCCTGGAAAACCTGGCCTTGATCCCGGGCACCGTGGGGGCGGCGCCGGTGCAGAACATCGGCGCCTACGGTGTGGAGCTGCAGGACCGCTTCCATTCCCTCGACGCGGTGGACCTAGAAACCGGGCAGTCGTTCACCCTGGACGCCGCCCAGTGCGGCTTCGGCTACCGCGATTCGGTGTTCAAGCACGCCCGGGCAGGCGACAAGGGGTTTGGGCTGGCTGGCCGGGCCTTCATCACCCGGGTGCGGTTCTGGCTGCCCAAGGCCTGGAAGCCCGAACTCGGCTATCTGGACCTGGAGCGCAAGATGGCCGACACCGGCATCCAGGCGCCCTCGGCCCAGCAGGTGTTCGACTGGATCTGTGACATCCGTCGCGCCAAGCTGCCCGATCCGGCCGTCATCGGTAACGCCGGCAGCTTCTTCAAGAATCCCACCGTGACGCCCGAGCAGTGCGCAGACATCATCGGCCGCGACCCGAAGGTGGTGCACTACCCCATGCCGGACGGCAGCATCAAGCTCGCCGCGGGCTGGCTGATCGACGCCTGTGGCTGGAAGGGCAAGACCGTGGGGCATGCCGGTGTGTACGACAAGCAGGCCCTGGTGCTGGTGAACCGGGGCGATGCCGAGCACCCGTGCACCGGTGGCGAGGTGATGACCCTGGCCAAGGCCATCCAGACCAGCGTGTACGAGCGGTTTGGCATCCGGCTGGAGCCGGAGCCGGTGGTGGTGTGACGCGTTTTCAGCTTTGAGGGAATTCATGGTGCATTCAGCAATTCAGCGGCGCACGCCGTCGCCCACCGCGCGCGCGGTGCTGTTCGGGTTCGTGTTGGCGCTGGCGGTGTACTTTCTGGGGCCGAAGAACGCCTTCGGCCCCGACGAACCCGCCCCACGCGAGGCACCGCCCGCGGTGGTACAGCTGGACGATTGGCTGGCGCGTTCGGAGGCGGCCTACCCCGACATCCGCAGCGGTTTGCACAAGCAGGTGGTGTGGCACGGCACGCCGGGGGAACGCACCCCCTGGGCGGTGGTGTACCTGCACGGTTTCACGGCATCGCGGCTGGAAACGGCACCGCTGGCCGAAACGGTGGCCCAGCGACTGGGCGCCAACCTGTTTTACACGCGCTTGGCGGGCCACGGCCGCACCACCGAGGCCATGGGCGAGCCCACGGTGCAGGACTGGCTGGCCGATGCGGTGGAGGCCGTGCGCGTGGGCGAGCGGCTGGGCGAGCGGGTGCTCGTGATCGGCGTGTCCACCGGCGCCACGCTGGCCACGTGGCTGGGTGCGCGGCCCGAAGGGCAGGGCGTGGCCGGTTACGTGCTGATCTCGCCCAACTACGGCCCCAAGGACAAGAAATCCGAGCTGATCAACCAGCCCTGGGGGCGCGAACTGGCACTGCGCCTGGAAGGCGACACCCGGGGGCAGCCGGATGCGGACGAGGCCCGGAACCACGCCTGGACGCAGGTGTACCCCACCCGTGCGCTGTTTCCCATGATGGCCCTGGTCAAGCACGTGCGCGAGAGCGACCTGTCGGTCCTGCGTGCCCCGGTGCTGGCGCTGTATTCGGAAGGCGACCAGACGGTCGATCCGCAGGAAATCAAGGCGCTGTTCCCGCGCATCGGCGCCGAGCGCAAAACGCTGGTGGCGGTGGACTACAGCGAGTCCGCGGGCCAGCATGTGCTGGCCGGGAATTTGCGCGCGCCCCAGGCCACCGAGCGCATGGCGGCTGACGTGGTGCAGTGGGCCGAAGCGTTGCGCTGAGCGGCGTGCTTCACTCAGGTGCCGCTTGCCGTGCCGGCGGCGGGCGTTCGCCGGCCAATGACCACACCAGGCGGGCGCCCACCAGCGCGATGGCGCCTGCCCCCCAGAAAATGGCCGAAATGCCGATAGCCACGCCCGAGGTGCCAAACAACAGTGGCATGCACACGCTGGTGGCACTCACTGTCATGAGCCGCAGGCCCAGGGCCTGACCGATGCGCTCGGCGGGGGTGATCTGCTGCAGCAGGCTCAACACCATGGGCTGCAAGGCGCCCAGGGTCCAGCCCAGCACCAGTGACAAACCGCCCGCCACCCACGGGTTGGGCGCGAACGGGTAGGCCGCCAGCAATGCCGCGGTGGCCAGCAGGCAGCCGCACATCAGCGTGTGTTCGTGCCAGCCGGCCGTCAGGCGGGGCAGCAACGGGCGCGCCAGCGCGGCCGACAGGGCAAAGGCCCCCAGAATGATCCCGATCACCGAGGCGCTGAACCCGCGCTCGTGGCCCAGCATGGGCACCACAAAGGCATGCACGTCCCAGCAGGTGGCCACCGCCCAGGCGGTGATGAGCAGGCGGCGCAGGCGACGGTCGGCCAGCAGTTCGCGCTTGGCACCCGCCGCATGTGCCGACGCGCCAGCGCCGCCTGCTTTCTCGGCAACGTCACGCACCCAGAACCAGCTGGAGAGGGCCAGCACCCCCAAGGCGGCGCAGGTCCACCGCAGCGAGGGCAGGTCCATCGCCTGGGCGCCGGCGTGGTCCAGCAGCAGGCCGGCCAGCACCGGGCCCAACAGGTTTGCGGCCGGCGGTGCCAGCGACAGCCAGCCCCACAGTTCGCGCCGGGCCTGGGCATCCAGCTGCACCATGCCAGCACGCCGGTGCACCGCCACCTGGGCCAGGCCCATGGCGCCACCCACCAGCAGCGCCGCCCCGCCAAAGGCCCAATAGCTGGCCCCCACGCCCGCCACGCTGGCACCGGCCACCGCCATCGCCACGGACAGCCCCCAGGGGCGGTGCAGGCCGTAGCGGTCGGCCAGCCGGCCCCAGGGCAGGGCCAGCAGCACGTTGCTGGCGGCGAACAGCGCCACCAGCAAGCCCGCCTCGGCGGCGCTGTGCCCGTGTTGGAGCGCGTAGAGCGGCAGCGCCAGCCGCAGCCCGGTCATGCAGGCGTGCACAGACACCTGGCCCAGAATGAGCCGGGCGAGCATGCCCCGGGTGGCGGTGTCGTGGGTCATTCCAGTAAAAAAGGCCGGTTGCCCGGCCTTCTTCGGTGTCGGCGGTGCTTACTGGCCCAGCTTGAGGAAGTCGTCGCCCTGGCCCAGCGACAGCAGCCCGGCGTTGGAGTACACGCCCAGCTTGGCGCGCGTGTCCACGATGTCCAGGTTGCGCATCGTCAGCTGGCCGATGCGGTCCAGCGGCGTGAACGGCGCGTCTTCCACCTTTTCCATGCTCAGGCGCTCGGGCGCGTAGGTCAGGTTGGGCGACTCGGTGTTGAGGATCGAGTAGTCGTTGCCGCGGCGCAGCTCCAGCGTCACTTCGCCGGTGATGGCGCGGGCCACCCAGCGCTGGGCGGTTTCGCGCAGCATGATGGCCTGCGGGTCGAACCAGCGGCCCTGGTACAGCAGGCGGCCCAGCTTCAGGCCGTTCATGCGGTACTGCTCGATGGTGTCCTCGTTGTGGATGCCGGTGACCAGGCGCTCGTATGCAATGTGCAGCAGCGCCAGGCCCGGGGCCTCGTAAATGCCGCGGCTCTTGGCCTCGATGATGCGGTTTTCGATCTGGTCACTCATGCCCAGGCCGTGGCGGCCGCCGATCTCGTTCGCTTTCAGGATCAGGTCCACCAAGCTGCCGAAGGTCTGGCCGTTCAAGGCCACTGGCACACCGTCTTCAAAGCGCACGGTCACCTCTTCGGCCTTCACCACCACGTCGTCTTTCCAGAACGCCACGCCCATGATGGGGTTGACGATGCGGATGCCGCTGTTGAGATGCTCCAGGTCCTTGGCTTCGTGGGTGGCGCCCAGCATGTTGCTGTCGGTGCTGTAGGCCTTCTCCACGCTCATCTTGTAGTCGTAGCCGTTGGCGATGAGGAACTCGCTCATCTCCTTGCGGCCGCCCAGCTCGTCGATGAAGGTCTGGTCCAGCCAGGGCTTGTAAATCTTCAGTGCCGGGTTGGTCAGCAGGCCGTAGCGGTAGAAGCGCTCGATGTCGTTGCCCTTGAAGGTGGACCCGTCGCCCCAGATGTGGACGTCGTCTTCCTTCATGGCGGCCACCAGCATGGTGCCGGTCACGGCGCGGCCCAGCGGGGTGGTGTTGAAGTAGGTGATGCCGGCGGTGCTGATGTGGAAGGCACCGGCCTGCAGGGCGGCAATGCCTTCGGCGGCCAGCTGCGGGCGGCAGTCGATCAGGCGCGCCTGGATGGCGCCGTAGCCCATGGCCTTGCGCGGGATTTCGTCGTAGTCCGACTCGTCGGGCTGGCCCAGGTTGGCGGTGTAGGCGTAGGGCAGGGCGCCCTTGTTCTTCATCCACAGCAGGGCGGCGGAGGTGTCCAGGCCGCCCGAAAAGGCGATGCCCACTTTTTGCCCGGTGGGCAGGTTTTGCAGGATGGA
The DNA here is from genome assembly GCA_030602185.1 of Comamonadaceae bacterium. GTDB lineage: Bacteria > Pseudomonadota > Gammaproteobacteria > Burkholderiales > Burkholderiaceae_C > JAUWAE01. The sequence continues at coordinate 9,592 of JAUWAE010000068.1, forward strand.
GGCCATGTGCGGTGCTCCCCGATCAGCCGAAGTGGCAGATGTAGTGGTAGGCCTCGGTCACGCGGACCTCGAAGCTGCTGTTGCCCGGGATGCTGAATTTCTCGCCAGGGCCGGACTTCAGCCATTCGTCGGAGCCCTTGAGCTTGTACTCGCAGCCACCGGCCACGCATTCCATGATCTCCGGCGCGCCGGTGTTGAAGGTGAGGGTGGCAGGCAGCACCACACCCACCGACTTCTTGGTGCCATCGGGGAAGGTGATGCCGTGGCTGACGCACTTGCCATCGAAGTACACATTGGCCTGGGTGTTGACGGACACGCCGTCGATCTGGGTGGTGCTCATGGGGAATCCGGTGGGAGAAGGTGAAAAGAGGTACCGGTCGCGCGGGGCGACGTCAACCTGCCATTTTAAGGGCCAGTGCCCGGGGCGGCCTGTCAGCCGCGCTCGGCCCAGTCGTCGGCCGAAAAACCCACCGTCACCGCACCGTTGCTCCATTCCACCACAGGCCGTTTGATGACGCTGGCGTGCTGTTGCATCAGCGAGTGGGCGCTGGCTTCGTCCGTCAGGCTGGCCTGCACCGCTGGGTCCAACTGGCGCCAGGTGGTGCCCTTGCGGTTGACCAGCTTCTCCCAGCCCACCTGAGCGCTCCAGTGGGGCAGCCGGTCGGCCGGCACGCCCTGTTTCTTGAAGTCGTGGAATTCGTGGGCGACGTCGCGCTCGGCCAGCCAGGCGCGGGCCTTCTTCACCGTGTCGCAATTCGGTATGCCATAGACCTTGATCATCGTGGCATTGTGCCCGATGCCCGCGTCGTCGGCGGTGTGGGGCTGCGACAATACGAGGATGACCACTTTGCCCTCCACCCTGGCCGACTGGCTGGCCCATTGCGAACGCCTGCACCCCACCACCATCGAAATGGGGCTGGACCGGGTGCGCGCCGTGGCGCAGCGGCTCAACGGCGGGCAGGGCCTGCGCCTGCCGTGCCCCCTCATCACCGTGGGGGGCACCAACGGCAAGGGGTCCACCTGCGCCATGCTGGAAGCCATCTACCAGCAGGCCGGCTACCGCACCGGCGTGTACACCTCGCCCCACCTGGTGCACTTCGAGGAGCGCTGCCGCGTGCTCGGCGCCCCGGTGGCCCCGGCCGATCTGGTGCCCGCTTTTGCCGAGGTGGAACAAGCGCGGCGTGGCGGTGACGGACAGCCCGAGGTGTCGCTCACTTACTTTGAATTCACGACGTTGGCCATTGTGCTGACGCTCGCGCGCGCCGGCCTGGATGTGGTGATCCTGGAGGTGGGCCTGGGCGGACGGCTGGACGCGGTCAACGTGTTCGACCCCGATTGCGCCGTCATCACCAGCGTGGACCTGGACCACATGGAGTACCTGGGGCCGGACCGCGAGTCCATCGGCTACGAAAAGGCCGGCATCATGCGCACCGGCCGCCCGGTCGTGGTGAGCGACCCGGTGCCGCCGCAGACCGTGCTGGACCGTGCGCTTGAGGTGGGGGCCGACCTGTGGCGCCTGGGGCGCGATTTCCATTTCGCGGGCGACAAGCAGCAGTGGGGCTGGACCGGCCGCAACCGCCGCTACAGCGGCCTGGCTTACCCTGCGCTGCGCGGGGCCAACCAGTTGGTGAACGCCGCGGGCGTGCTGGCGGCGCTGGAGGCGCTGCACCCGCGCCTGCCCGTCACCGCCCAGGCGGTGCGCACCGGGCTGGCGCTGGTGGAACTGCCCGGGCGATTCCAGATCGTGCCCGGCCAGCCCACCCTGGTGCTCGACGTGGCCCACAACCCCCACTCGGTGGCCGCGTTGGCTGAAAACCTCGACGCCATGGGCTTCTACCCCACCACCCACGCGGTGTTCGGTGCCATGGCCGACAAGGACCTGCGCCCCATGTTCGAGCGGGTGAACCCCCTGATCGACCGCTGGTACTTCACCGACCTGCCCCTGGGCCGGGCCGCCACGGCGATGGACCTGGCCGCCATCTGGCAGGGGACGAACACCCGGTCGGACACGGCCTCCAGCCGCCACGGCAGTCCGGTCGAGGCGCTGGCCGCCGCCGTGTCGGCGGCAGACCCGGCTGATAGAATCGTGGTTTTTGGATCCTTCTTCACCGTGGGTGGCGTGTTGCAAGACGGCGTGCCGCGGCTGGCGGCCAAGCACCTGCAGGCCTGAAGCCTGCGCCCTCCGCCTCCCTCACACCCCGGCCCCGCAGCGTCACCAGAGCGAAACCCGCAAATGTTCCATCTGCGTTCCGGCGGCCAGGGTGCTTCCAGCCCGACTCAGCCGCCCACCATCGAAGCCATTCGGCGGCGTGCCCGGCACCGGCTCATCGGCGCCAGTGTGCTCGTGCTGGCCGGCGTGATCGGCCTGCCTTTGCTGTTCGACACCCAGCCGCGCCCGATCGCGGTGGACATCCCGATCGACATCCCGGCCAAGCCAACTGCGCCCGTGGCCACCTTGCCCGCCACGCCGGTGGCTCCGGCCTCCGACGTCAAGGTCGATGGCCTCGACGAGCGTGAACAGGCGGTGGCGTCGTCCCCGCCCGCGCCGCCCAGGCAGGAGCCGACCCCAGTACCGGTCCCTGCACCGGCCCCCGCGCCTGCACCGGCCCCCGCGGCCGCGGCAGCCAAAGCCCCTGTGGCGCCACCCAAGCCGCCCGCCGAAGCGCCCAAGCCTGCGGCCCCGGCAGCACCCAGCGCCGACGGCGGCCGTGCCCAAGCCCTGCTGGACGGCAAGTCCGCCGAGC
>JAUWAE010000174.1 GCA_030602185.1 Comamonadaceae bacterium
CCGGAGTCGATCAGGGTGGCGCCTTCCGGCCCCAGGCCGAGCACGTTGTTGGCCGACAGCCAGCCGCGTTCGAAGACGTACAACTGGGGGGGGAGGTCGATGGCGTGGGGGGGGGTCATGTCGTTGTGGGGCTGTCGGCCACCACCACCTGGTCGCGACCGGCGGCCTTGGCCTGGTAGAGGACGCGATCGGCCTGGGCGATCAGCGCGTCCAGCGTGCCCTGTGGGGGCTGCGCCAGGGCAAGCTGGGACGCTGTGACCAGGCCGATGCTGACGGTGACGGGCACCAGCGCGTCGTCGTTGGGGCGGGTGGTACGGATCCGCTCGGCCACCCGGCGGGCCTGCTCGGCGTCCGTGTCGGGCAGCACCACCACAAACTCCTCGCCACCAAAGCGGCCAAGCAGGTCGCCCTGGCGCAGCTCGTGGCGCACCCGCAGGGCGAACTCGCGCAGCACCCGGTCGCCCACGAGGTGGCCGTGCTGGTCGTTCACCTGCTTGAAGTGGTCCAGGTCCATCACCATCACGCTGATCGGACGCTGGGTGCGCCGTGCCCGCGCGACCTCCTGCTGGCCTCGCTCGAACAGGGCGTGGCGGCTCAGCGCGCCGGTGAGGGTGTCGTGGCCGAGCAGGTGCTGCAGTTGCTCGCGCAGGCGTTCGCTGGTGAGCAGCACGAAGCCCACCGTGAGGGCCAGCAGAGAAAACGAGTAGCTGCCCACGAAGAAGCTTTGCAGTGCCGTGGGCATGAAGAGGTGGCCGTCTGCCGGCAGTTGGTGGGCGGACAGCACCCGGGACAGCGACAGGCAGGCCATGGTACCCAGCACGGCCAGGGTGAACCGGCCTGCCAGGCTGGTGCGGTCCTGGCGCCACAGCAGCACGAAGTTGTGGACCTGGACCCCGGCCGTGAAGGTGTTCGCCACCATCAGCCGCAGGCCGTAATTCGGGTCCCGGACGGCCCACAGGTACAGCAGGGCCGCCACCAGGGGTAGGGCCAGCCACGGCCAGCGGGGTGGCGTCACCCCGTAAAACCGGCAGGTGCCGGTGAGGAACAGGGTCAATCCGCCCAACAGCAGCAGGTTGGCGAACACGACCGAGAACCAGGCCGGTGCGTAGCCCTGGGTGCCGAGGATCAGCGTGGCAATGAACACCAGCAGCGGCGCGGCCGCCCATTGCCCCAGGCCGTGGATGGAATGCCGGTGGCTGCGGTGCATGAAGAACAGCACCAGCGACATCAAGACCCCGATGGCCCCCGACAGGAAGATGACAGTTCGGAGGTCCAGGACGGGCATGGGCAGGGCAGGTGTGGGGCGGTGGCGGCAGTATAGGGGCGCCGCCTTCGCCTGCCACACCAAGGGGGTTGTTACTTCTGCCGCAGCTCCCGCCGCAGGATCTTGCCCACGTTGCTCTTGGGCAGCTCGTCGCGGAATTCGATGTACTTGGGCCGCTTGTAGCCAGTCAGGTTGTCGTGGCAGTAGCGCAGCACGGCGTCTTCGGTCAGGGTGGGGTCGCTGCGCACCACGTACACCTTGATCGCCTCGCCGGAGTGCTCGTCGGGCACGCCCACGGTGGCGCATTCCAGCACGCCCGGGCACATCGAGATCACGTTGTCCAGCTCGGTCGGGAAGACGTTGAAGCCCGAGACGATGATCATGTCCTTCTTGCGGTCCACGATGCGGATGTAGCCGCGCTCGTCCATCACGCCGATGTCGCCGGTGCGCATGTAGCCGTCGGCGGTGAAGGTCTTGGCGGTCTCTTCCGGCTGGTTGTAGTAGCCGCGCATCACGTTGGGGCCCTTGATGCAGATCTCGCCGGTGCCTCCGGGCGGCAGGCTCTGGCCGTTGTCGTCCTTGATGGCGATGTCGATGCCCGGCAGCGGCAGGCCGATGGTGCCGGTGAACTCGGTGTTGGTGACCGGGTTGTTGGTGCCGATGGCGCAGGTCTCGCTCATGCCCCAACCTTCGATCATGGCGCATTTGGTGACGGACTGCCACTGGCGCGCGGTGCCTTCGGACGCGGCCATGCCGCCAGCCTGCGAGAGCACCAGCTTGGAGAAGTCGAGCTGGCGGAAGCGCGCGTTGTTCAGCAACCCGTTGAAGAGGGTGTTGACGGCCGGCAGCACGTTGAACGGCCGGCCCTTGAGTGTTTCCACGAACTTGGGGATGTCGCGCGGGTTGGGGATGAGTGTGGCGTGCGCACCGTGGCGGATCACCAGCAGCTCCAGCGTGAGCGCGAAGATGTGGTACAGCGGCAGCGCCATGATGTGGTTGGCGTGGCGCACGTCGCCGATCTTGCTCAGGGCCGGGGTGAACCAGGCCTCGGCCTGCAGCGTGGCCGCGATCACGTTGCCATGGGTGAGGATGGCGCCCTTGGACAGGCCGGTGGTGCCGCCGGTGTACTGCAGAAAGGCGATGCTGTCGTGATTCACGTCGGCGGGCTTGAGGCTGCGGCTGTGGCCGATGCCCAGCGCCTGGCGGAACGGCACCACGGTGCGCGGCCCGGCCGGCCCCTGCAGCGCCAGCTTGAAGGGCGGCACCAGCTTGGCCAAGTGGCGCACGGCGAAGGTCATCCAGCGGCCGTACCAGAAGCCCAGCAGGTCGCCAAAGCTGGCCACCACCACGTGCTTGACCGGGGTGTGGTCGATCACCTCCTCCAGCGTGTGGGCGAAGTTTTCCAGGATGACGATCGCCTCGGCGCCCGAGTCCTTGAGCTGGTGTTCCAGTTCGCGCGCGGTGTAGAGCGGGTTGACGTTGACGCAGGTGTAGCCGGCGCGCAGCACGCCCGCCATGGTCACCGGGAACTGCGGCAGGTTGGGCAGCATGATCGCCACCCGCGCACCGGGCGGCAGGCCGAGCGACTGCAGGTAGGCACCCATTGCGGTGCTCCATTCGTCGAGCTGGCCGTAGCTCATCCAGCTGTTCATGCAGACCGTGGCCGGCTCCTTGGCGTGGCGACGGAAGGATTCCTCGAACAGCTCGTTGAGCGAGCGGTACTGTGACGGATCGACGTCGTGCGGGACGCCGGGGGGGTAGCTGTGGAGCCAGATCTTGTCCATGGCGGTGTTCTTGTGGCCGTGTAGGCGGTGTGGCGAAGGTGCAACGATTGTGTCGCGGGGCTGGCCGCGGCCGGCTAGGGCTTGCCCCTAGAAACTGTCGCCGAAGGCACACTTGGGTGCCATCGGCTGGCGGGCAGGGCGGCGCCGGATGACCCTGCCCGGTGGTCGTGTTCTCGACCGGTGGGTCTTGCAAGTCAAGGGAAAACCCTTATATTCCGCGCATGGTTGATATCGAACGCTCTCCTTCCACCGCCCGGGCGCCCATCTGCACCCTGGGGGACGAGCACCGTGCGGCCATCGAGGCCCACCTGCTGGCGCTGGGCGAACAAGACCGCTACCTGCGGTTCGGTTACGCGGCGCAGGACGCACACGTCCGCCGCTACGTCGAGGGGCTGCGCTTTGGCCGAGACGAGGTGTTCGGCATCTTCAACCGCCGGCTTGAGCTGATCGCCATGGCCCACCTGGCCTACAGCCTGGAGGCGGCGCACGCCAACGTGGCCGAGTTTGGGGTCAGCGTGAGCGCCCGCGCCCGCGGGCGTGGTTACGGCCAGCAGCTGTTCGGCCGTGCCGTCATGCACGCGCGCAACCATGGCGTGACGATGCTGCTCATCCACGCCCTGAGCGAGAACGCGGCCATGCTCAAGATCGCCCGCAAGGCCGGTGCCACCATTGCCCGAGATGGCAGCGAAAGCGAATGCCACCTGGAGCTGCCCCCGGCGGATTTCGAGTCCCACGTGACCGAGCTGCTGGAGGAGCAGGTGGCCCAGACCAATTACCGGCTCAAGGCGCACAGCCGGCGTTTCCGCCGCTTGCTGGGGCGCTTGTTCGGGCGCACGCCGGCCTGAGCCCGGTCCCCGTCCGTCACGGGGCTGATGTATCCTAGGCGGCATCGCAACTACCGCCGACACTCAGTGGCCGATCCGTATCCCAGTCCGTCGCCGCACCGCGCGGTGCGGCACGACGACAAGCGCAGTTTCCTGCAAAAGCTCGCCGAGTTCATCCACCCCGGACCCGACTCCAAGGACGAGCTGATCGAAACCCTGGCCGATGCCGAGGACAACGACATCATCGACGCCGAATCGCGCGTGATGCTCGAAGGGGTGATCCGCATCGCCGACATGACCGCTGGCGATGTGATGGTGGCGGCACCGCGCATGGACGCGCTGGACATCCATGCGCCCTACCAGGACCTGCTGCACACGGTGATCGAGACGGCGCATTCGCGCTTCCCGGTGTACGAGGGCGAGCGGGAAAACATCATCGGCATCCTGATGGCCAAGGACCTGCTCAAGCTGCAGCGGGCGCCGGAGCTGAACGTGCGCGCCTTGCTGCGCCCGGCCGTGTTCGTGCCCGAGAGCAAGGGCCTGAACGACCTGCTGCGCGAGTTCCGCGGCAACCGCAACCACCTGGCCATCGTCATCGACGAGTTCGGTCGGGTGGCGGGCCTTATCACCATCGAGGACGTGCTCGAGGAAATCGTCGGCGAGATCGAAGACGAGTTTGACGAGGGCGAGGACGAGGGCGACATCTTTGCGCTGGCCGACGGGACCTGGCGCGTCAGTGGGGACACCTCCATCGAGATGGTCAATGACTGGTTCCAGGTCGAACTGCCGGTGGGTGACTTTGACACCATCGGCGGCATGGTGTCGCACGCCATGGGGCACGTGCCCAAGCGCGGTGAAGGCCACGAGCTGGCCGGCCTGCGCTTCATGGTGCAGCACACCAAGGGCGGCGCGGTGAAGTGGTTCAAGGTGTCGCGCCAAGCCGACGCGGCCTGAGCGTGCCGTGGCGCCGCTGGCTGTGAGTCGTTGGGCTGGTCCGGTGGCGCTGCTGGGCGCCGGGGTGGCGCACGCCTGGGCCCTGGCCTGGCCGCTGCCTTTCGGGGCGACGCAGGGCGAACCGCTGCCCCTGCTGCAGTTGCTGGCGCTGGCGCTGGCCGTGACGCTGTGGACCCGGGCCCCGACCGCCTGGTCGGCCTCGGGGCGCGGCTGGCTGTTCGCCACCGGCTGGCTGGCGGGCACCTTCTGGTGGCTGTTCGTGTCCATGCACACCTACGGCGGCCTGCCGGCGCCGCTCGCCGCCCTTGCTGTGGTGGCACTGGCGGCGGCGCTGGGCCTGTACTACGCGCTGGCGGCGGGGTTGTTCTGGCGCTGGCGGCACCAGCCGCTGCCGCGGCGTGCGCTGGCGTTGGC
>JAUWAE010000047.1 GCA_030602185.1 Comamonadaceae bacterium
ATCGCCGAAGAACTGGCCCTGCCGCCGGTGAAAATCCACTGCTCCATCCTGGCCGAAGACGCCATCAAGGCCGCGGTGGACGACTACAAGAAGAAGCACGCTCACTGAGAAAGCCGAACGACACCATGTCCGTCACCGTTACCGAAGCCGCTGCCAAGCACGTGACCAAATACCTGGCCCGCCGGGGCAAGGGTGTCGGGGTGCGCCTGGGCGTGAAGACCACCGGCTGCTCTGGCCTGGCCTACAAGCTGGAGTACGCGGACGAGGTGGCGCCCGAGGACGTGGTGTTCGAGGACCGGGGCATCAAGATCCTGGTGGACCCCAAGAGCATGGCCTACATCGACGGCACGCAGCTCGACTTCGTGCGCGAAGGCCTGAACGAAGGCTTCAAGTTCAACAACCCCAACGAACGCGACCGCTGCGGCTGTGGAGAGTCCTTCCGTGTCTGAGGCGCCTGCTGCGCCCCTCAACCTGCAGGACCACGACTTCAAACTCTTCGGCCTGCCGGTACGCTTCGCCGTCGACCGCGCCGAGCTGGATGAACGCTGGAAGCAGCTGCAGCGGCAGGTTCACCCTGACCGTTTTGCTGCCCAGGGTGCTGCCGCCCAACGTGTGGCCATGCAGTGGTCGGTTCGCATCAACGAAGCCTACCAGCGCCTGAAAGACCCCCTCAAGCGCGCCGCCTACTGGTGCGAGCTGCAGGGCGTGCCGGTGAACGCCGAAAACAACACGGCCATGCCGGCGAGCTTTCTCATGCGGCAGATGGAATGGCGCGAAGCGCTGGACGAAGCCGCCGACGCCGACACGCTGGACACCTTGCTGGCCGAGGCTCGCGATGCCCGCCACGAGGCGCTGGCTACCCTGACGCAATTGATAGACCAAGAAGCCAACCCCGCGGCAGCCGTGCAGCAAGTGCGTGCGCTGATGTTCGTGGAGCGCTTCACGGAAGAAGTACACCAGCGCCTTGAACGCCTGGAATCCTGACCATGGCTTTGTTGCAGATTTCCGAACCCGGCCAGACGCCGGACCCGCACCAGCGCCGCATTGCGGTCGGCATCGACCTGGGCACGACGCACTCGCTGGTGGCTGCCGTGCGCCACGGCGTGCCGGAGTGCCTGCCCGACGAACAGGGCAGGGTGATACTGCCCAGTGTGGTGCGCTACCTGGGCAACGGACAGGGCAGCGGCCGCCAGATCGGCTTTGACGCGCTGGCCGCGCAGGCCGAGGACCCGCACAACACCATCAGCTCCGTCAAGCGGCTGATGGGCCGCAAGCTGGCCGACCTGCAGGCGCAGGGCGTGGCTGCACAACTGCCTTACGAGGTGGTGGACGGCCCCGGCATGGCCGCCGTGCGTACCGTGGCGGGCGACAAGTCGCCCGTGGAGGTGAGCGCCGAGATTCTGGCCACCCTGCGCTTCCGGGCCGAGGACACCTTCGACGACGACCTGTTCGGCGCCGTGATCACGGTGCCCGCCTATTTCGACGACGCCCAGCGCCAGGCCACCAAGGACGCGGCCCAGATGGCCGGACTGAACGTGTTGCGTCTGATCAACGAACCCACGGCGGCTGCCATCGCCTACGGGCTGGATCAGGGCAGTGAAGGCGTCTACGCGGTGTACGACCTGGGCGGCGGTACGTTTGACGTGTCCATCCTGCGCCTGACGCGGGGCGTGTTCGAGGTGATGGCCACAGGGGGCGATTCCGCACTGGGCGGCGACGACTACGACCGCGCCCTGGCCGAATGGGCCCTGCAGCGCAGCGGCCTGGGCGTGAGCACTGCCGACCTGAGCACCACCGAGCGCGCCCACCTGCTGGCCGAGGCCCGCCGCGTGAAGGAAGCCCTGTCGGCGCATGCCGAGAGCGGCGAGACCGTGACGCTGAGCACCAACGTGCGCGGCCAGCCATTGGCAGTGGACATCCGCCACGCCGACTTTGCGGACGCCACCCAGGCCCTGACCCAGCGCACCATGGCGGCCGTGCGCCGCGTGCTGCGCGACGCCCGGCTCGACAAGAGTGACATCCAGGGTGTGGTGATGGTGGGCGGCTCCACCCGCATGCCGGTGGTGCGCCAGGCCGTGCGCGAGCACTTTGGCCAGGAACCATTGACCAACCTGAACCCTGACGAGGTGGTGGCCCTGGGGGCGGCCGTGCAGGCCAACCAGCTGGCAGGCAACAACCCCGACGGCGAGCTGCTGTTGCTCGACGTGATTCCGCTGTCGCTGGGTATCGAGACCATGGGCGGGCTGGTGGAGCGCATCGTGCCGCGCAACACCACCATACCCACCGCGCTGGCCCAGGACTTCACCACCTTCAAGGACGGCCAGACCGCCCTGGCGCTGCACGTGGTGCAGGGCGAGCGCGACCTGGTGGCCGATTGCCGCAGCCTCGCCCGTTTCGAGCTGCGTGGCATTCCGCCCATGGCGGCGGGTGCCGCGCGCATCCGCGTGACCTTCACCGTGGACGCCGACGGCCTGCTCACCGTGACCGCGCGCGAGCAGGGCACCGGGGTGGAGGCGCGCATCGACGTGAAACCCTCTTACGGCCTGAGCGACGAACAGATTGCCGCCATGCTGCAGGACAGCTTTGCCACCGCCCAGCAGGACATGCAGGCCCGTGCCTTGGTGGAGGCGCGCGTCGAAGCCGAGCGTATGCTCGACGCCACGCACAGTGCCTTGGCGGCAGACGGCGACCTGCTGAATGGCGAGGAGCGTGCGGCCATTGATGGCCTGATGCAGGCGCTGGCCGCCGCGCGTGAGCTGACCGATGCCGGCGCGATCGAGGCCGCGACCGAAGCCCTGGCCAAAGGTACCGAGCCCTTCGCCGCGATGCGCATGAACCGCAGCATTGCCCAGGCCCTGGCTGGCCAGAACGTGGAGAATCTCTGACATGCCCACCATCAAGGTATTGCCGCACCCCGAACTCTGCCCCCAGGGGGCCGAGTTCCAAGCCCTGTCGGGCACCACCGTCTGCGAAGCGTTGCTCGACCATGACATCGAAATCGAGCACGCCTGCGACATGAGCTGCGCCTGCACCACCTGCCACGTGATCGTGCGCCAGGGCTTCGACTCGCTCAACGAGGCGACCGAAGAGGAGGACGACCTGCTCGACAAGGCCTGGGGGTTGGAGCCCCAGTCGCGCCTGAGCTGTCAGGCCCGGCTGGCCAAGCAAGACCTCGTGATCGAAATCCCGCGCTACACCATCAACCACGCCCGCGAGCACCACTGAGCCATGCGCCAGATCGTCCTCGACACCGAAACCACCGGACTGTCGGCGCTCGACGGTGACCGTATCATCGAAATCGGCTGCGTGGAGTTGCTCAACCGCAAGCTCACCGGTAACAACCGCCACTTCTACCTCAATCCAGAAGACCGGGACATTCACGAAGATGCGCAGCGGGTGCACGGCATCTCCATGGAGTTTCTGGCGGACAAGCCCAAGTTCGCCGAGGTGGCTGCCGACCTGCTCGACTACCTCGCCGGTGCCGAGCTGATCATCCACAACGCGCCGTTCGACATCGGTTTTCTTGATGAAGAATTCCGTCGCCTGGGTCACGGGCCGACGCGGCAGCTGGTGGGTGGCGTGATCGACACCCTGGTCATGGCCAAGGAGATGTTCCCGGGCAAGCGCAATGGCTTGGACGCCTTGTGCGACCGCCTCGGCGTCGACAACTCGGGGCGTACCCTGCACGGCGCGCTCCTCGACGCCGAGCTGCTGGCCGATGTGTACATCAACCTGACCCGGGGGCAGGATGCCCTGGTGATGGAGATCGACAGTGGCACGGCGGTGGACGGTGGGGTGACGCTGCTCGACTTGTCGCAGTTTGCCTTGCCGGTAATCAGCGCCAACGAGCAGGAGGCCGCGGCCCACGAGGCGTTGCTGGCCGACCTTGACAAGGCCAGCAAGGGCAAGACCGTCTGGCGGGCCCTGGCCGCGGCGTAATTTCTGTTGTCCGTTTTTAAAAATGAAAGAAAGCGGTATATAATTTAAGGCTTGATGGGTGATTAGCTCAGCGGTAGAGCACTGCCTTCACACGGCAGGGGTCACATGTTCGATCCATGTATCACCCACCATCCCGATTTCGGGTGATTAGCTCAGCGGTAGAGCACTGCCTTCACACGGCAGGGGTCACATGTTCGATCCATGTATCACCCACCATACACCAAGCCCTGTCATGCAAATGGCAGGGCTTTTTGTATTTCGGTGTCCCGATTTGTCAGGGAGGTGCAAGCGCCGTGTCAATAATTATGAATTCAATTTCTGTCGGGCCGATCATTGTTCGGCCTTCCGCCTTACGGAGACACCATGCCTGCCAGCGCCTCTTACGCCGACTTCTTCCGCCGTTCCATTGACGACCGTGACGCCTTCTGGACCGAACAGGCCCAGCTTATCGACTGGCACCAGCCCTTTCAGCGCGTCTGCAACTACGACAAGCCGCCGTTTGCCCGCTGGTTCGAAGGGGGGCAGACCAACCTGTGTCACAACGCCGTGGACCGCCACCTGAAGGACCGCGCCGACCAGAATGCGCTGATCTTCGTCTCTACCGAAACCGATACCGAAAAGGCCTACAGCTTCCGCGAACTGCATCAGGAGGTACAGCGTTTTGCGGCCATCTACCAGGCCCTGGGGGTGAAGAAGGGCGATCGGGTGCTGATCTACATGCCGATGATCGCTGAGGCCTGCTTCGCCATGCTGGCGGCCGTGCGCATCGGCGCCATCCATTCGGTGGTGTTCGGTGGCTTTGCCAGTCATTCGCTGGCCAGCCGCATCGACGATGCCCAGCCCAAAGTCATCGTCAGCGCCGACGCCGGCATGCGTGGTGGCAAGGTCGTCCCTTACAAACACCTGCTGGACGAGGCCATCAGCCTCTCGGCGCACAAGCCCGCCAACGTCATCATGGTCAACCGGGGCCTGGCGGAGCTGTCGCCTGTGGCTGGCCGCGACGTGGACTACGCCTCCCTGCGCGCCCAGCACCTTGACGCCCAGGTGCCGTGTGAGTGGGTCGACAGCACCCACCCGAGCTACATCCTGTACACCAGTGGCACCACCGGCAAGCCCAAGGGTGTGCAGCGGGACACCGGCGGCTACGCCGTGGCCCTGGCCGCGTCCATGAAGCACATCTACATGGGCGAACCGGGCGAAACCTACTTCTCCACGTCCGACATCGGCTGGGTGGTGGGGCACAGCTACATCATCTACGGCCCGCTCATCAACGGCATGGCTACCATCATGTACGAGGGCTTGCCCATCCGCCCCGACGCAGGCATCTGGTGGAGCCTGGTGGAAAAGTACAAGGTCAGCGTGATGTTCTCAGCCCCCACGGCGGCGCGGGTGCTCAAGAAGCAGGACCCGGCCTACCTCACCAAGTACGACCTGTCCAGCCTCAAGGCCCTGTTCCTGGCCGGCGAGCCGCTCGACGAACCGACGGCCACCTGGATCGCCGACGCCATCCGCAAGCCCATCATCGACAACTACTGGCAGACCGAGACCGGCTGGCCCATCATGGCCATCTGCAATGGCATTGAAAAGGCCCCCACCAAGTTCGGCTCGCCGGGCAAGGCGGTGTACGGCTACGACGTGCGCCTGATCGACGAAACCACCGGCGAGGAAATCAACGAACCCAACAAGAAGGGAGTGATCGCTGTGGAAGGTCCCCTGCCGCCGGGCTGTTTGCAAACCGTCTGGGGCGATGACCAGCGTTATGTCAAGACCTACTGGTCCAGCATCCACGGCCGGACCATGTACAGCACCTTCGACTGGGGGGTCAAGGACGCGGACGGTTACTTCTTCATCCTGGGTCGGACCGACGACGTGATCAACGTGGCGGGCCACCGCCTGGGCACCCGCGAAATCGAGGAGAGCATCTCCAGCCACCCCAACGTGGCTGAGGTGGCGGTGGTCGGCGTGGCCGACCAGCTCAAGGGGCAGGTGGCTGTGGCATTTGCCGTGCTCAAAGACCCGGCCCAGGCCGCCACACCCGAGGAGGCACTCAAGCTGGAAGGCGCCATCATGAAGGTGGTGGACGATCAGCTCGGTGCCGTGGCCCGTCCGGCACGCGTGCGTTTCGTGCAGGTGCTGCCCAAGACGCGCTCGGGCAAGCTGCTGCGCCGTGCCATCCAGGCGGTGTGTGAAGGGCGTGACCCTGGCGATCTGACGACCATGGACGACCCGGCGGCGCTGCAGCAGATCCGTGACTTGATGGCCTGACCCCGTTTATGTCAGTCACAGAGGCCGCGTCAGCGGCCTTTTTGTTTGGGCGCTCCAGGGAATTGCGCCGGGCAGGCTGTTCAGGGGGCGGGTTCGGCGGTATCATCTCAAGCATACGGTCAAGGGTTTGGTTATATATGCAGGAAATCATCGATACACCATCGGCGGGCGTGGAGAAGGCGCGGGTCTTCGAGCTGGCGGCTGAGCTGTTCGGGATCCTGGCCACGCCCATGCGGTTGCGCATCCTCAGCGCCCTGTGCGACAAGGAGAAGTCGGTGTCCGAGCTCCTTACCGAGATCGACACCACCCAGCCCAACCTTTCGCAGCATCTCAATTTGTTGTACCGCGCCGGTGTGCTGGCCAAGCGCAAAGAGGGCACCCAGGTCATTTACCGCGTTCAGAGCGAAAAAGCCGTGACGCTGTGTCGCACGGTGTGCACCCAGATCGCCATCGAAATGGACGAGCCGAGCGCCATTCCCGCCACCGACCGCCTTTCCCCGCGCGTCGCCAGCTGAGTTGCACGGGCCTACAATGGGCCTCATGCACTTGCCTCACTGCCGTTTTTGCCGAATCCTTTGCGCCGCGCTGCTGCCGCTCGTGCTGGCTGCCTGCGGCAGCCTCAACCTGGGCGTGAGCATTCCTGTGGGCCCTCATACCGGGGTCGGGGTCTCGGTGGGGACCGATGGGCGGGTGGGGGTTGGTGTCGGGGTTTCAGCCGGTGGCGGTACGGTGAGTGTGGGCACGTCCGGTCAGTTACCTGTCAAGAAACCGGACGACACTCAGGACAAGAAACAATAATTCAGGCCTGCGCGTTTGCAGGGTCCGCCTTCGCCCGACCGGTGGAGCGCCCAGGCTCGGAGACAAGCACAAAATCTTTGCCAGCTTTTCACGAACGATGGCACAATGTCGGGCTGCACAGGTCCTTCCAGTCACTGTCGCATCCGCCAACCGGTCCAGCCGTGTCGCGGAAGGTTTTTTCAACCAGCTAATGCTCCCTTCAGGGGGGCGGAGGTCAGCGGACTCATGAGCGAGACGAACAGCGTCTACGTTGCGTACAGCAACAACTCGTATCTCTTCGGCGGCAACGTGCCGTACGTGGAAGAGATGTACGAAAACTACCTGGCCGATCCGACCAGCGTGCCCGATTCGTGGCGTGCCTACTTCGATGCGCTGCAAAACGTGCCCGCCGTCGACGGCTCCGACGCCCGTGACGTCCCGCACCAGCCTGTCATCAACGCGTTTGCCGAGCGTGCCAAACAGGGCGTGACCCAGGTGGTCATTGCCGCCGGTGCCGATTCCGACCTCGGCCGCAAGCGGGTGTCTACCCAGCAGTTGATTGCCGCCTACCGCAACGTGGGGCAGCGCTGGGCCGACCTCGACCCCCTCAAGCGCACCGAGCGCCCCTCCATTCCCGAGCTCGAGCCGTCGTTCTACGGCTTCAGCGACGCGGACCTGGAGACCGTGTTCAACACCAGCAACACCTTCTTCGGTCGCGAGACCATGCCGTTGCGCGAGCTGTTGAACGCCCTGCGCGAAACCTACTGCGGCACCATCGGCGCCGAGTACATGTACATCACCGACCAGGCCGAAAAGCGCTGGTGGCAGGAAAAGCTCGAGAGCGTCCGCAGCAAACCCAATTTCACGGTCGAGAAGAAAAAGCACATTCTCGAGCGCCTGACCGCGGCCGAAGGCCTGGAGCGGTTCCTCCACACCAAGTACGTGGGCCAGAAGCGCTTCTCGCTTGAAGGTGGCGAAAGTTTCATTGCCGCCATGGACGAGCTGATCCAGCAGGCCGGCACCAAGGGTGTGCAGGAGATCGTGATCGGCATGGCCCACCGCGGCCGCCTGAACGTGCTGGTCAACACCCTGGGCAAGATGCCCAAGGACCTGTTTGCCGAGTTCGAGCACACGGCACCCGAAGACCTGCCGGCCGGCGACGTGAAGTACCACCAGGGCTTCAGCTCCGATGTTTCCACCCCCGGTGGCCCGGTGCACCTGAGCCTGGCGTTCAACCCGTCGCACCTGGAAATCGTGAACCCGGTGGTGGAGGGTTCGGTGCGTGCCCGCATGGACCGCCGTGGCGATGCCCGTGGCGACCAGGTGTTGCCGGTGCTGGTGCACGGCGATGCCGCCTTCGCCGGTCAGGGCGTCAACCAGGAAACCCTGGCCCTGGCCCAGACCCGTGGTTACACCACGGGTGGCACGGTGCACCTCATCATCAACAACCAGATCGGATTCACGACCTCCGATCCGCGCGACCTGCGCTCCACCCTGTACTGCACCGACATCGTCAAGGGTGTCGAGTCGCCCGTGCTGCACGTCAATGGCGACGACCCTGAGGCCGTGGTGCTGGCGGTGCAACTCGCCCTCGAGTACCGCATGGAGTTCCGCAAGGACGTGGTGGTCGACATCGTTTGCTTCCGCAAGCTCGGCCACAACGAGCAGGACACCCCGAGCCTGACGCAGCCGCTGATGTACAAGAAGATCGCGGCCCACCCCGGCACGCGCAAGCTGTACGGTGACAAGCTGATCGCCCAGGGCGTGCTCGAGGCCGACGGCCCCGACGTCATGGCCAAGACCTACCGTGCCGCGCTCGACGAAGGCCGTCATACCGTGGATCCGGTGCTGACCAACTTCAAGAGCAAGTACGCTGTCGACTGGATGCCCTTCCTGGGTAAAAAGTGGACCGATGTGGCCGACACCGCCATCCCGCTGACGGAGTGGAAGCGCCTGGCCGAGAAGATCACCACGCTGCCCGACACCGTCGCGCCTCACCAGTTGGTCAAGAAGGTGTATGCCGACCGCGCGGCCATGGGCCGTGGAGAGATCAACGTTGACTGGGGCATGGGCGAGCACATGGCGTTTGCGTCGCTGGTGGCGTCGGGCTACCCGGTGCGCCTGTCGGGCGAAGATTGCGGCCGTGGCACCTTCACGCACCGCCACGCCGTCATCCACGACCAGAACCGCGAGCGCTGGAACGAAGGTACGTACATCCCGCTGCAGAACGTGGCCGACAACCAGGCACCGTTCGTCGTCATCGACTCCATCCTGTCGGAAGAGGCGGTGCTGGGCTTTGAGTACGGCTACGCGTCTGCCGACCCCAACACCCTGGTGATCTGGGAGGCCCAGTTCGGCGACTTCGCCAACGGCGCCCAGGTGGTGATCGACCAGTTCATCGCGTCGGGTGAGGTGAAGTGGGGCCGCCTGAACGGCATCACGCTGATGCTGCCGCACGGCTACGAGGGTCAAGGCCCCGAGCACTCGTCGGCCCGCGTCGAGCGTTTCATGCAGCTGGCTGCCGACACCAACATGCAGATCGTGCAGCCCACCACGGCCAGCCAGATCTTCCACGTGCTGCGCCGTCAGATGGTGCGCAACCTGCGCAAGCCGCTGATCATCTTCACGCCCAAGAGCCTGCTGCGCAACAAGGACGCCACGTCGCCGTTGAGCGAGTTCACCAAGGGCGGCTTCCAGACCGTGATCGGCGAACAGAACGCCGACGTGGTGAAGAACGCCGCCAAGGTCAAGCGCGTGATCGCCTGTTCGGGCAAGGTCTATTTCGATCTGGTCAAGAAGCGCGAGGAAAAGGGTGCCGACGACGTGGCCATCATCCGCGTCGAGCAGCTGTACCCGTTCCCGCACAAGGCCTTCAGCGCCGAGATGAAGAAGTACCCGAATGCGGTGGACGTGGTGTGGTGCCAGGACGAACCGCAGAACCAGGGCGCCTGGTTCTTCGTGCAGCACAACATCCACGAAAACATGCTCGATGGCCAGCGCCTGGGCTACGCCGGACGTGCCGCTTCGGCCTCTCCGGCCGTGGGTTACGCCCACCTGCACCAGGACCAGCAGAAGCACCTCGTGGACGCGGCTTTCGCCAAGCTCAAGGGCTTCATCCTGACGAAGTAAGCACCCGAACAGAACAACGCATTCAAGGACAGTTACATCATGGCTATCGTAGAAGTCAAAGTGCCCCAGTTGTCGGAATCCGTGGCCGAGGCGACGCTGCTGCAATGGAAAAAGAAGGTGGGCGACACCGTGGCGGCCGATGAGATCCTGATCGAGATCGAGACCGACAAGGTGGTGCTGGAAGTGCCCGCACCCGGCGCCGGCGTGCTGGCCGAACTGGTGGTGGGGGACGGCGGCACCGTCGTGTCCGACCAGCTCATCGCCCGCATCGACACCGACGGCAAGGTGGCTGCTGCTGCCCCGGCAGCGGCCCCTGCGGCTGCCGCCGCTCCGGCCCCGGCCCCGGCTGCGGCAGCCAGCGCTTCCAAGGACATGAGCGCCGTGGCCATGCCGGCCGCGGCCAAGCTGATGGCCGACAACAACCTGCTGCCTGGTTCGGTGGCAGGTACCGGCAAAGACGGTCGCGTGACCAAGGGTGACGTGCTCTCCGCCGTGGCGGCAGGCGCCGCCAAGCCGGCAGCAGCCCCGGCCGTGGCCATCCCCACAGGCGCACCGACCAAGGTGCTCCCGCAGGTGACGGCACCGTCGGTGGACCTGGGCAACCGCCCAGAGCAACGCGTGCCGATGAGCCGCCTGCGCGCCCGTGTGGCCGAGCGCCTGCTGCAGTCCCAGTCGACCAATGCCATCCTGACCACCTTCAACGAGGTGAACATGGCCCCGGTCATGGACCTGCGCAAGCGCTTCCAGGACCAGTTCACCAAAGAGCATGGCGTCAAGCTGGGCTTCATGAGCTTCTTCGTCAAGGCCGCCGTGCACGCGCTGAAGAAGTTCCCGGTGCTCAACGCCTCGGTCGATGGCAACGACATCGTCTACCACGGTTACTTCGACATCGGTATCGCCGTGGGTTCGCCCCGTGGCCTGGTGGTGCCCATCCTGCGCAACGCAGACCAGATGAGCTTCGCCGACATCGAGAAGAAGATCGCCGAGTTCGGCAAGAAGGCCCAGGACGGCAAGCTGGGCATTGAAGAGATGACCGGCGGTACCTTCTCCATCTCCAACGGTGGCACCTTCGGCTCCATGCTGTCCACGCCCATCATCAACCCGCCGCAGTCGGCCATCCTGGGCGTGCACGCCACCAAGGACCGCGCCGTGGTGGAAAATGGGCAGGTGGTGGTGCGCCCCATCAACTACCTGGCCATGAGCTACGACCACCGCATCATCGACGGCCGCGAAGCCGTGCTGGGTCTGGTGGCGATGAAAGAGGCGCTGGAAGATCCGGCCCGCCTGCTGTTCAACATCTGACCGGCCCGTCAGTGAACACAACGCCCCTTCGGGGGCGTTTGTCCAACCTCACAGGAAAAGAACATGTCCCAAACTTTTGACGTTGTCGTGATCGGTGCCGGCCCCGGTGGTTACATCGCGGCCATCCGGGCGGCGCAGCTCGGCTTCAAGGTGGCCTGTATCGACGAATGGAAGAACGCCGCCGGTGGCCCCGCCCCGGGCGGTACCTGCACCAACGTGGGCTGCATCCCCTCCAAGGCGCTGTTGCAGTCGTCGGAGCATTTTGAGCACGCCACGCACCACTTTGCCGAGCATGGCATTTCCACCGGTACGGTGAAGATGGACGTGGCGAAGATGATCGCCCGCAAGGATACCGTCGTGAAGCAGAACAACGACGGCATCCTGTACCTGTTCAAGAAGAACAAGGTCACCTTCTTCCATGGCCGCGGCTCGTTTGCCCGGGCCTTTGAAGGGGGTTACGAAGTGGCGGTCACCGGTGACAAGCCCGACACGCTGGTGGCCAAGCAGGTGGTGGTGGCCACCGGTTCCAGCGCCCGCGCGCTGCCGGGCGTGGCCTTCGACGAAGTCAACGTGCTGTCCAACGACGGTGCCTTGCGCATCGGCGCCGTGCCCAAGAAACTGGCGTTGATCGGCTCCGGCGTGATCGGCCTCGAGATGGGTTCCGTCTGGCGCCGTCTGGGCGCCGAGGTGACGATCCTTGAAGGTCTGCCGACCTTCCTGGGGGCGGTGGACGAGCAGATCGCCAAGGAAGCCAAGAAGGCTTTCGACAAGCAAGGTCTGAAGATCGAGCTGGGCGTGAAGGTCGGCGAGGTCAAGGTGGCCAAGAAGGGCGTGAGCGTGGCCTACACCAATGCCAAGGGCGAAGCCCAGACGCTGGACGTGGACAAGCTGATCGTTTCCATCGGCCGCGTGCCCAACACCAACGGCCTGAACGCCGAGGCGGTGGGCCTCAAGCTCGACGAGCGCGGCGCCATCGTGGTGGACGAAGAGTGCAAGACCAACCTGCCCGGCGTGTGGGCGGTGGGCGACGTGGTGCGCGGCCCCATGCTGGCCCACAAGGCCGAGGAAGAGGGTGTGGCGGTGGCCGAGCGCATGGCTGGCCAGCACGGCCACGTGAACTTCAACACCATTCCCTGGGTGATCTACACCAGCCCTGAAATCGCCTGGGTGGGCCGCACCGAGCAGCAGCTCAAGGCCGACGGCGTGGCGTACAAGGCGGGCACTTTCCCGTTCATGGCCAACGGCCGCGCCCGTGCGCTGGGCGACACGACCGGCATGGTCAAGTTCCTGGCCGATGCCCAGACCGACGAAATCCTGGGTGTGCACATCGTGGGTCCGATGGCGTCCGAGCTGATCAGCGAGGCCGTGGTGGCGATGGAGTTCAAGGCCAGCGCCGAGGACATCGCCCGCATCTGCCACGCGCACCCGTCGCTGTCCGAAGCGACCAAGGAAGCCGCGCTGGCGGTGGACAAGCGCACGCTCAACTTCTGAGCGCATGGCGTCGCAGGGTGAAGGCACCGGCTTCGGGCCGGTGCGGCAGGCGTACGAAGCCGAGCTGGTGGCCCGTGGGTACACCAGCGACCCGGCGCAGTTGCGTGCCGTGGAGGCGCTGGAGCGCTGCGCTGCGGAGTGGACACACTTCAAGCGCCGGCGCTCCAACGCGCTCAAGAAGTTCATCAACCGACTGCCCATCCCGCGCGGCGTGTACATGTACGGTGGGGTGGGGCGCGGCAAGAGCTTCCTGATGGACTGTTTCTTCAATGCAGTCCCGTTGCGGCGCAAGACACGCCTGCATTTCCACGAGTTCATGCGCGAGGTGCACCGCGAGCTGGTGGACCTGCAGGGCACGGTCAACCCGATCGACGTGCTGGGCCAGCGCATGGCCAAGCGCTACCGGCTGATCTGTTTCGACGAGTTCCACGTGGCCGACGTGACCGACGCCATGATCCTGCACCGGGTGCTAGACGCGATGCAGAAGTACGGCATAGGCATGGTCACCACCAGCAACTTCCAGCCCGATGGGCTTTACCCCGACGGCCTGCACCGCGACCGCATCCTGCCGGCGATCGAGCTGCTCAAGCGTTCGATGGAAGTCATCAATGTGGACAACGGCACCGACTACCGTCGGCGCGTGCTCGAACACGTCAAGCTCTACCACTGCCCGCTCGGCCCCGAGACCGAAGCGGAAATGGAGGCCACGTTCAGCCGCCTGGCCGAAGCGCACGACGAGGACCCGGTGCTGCACATCGAGTCGCGCGATATCCGTGCGATACGTCGGGCCGGAGGCGTGGTCTGGTTCGACTTTCGCACGCTGTGCGGCGGGCCCCGGTCGCAAAACGACTACCTGGAAATTGCCAGCCAGTTCCACACCGTGCTGGTCAGCAACGTGCCTTACATGCCGGTGAACATGGCTTCGCAGGCGCGGCGCTTCACTTGGCTGGTGGACGTGCTGTACGACCGCCGGGTCAAGCTGGTGCTGTCGGCCGCGGTGCCGGCCGAGCAGCTCTACACCGAAGGCCCGCTGGCCTACGAGTTCCCGCGCACGGTCTCGCGCCTGAATGAAATGCAGTCGCAGGAGTACCTGCTGCAGGAACGCCGGGACGTCGATACCGCCTTGACCTGACGCCCTGCGTGCGCCGACTCAGGCTGGCAACGGCTCCAGCCTCAGTACGATCAGGGAGAGGTTGTCCCCGCGGCCTTCTGCGCGCTCCCTGGCTTTGCCCACCAGGAACTCACAGGCGGTCCGTGGGGCCAGTCGGCTGGTGACTTGCCCGAGTTCCTGATCGGTGAAGTGGTGCCAGACGCCGTCGCTGCAGGCCAGCAGTGTGTCACCCGGTTGCAGGTCTCCCAGCAGGCGTTGCGATACCACCGGCGGGCTCTCTGTGCCCAGACAATGCAGCAGCATGTTGCTGCGCGGGTCGTCGCGGGCCTGCTCTTCAGACAGTTCGCCCCTGTCCACCAGCATCTGCACAAACGAGTGGTCGCGGGTGCGCGCGAGCACGTCGGCGCCACGGAACTGGTACAGCCGCGAATCGCCCGAATGCGTCCAGGCACATTCGCCGTTGGGCATCAACAGAAACATGGCCACCGTGCTGTGCGGCTCTTGTTCTGCAGAGACGGCTGTCAGCCGGATCACGGTGTGGGATTCCAGGGCGATCTGATTCAATAGCGTTTGGGGGACGTCCGTGTTGGGGTCGAAACGTTCAAACAGCTGCTGGGCGGTCATCAGCACCTGCTCGGACGCTTTGCGTCCGCCACTGCGCCCTCCCATGCCATCGGCTACCACGCCCAGCACACAGCCTGGGTGGCGGGGGTGTGGGTACAACCCAACCTGGTCCTGCTGGTAATTGCGGTCACCCTGGTCCAGGCCGGTTGAGGCAACGATACGGTAGGCGATGCTCATGCGATGCGCAGTCTAGCCGACATTGGGCACGGCCCTGTCTGAAGGCGCCTGTGAGATATCCCATGCTGCTGTGGACAACTTTGTGCAAAAGTGCGTGGGGAA
>JAUWAE010000082.1 GCA_030602185.1 Comamonadaceae bacterium
CCGCTGCCGCCCTGGCTGCTCGACACCTTCTTCACCCTCAACATCGCCCTGGCCCTGACCGTGATGATGGTGGCCGCGTACATGAAGCGGGCGCTGGACTTTGTGGCCTTTCCGGTGGTGCTGCTGCTGACCACGCTGATGCGGCTGTCGCTCAACGTTGCGTCCACCCGTGTGGTGTTGATGGATGGCCACACCGGCCCCGGAGCGGCCGGTGCGGTGATCGAGGCCTTCGGCACCTTCCTGGTGGGTGGCAACTTCGCCGTCGGCCTGATCGTGTTCCTCATCCTGGTGGTCATTAACTTCGTGGTGATCACCAAGGGGGCGGAGCGCATCGCTGAGGTCGGCGCCCGCTTCACGCTGGATGCGATGCCGGGCAAGCAAATGGCCATCGACGCCGACCTGAATGCCGGCCTGATCGACCAGAACGAGGCCAAGAAGCGCCGCGCCGAGGTGGCCGAAGAGGCCGATTTCTTCGGCAACATGGACGGTGCCTCGAAGTTCGTGCGCGGCGATGCGATCGCCGGCATCCTGATCCTGTTGATCAACATCATCGGTGGCTTTGCGATTGGCATGCTGCAGCACGGCCTGAGTGCCGGGCAGGCTGCCGACAACTACATCGTGCTGGCCGTGGGCGACGCGCTGGTGGCCCAGGTGCCGGGCCTGCTGATTTCGGTGGCCGCGGCCATGGTGGTGTCGCGCGTGGGCAAGGAAGAGGAGCTGGGCCAGCAAATCGTCAGCCAGATGTTCGATTCGCCCAAGGTGCTGGGGGTGACGGCGTCGGTGCTGTTCCTGCTGGGCATCGTGCCGGGCATGCCGCACGTGGTGTTCCTGACCTTTGCGCTGGTCATTGGCTCGGTGGCGTTCTGGATCGCCCGCGAACAACGCAAGCCTTCGGCGGCCGAGGTGGCGGCGCAACAGGCGGCAGCTGCCGCGGCGCAGCCGGCCCCGGACGCCGAAGCCACCTGGGACGACCTGCAGCCGGTGGATCTGCTGGGCCTGGAGCTGGGCTACCGCCTGATCCCGCTGGTGGACAAGACCCGCCAGGGCGACTTGCTGACCCGCATCAAGGGCGTGCGCAAGAAGTTCGCGCAGGAGGTGGGCTTCCTGCCGCCCGCGGTGCACGTGCGCGACAACCTGGAGCTGCGCCCCAGCGCCTACCGCATCACGCTGCGTGGTGTGGTGGTGGGCGAGGGCGAAGTGTTCCCCGGCCAGTTCCTGGCCATCAACCCGGGCCACATCAAGACGCCGCTCATCGGCACCGCCACCACCGACCCGGCCTTCGGCTTGCCGGCGCACTGGATCGACGAGCGCCAGAAGGAAAACGCGCAAATGGCCGGCTACACCGTGGTTGATTCGGAGACCGTGCTGGCCACACATTTGTCACACTTGATGCAAGTCCATGCCGCCAAGCTGCTGAGCCGTACCGAGGTCCAGGAACTGGTGGCTCACGTGGCCAAGCTGGCCCCCAAACTCATCGAAGAAGTGGTCCCTGCAATGGTGTCGATCGGCGTGTTCCAGAAGGTGCTCCAGCTGCTGCTGGAAGAGGCCGTGAACATCCGCGACATCCGCACCATCATCGAGGCCCTGGCCGAGCACGCCGGCCAGACGCAAGATCCGATCGAACTCGCCCGTCGCGTGCGCCAGGCACTCTCGCCCGCCATCGTGCAGCAGATCTACGGCCCGGTCAACGAGCTGGAGGTCATTGCCATCGAACCTGGGCTGGAGCGCCTGCTGACCCAGGCCCTGAGCGGGCAGGGCATGGCCGCGCTGGACCCCGGCGTGGCCGACATGCTGACCCAGTCCGCCGCCAAGGTGTCCAACCACCAGGAGGAAAAGGGCGTGCCCGCCTGCCTGCTGGTGCCCGACGCCATCCGTTCTGCCATGGCGCGCCTGCTGCGCCGTGCCGCGCCGCGCCTGCAGGTGCTGGCGCACAGCGAAATCCCTGACACCCACCTGATCCGGATCGGCCCGATCCTCGGAGAACCTGCATGAACGCCCAACGCTTTACAGCCCCCAACTCGCGCGAAGCCCTGGCGCAGGCCAAGGCCGCTTTCGGCGACAGCGCGGTGATCCTGTCCAGCCGGTCGACGGAGCAGGGCTTCGAGGTGGTGGCCACGGCCGAAGAGCACCTGGCCACCATCGCGTCCTCAGGCCACGGCGCCGAGCCGGGCCGCCCCGCTCGCCAGGGGATGACGCTGGCGCAGCGCGCCGCGCAGCAGCTGCCCCCCGTGTCGCCGCAGAGCAGCGTGGCCCAGGACACCGAGACCCTGGCCATGAGCACCCTGTCGTTCCAGGACTACGTGCGCGAACGCATGCTGCGCAAGCGCCGCGAAGCCCTGCAGGGGGGAGCGGCTGCCCCGGCGGTTGCCCGTGCCCCCCGTGCCGAGGCCCCGGCCGCACCCCGTCAGCCGGCGATGGCCCGGCCCGCCCCGGTGGCGCCAGCCCGTGCCGACGACGCGATGACGCTGCCGTTCGGTCGTCAGCCCGTGGCGCCGGCCGCGGCCCCCAAGGCCCGTGTCACCACGCCGGCCGACGCCGCCCCGAACGATGCCCGGCTGGGTGACCAGATCCAGGCGCTCAAGGCGCTGATGGAAGAACGCTTCAACACGCTGGCGTGGCTGGGGCAGGCCAAGCAGAACCCGATCCAGTCGGGCCTGATGCACAAGCTGATCCGCGCCGGGTACTCGCCCACGGTTGCGCGTGCCGTCATCGAGCGGCTGCCCGAGCGTTACGGCGCCGCCGATGCCTTCCGTTGGGTGCAGGAGGTGCTGGCGCGCAACCTCAAGACCAGCCGCGACGCGGGCGCCCTGTGCGACGAGGGGGGCGTGTTCGCCCTGATCGGTTCGACCGGTGTGGGCAAGACCACCACCGCAGCCAAGCTGGCGGCGCAATGCGTCAAGGCCTACGGGGCCAACAGCGTCGGCCTCATCACCCTCGACACCTACCGCGTGGCCGGCTACGAGCAGCTGCGCACCTACGGCCGCATGCTGGGCGTGGTGGCCCACCTGGCCCACGACCGCGCCGCCCTGCAGGACCTGCTGGAGCTGCTGGCCAACAAGCGCATGGTGATCATCGACACGGCCGGCCTGGGCCAGAAGGACCCGCGCATCCAGGACATGATGGAGCTGCTCGCCAGCCCCAGCATCAAGAAGCTGCTGGTGCTCAACGCCGGCGCGCACGGCGACACGCTGGACGAGGTGGTGCAGGCCTACCAGGGCACCGAACTGTACGGTGTGGTGCTCTCCAAGGTGGACGAGGCGGCCAAGCTCGGCCCGGCGGTGGACGCGCTGATCCGCCACCAGCTGGTGCTGCGCGGGCTGTGCACCGGCCAGCGCGTGCCGGAAGACTGGCAGCGCCCCGATGCCCCGGCGCTGGTGCGGCTGTCGATGGCCAGCCCGGGCAAGTCGGCGCAGGACCCGCAGCCCAGTGAGTTGCCGCTGTTCTTCACCGACCCGGTGCAGCCGGGCGTGCAACTGGATGCCTGGCATGCTTGAGGCCGTCCGCGATCAGGCCCATGGGCTGCAGACCTGGGAGCTGCGACCCCCGACGCGCGTGCTGCCGGTGGTGGCCAGCACCCAGGGTGAAGCTTCGCTGGAGCTGCTGTGGCGGCTGGAGCGGGGCTTGCACGGGCTGGAGCTGCCGGTGACGGTGCTGGAAGGCGCCCGCGGGCTGACGCCGGCCGACCGCCTGGCGGGCCACCGCGCCGTGTTGCAGCGCTGGCTGGACGGCACGCCCCCGGGAGGGGTGGTGCTGTTGCACGCCCCACTCGACGCCCTGGCGGTGCTGCTGGCCGACAGCCTGGCGCGCCCCTTGGTGCCACTGACCGCCGACGCAGCGTCCCTGGTGGCCGCCTACCAGTCGGTCAAGTTGCTGCACCAGGCCGCGGCCTTGCAACCCATCGTGCTCGCCCTGCAGGACCCGGCCGTGCCGGCCCCGTGCCTGGAGCAAGCGGGACAGGCCCTGAGTGCGACGTGCGAGCGCCGCCTGGGCTGGGTTCCCGTGGTCTGGCCTCTGGGGTATGATCCCAGCGGGAACGGCACCCGGGTGGGCAGTCCGGCTTGGTCCGGCTGGCTCAAGCTGCTCGACAGCGCCCTGATACTCGACGACAACGACCTCCGAGCCCATGACGACCTCTGCCGCCAGCGTTGCCAGAACCCCGCCGATCAGACCATCGGAGTTCCAGATGTATACCGCCAAAGGTACGCTTGACCGGGACGCCCAGCTGCGCAAATACAGCTCCCTGGTTCACCGTCTGGCGCACCACCTGATAGCCAAACTGCCTGCCAGTGTGGAGCTGGACGACCTCATCCAGGTCGGCATGATTGGCCTGACCGAGGCCCTGGCCCGTTTCGAGCCGTCGCAAGGCGTGCAGTTCGAAACCTTTGCCAGCCAGCGCATCCGCGGGGCCATGCTCGACGAGTTGCGCGACGGCGACTGGATGTCGCGCGGCTCGCGCAAGCTCCAGAAAGACATCGAGCAGGCGGTCCAGCGGCTGGAGCAGCGCCTGTCGCGCACGCCCAAGGAGTCGGAAATTGCCGACGAATTGGGCATGACCCTGGCCGACTACCAGGAGACACTGGCGCGGGTGCGTGGCACCCAGCTGGTGTACCTGGAAGACCTGGCGGCCAAGGGCGACGACGAGGACCACTTCCTCGACCGTTATCTGCCCACCGATGCCCAGTCCGACCCGCAGGCCCTGCTGGGCGACCAGCGCATGCGTGAGGCCCTGGTCGAGGCGATCAAAAAGCTGCCGGAGCGCGAACAGTACGTGATGAGCATGTACTACGAGCACGACATGAACCTCAAAGAGATCGCCGCGGTGCTGGGCGTGACCGAATCGCGGGTGAGCCAGTTGCACAGCCAGTCGATCGCGCGGCTGCGCGCGCGGCTGCGCGAGCATTGAAGCCCCTGGCGCGGGCCAGCGAGATCAGGCTTTGAGGTAGCCGCTGCCGCCCAGTGAAGGGCCTCGGCCGCCAAGGCGGCCGTAGGCCTTGAGCGGGTCGGCCGGGAACAGCAGCGACAGCGCCCGTTGGGTGGAGGCCGACAGCCGGGCGGTCTGTTCGTGCAGGCCGTCGAGTGCGGCCTGCACCTGTTCCACCTGGGCCCGCACGGTCGCCGGCATGGGTTCCGTGCTGGGGGGGCGGGCTGTCTGGCGCGCCAGAGCGGCCATGGCCTCGGCCAACGCACCGCATTGCCGGGCAAAGGCGTCGGGGTCACCGTCGGCCACACCGGCCAAGGCAGCAGCCCGGGTGGATTCCAACGCAGACAAGACCGCTTCCAGCTGGGCGCTGAGTTCGTCCCAGTGGCGGGCGGTCTGCATAGGGCGTGTCTCCGGTGGGCGGTCAGCCCTGGCTGTCGCTGGCCGGTGTGCGCGAGGCGCTGGCCACCGACAGCATTTCCCGGGCGTTGGCCAACATCTTGTCGGCAATCACTTCGGCGTTGACCGAGAACGAGCCGTTCTGGATCGCTTCCCGCATGGCCTGGACCTTTTCGGCGTTGAACACGTCGGTACCCGAGCGGGCGACGCCGTTGGTCATGGTCTGCGTGACGGGCGACAGCTTTACCGACACGCCAGGGTTGTTGTCGGGCGTGGCGGCGGCACTGGCGTTGCCGGCGGTGGACGCAACAGACCGATCCGCAGGCTTGGCAGGCCCCACGGACGTGGCACTGACGGACTGTTCGGGCAGGCTGTTGACTTTCATGACACTCTCCATGTCCCGGACGAGGGGACGCTTGAGAGCCTTATCGACCATTCTGGCAGGGACTTTAACCCTTTTTTTGCGCCTTGTCGCTGTTTGGGCGGCCCTGGCTGTTGGGATGTCCCCACAGGCGGCGGCGCGGCCGTGGTGCTCAGAGGGCGATTTCGACCGTGTCGGCGTCGCGCACCGTGCCGCTGAGCACCCGCCGGTTGGGCAGCCGGACCCGTGCCGTCTGCCCGACGTGGCCGTGGCTGAGCGCTTCGCCGGTGGCCGACAGGCGAAACCCTGGCCCCTGCACCGTCACCTTGACCTGGGTGCCGGCACTGAACACCTGGGGCGCTCGGACCATCCCCTGGCGCAACACCTGGCCCGGCAGCAGGTGGCGTGTGGTGGTGTGGCCCACCCAGTCCTGCGGTTGGGCCAGCACCGGGGTGTGGCCTTCGGTCCAATCGATTTCGACCGATTCGACGTCGTCTTGAGTCAGTTCGGTGCCGGCCGGCACCGGATGCCGCAGCGCCCAGGCGGGGCCCCAGACGCGCACCGTCACCGGCAGGAACACGTTCCAGGGGGTAGGCCCTTCGACGCAGCGCAGCCCGATGCGGGAGCGGCCCCAGAGGCGGGTGCCAGCTGGCAGGTAGGGCTCCACCCGCACACAGGGCGCCAGCCGCAGCCGGCTGTCCAGCGAGCCCACCTCGATGACCGGGCGCAGCGGCGTGGCCCCTGGGCTGGCGCGGCCCACTTCACCGCTCACCCAGGCCTGTGCCTGTTGCGTCCACGCGGCCATGGCAGGGGCGGGCGCGACCGGCTGGGCGAGCGCCACGGCCGCCAGTGCGGCCGACCCCGCTGCCAGCACCGCCCGCCACGGGCGCAGGCGGCCGTGCCAGGGGGAGGGGGTGGAGCGGGAAACCATATCGGGGGACTGTAGACCGCATCGCTGCCCCATAAGCCGGGAAATGCGGGGTCGGTCCGGCGTTTTTCGTGCCTTGGCCGGCCCTCAAGTTTTTCACAATCCTTCCTACGGGTCCGCCGGGCCTGCCGCCACGACCTTGAAGGAGGTGACCATGTTCGAACAGCTTACCCAGCGCATGGAGTTTTTCTCTGCGTCGCTGCAGCTGCGCGCGCACCGCCAGCAGGTGATCGCCAGCAACATCGCCAACGCCGACACGCCGGGCTACGTTGCGCGGGATTTCCGCTTTCGCGAGGCGCTGGAGCAGGTCGGTGGCGCGGGCAATGGCCGAGTGGGAGCCGGTGCCCCCACGCTGGCCGGTCAGGATGCGCGCCACCTGCGCACCGCTTCGAGTGCCGGCGGCGTGGCCGAGCGCACCCGGGTCGATTACACCGTGCAGACA
This sequence comes from Comamonadaceae bacterium, assembly GCA_030602185.1. Lineage (GTDB taxonomy): Bacteria > Pseudomonadota > Gammaproteobacteria > Burkholderiales > Burkholderiaceae_C > JAUWAE01. The sequence continues at coordinate 7,049 of JAUWAE010000082.1, forward strand.
CAGCCTTCGCTGGACGGCAACAGCGTGGACATGGACCAGCAGCGGGCCAACTTCACCGACAACGCGGTGCGCTACGAATCCACGCTGCGCTTCATCAACGGGCACGTGAAAACCATGCTCAGCGCCATCCAGGGGCAGTGAGGGGAACCGACATGTCCATGTTCACCATCTTCGGGGTTTCGGGCAGTGCCATCAGCGCGCAGGCCCAGCGCCTCAACACCGTGGCCAGCAACCTGGCCAACGCTGACGCGGTGGCCGGCCCCGACGGGCAGGCCTACAAGGCGCGCCAGGTGCTGTTCCAGACCGTGCCCATGGGCAACAGTCCCGCGTCTGCGGGCGTGAAGGTGCAGGACATCGTGGAGAGCGACGTGCCCAACCGCCGCGTCTTCAACCCGCAGCACCCCAGCGCCGACGCCGAGGGCTACGTGACCCACTCCAACGTCAACCCGGTGGAGGAGATGGTCAACATGATTTCGGCCTCGCGTTCCTACCAGAACAACGTCGAGGTGATGAACACCGCCAAGTCCCTGCTGCTGAAAACGCTGCAGATGGGCCAGTGACCGCGAGGCTGCCATGTACATGACCCCCCTGAGCAACAGCGAGATCGATGCCTACAACGCCCGTGGGGGTGCCCAGGCCGACTCCACCGACCCGAAGGCGGCGCAGGACCGCTTCCTCAAGCTCTTTGTGGCGCAGTTGAGCAACCAGGACCCGCTCAACCCGATGGACAACGCCCAGATGACCACCCAGATGGCGCAGATCAACACGGTCACCGGCATTCAGCAGGTCAACGAGACGCTCAAGGGCCTGGCGGCGCAGGCCAGCGTGCTGCAGAGCATGCAGGGGGCCTCGCTGGTGGGCCGCCAGATCATCACCCAGGGCAACAGCCTGTCGGTGAACGATGGCACCGCCTCGGGCAGCTTCAACCTCAACGCCCCGGCCGACAGCGTGCGCGTCGACGTGCTGGGGCCGGCCGGCGAACTGCTGGGCAGCGTCAACCTCGGGGCGCGCTCGGCCGGCATGCACAACTTCGAATGGCCGATCGGCTCGGTCGACCCGTCGCGCATCAGCAGCCTGCAGATCAACGCCACCTCGGGCGGGCAGGGCGTGGCGGCCATTCCGCTGGCCCGCCAGCGTGTCGACTCGGTCGGCATGGTCGACGGCACGCTGCGCATGCGCACGGAAAGCGGCCTGACCGTGTCGTACGACCAGGTGCTGGCATTTTTGTGACGAATCCCTTTCCCAGGACACCCAGGAGCACACCATGAGTTTCCAGACCGGCCTGTCGGGCCTCAACGCGTCGAGCCGCAACCTCGACGTCATCGGCCACAACATTGCCAACGCCAACACCACGGGCATGAAGGCCTCGCGGATCGAATTTGCCGAGCTGTACGCCAGCTCACTGGGTGCGGCCGGGGGCTCCAACGCGGGCATCGGGGTGCAGGTGGCCACGGTGTCGCAGCTGTTCACCCAGGGCAACATCAAAGTCACGGGCAACCAGCTGGACCTGGCCATCAACGGCAGCGGCTTCTTTCAGGTGAAGGCCACCGATGGCTCGACGCTGTACAGCCGCAACGGCGAGTTCAAGCTCGACAAGGACGGCTACATCATCACCAACAACGGGGCGCGTCTGCAGGGCTATGCCACCGATGAGGTGGGCAAGCGCACCAGCGTGGTGACGCAGGACCTCAAGCTGCCCACCGGCGCGTCGATCGACCCCCGGGCCACCGGCACCGGGCCCGAACCCAACGGCATTTCCATCACGGCCAACCTGGATGCACGGGCCGAGGCGCTCGGGCCATTGACCATCACCAACCCCACCACCCCGGCGGGGCCAGACGCGCTGTCTGCGGATGCGAAGCAGTACGGCACTGCGCTCAATGTGTTCGATGGGCAGGGCAATGCGATCCCGGTGCAGCTGTACTTCGTCAAGAACGCCGCCAGGGCCGACGACCCGGCGACCACCACGGTGAACGAAGCCGTGCCTGCCAACAGCTGGGAGGTGTACGCCAGTCTGGACGGCGGACGCAATGTGATCGGTGGGGCCAGCCTGGGCCGGATGGTGTTCGACAGTTCCGGTAAGCTCGCCAGCTCGTCGGTCAATGACCTGGTGATCGCTGCCACCACACCGGCCACCATTCCGAGCGCCACCCTCACCATCCCGATCAACCTGCAGGACGAGGCGGGTCGCTCGACCATCACCCAGTTCGGCAGCAAGTTCGGTGTGTTCGACCTCAAGCAGGATGGCTACTCGTCCGGTGAGCTCACCTCGATCGACATCGGCGAAAACGGTGTGATCCTGGCCCGCTATTCCAACGGTGTCTCCAAGGCCGAGGGCCAAGTGGCGCTGGGCAATTTCCGCAACCTGCAGGGCCTGCAACCGGTCAACGGCGGCTACTGGAGCGAGACCTTCGCCTCTGGCCAGGTGGTGCTTGGCGGCCCGCAGGAGGGGCGACTGGGCCTGATCCGCCAGAGCGCGCTGGAAGAGTCGAACGTTGACCTGACGCAGGAACTGGTGAACATGATCGTGGCGCAGCGTTCCTACCAGGCCAACGCCCAGACGATCAAGACCCAGGACCAGATCCAGCAGACCCTGGTCAACCTGCGCTGATTGCACGCCAAGGTGGCTGAGCCATGGACCGCGTCATCTACACCGCCCTGTCGGGGGCCAGTGCCGCGATGCACCGCCAGCAGGTGCTGTCGCACAACCTGGCCAACGTCAACACCAACGGCTTCCGCGCCGAGCTGGCGACCTTCCGCGCGGTGCCATTGCGCGGCGAGGGCGCGAGCACGCGGGTGTACTCGCTCGAAGCTACGGCTGGGCACCTGGACACCCCCGGGACGGTGAGCAATACCGGCCGCAACCTCGACGTGGCGGCGGTGGGTCGGGCCTACTTCGCCATCCAGGGCCTGGACGGCACCGAGGCCTACACCCGGGCCGGCTCACTGCAGGTGTCGGCGCAAGGTTTGCTCGTGGGCCACGCCGGCCTGCCGATGCTCGACGACGGCGGCGCCCCCCTCAACGTGCCCGAGAACGCGCGCGTCTCCATCGCCAGCGACGGTACGGTCAGTGCCCAGGTGGGCAACCAGCCGGTGCAGGCCATCGGCCGGCTCAAGCTGGTGACGCCCAACGACGAAGTGCGCCTCAAGCGCGGCGACGACGGCCTGTTCCGCAGCGCCGACGGCGGCCCGCTGCCGCAGGACCCTGCGGCCCAGCTGGCCGACGGCATGCTGGAAGGCTCCAACGTCAACGCC
>JAUWAE010000026.1 GCA_030602185.1 Comamonadaceae bacterium
GCATCCTGGCCATCGGAGCGGCCAAGTTCGGCGCCTCCGACCTGGTGGCCGTGGACATCGACCCCGCCGCCGTGGAATCCACCCGCATCAACGCGGCCAATAACCATGTGGCGCTTGACGCGGGCTTGCCCGAGTTGGCGCAGGGCACTTTCGACGTGGTGCTCGCGAACATCCTGGCCACGCCGCTCAAGGTGCTGGCGCCGCTGCTGTGCGGGCACGTGCGCGGCGGCGGGCACCTGGTGCTGGCGGGCATACTGGAGCGGCAGGTTGACGAGCTGAAGGCCGCTTACGCCCCCTGGCTGGCGCTCGAGGTGGCCGACACCGAAGACGGCTGGGTGCTCATGACCGCCCAGCGCGCCGCTTGAACGCGGCCTGCCGCTGAACGGCGGGTGGGGGTGGCGCGAAACCGCCACCGGCGCCTGCAATAATTGCAGGATGAGTTTCATCACCCGCTGCCCGGCCTGTCGTACCGCGTTCAAGGTGGTGAGCGACCAGCTCAAGATTTCCGAGGGCTGGGTGCGTTGCGGTCATTGCCAGCAGATCTTCGATGCCACGCTGGACCTGCAGCCTTGGTGGCCCGGTGCGGAGGCTCCGGCGCAAGCTCCCGCCATGCCGCCGCAGCCCCCGTTCGAGCCCCAAGTCGCGTTTGGTCCTGAGCCTGAGCCTGAGCCTGAGCGCGAGGAGCCTGCCCTGGCGCCAGAGCCTGTTCCCGAGCCGGCACCCGAACCACTGTCTCCGCCGCCGCCTGAACCCGTCGAGCCACCACCCCTTCCCCCGGTGCCGTCACCCCCTGCCGCACGGTTTCAACCAGAGCCCGGCCCGCCATCGACTTCGGCCGAAGAATTCCGAGCCGATCCCACCCCCTCGTTTGTGCGCCAGGCCCAGCGCCGGGCGCTCTGGCGCCGACCAGCGGTGCGCTGGGCGCTGGCAATCGTCGCGCTCTTGCTGGCGTCTGCGCTCGCCGGCCAATCGCTGCTGCACTGGCGCGACCCCATCGCCGCCCACGTGCCGGCCGCCCAACCTGCACTCGAGACGCTGTGCGCTCCCGTGGACTGTGAGGTCCAGCCGCCACGCCAGCTGGACGACATCGTCATCGACAGCTCGGTGCTGCTGCGCCGCGGCCCGGGACGCTACACCTTCAATGTCGTGGTGCGCAACAAAGCCACGGTCGAACTCGCCACGCCGGCGCTGGAGCTGACCCTCACCGACATCCAGGACCAGGTCCTGGTGCGAAGGGTGTTGCTGCCCGAGGAATGGCCCGAACCCCGCGCCACCTTGGCACCAGGCGCCGAGTGGCCGGTGCAGTTCGAGCTTGAGCTGGCCACCACCGCCTCGCAGGTCATGACCGGCTACCGCGCCGTCCTGTTTTACCCCTGACCCCCTCCCTTCATCCAGGCAACGCCCCGAGAAAGACCCTGCCCATGTCCATCCTCGTCTGCGGCTCGCTCGCCTTCGACACCATCATGACCTTCGAAGGCCGCTTCTCCGAACAGATCCTGCCCGACCAGTTGCACATCCTGAACGTGTCGTTCCTGGTCCCAGGCCTGCGGCGCGAATACGGTGGTTGCGCCGGCAACATCGCCTATGGCCTGCGCCAGCTCGGGGCCGAGGTGCGCCCGGTGGCCACGCTGGGCAACGACGGGCAGGACTACCGCGAGCGGCTGGAAGCCCTGGGCGTGGACGTGCGCCACATCGGCGTCGCGCCTGGGCACTACACCGCGCAGGCCATGATCATGACCGACCGCGACAACAACCAGATCACCGCGTTCCACCCTGGTGCCATGGGAGAAGCCCACCTCAATCCCATTGGTGCCGGCTCATTGGGCATCATCTCGCCCGATGGGCGCGACGCCATGTTGCAGCACGCCGAGCAGTTCCGCGCAGCCGGCATCCCGTTCGTGTTCGATCCCGGACAGGGTCTGCCCATGTTCAACGGCGAAGAGCTGCTGCGTTTCGTCGAGCTGGCCGACTGGGCGGCCCTGAACGACTACGAGGCCCGCATGCTGTGTGACCGCACCGGGCTCGATCTGGCGGCCTTGTCCATGCGCTTGCGCGGGCTGGTGGTGACGCTCGGCGAGCAGGGTTGCGACGTCTGGGAGCAAGGGGCTTGCACCCGCGTGCCGGGCGTCCCGGCGCGCGAGGTGGTGGACCCTACAGGCTGTGGTGATGCGTTCCGTGCGGCGTTGCTGTACGGCCTGTCGCAAGGCTGGACGTTGACTCGCTGCGCCGAGCTGGGCAACCGCATGGGGGCCGAAAAAATCGCCAGCCGCGGCGGCCAGAACTACCGCTTCCAGGCCTGACGCCAGACGCAAAAAAGCCCATGGTTGCCCATGGGCTGACCTGCAGCCGAGTGGCCGCCGGGATCAGGGCTTCTTGGCCGTGGGGAATGGCCAAGCCGCCTGGGGGTTCAGCTTGGTTTGTGCGGCCGGTGCCGGGGCAGCTTCGGCCTTTTTGGGGGCGGCTTTTTTCGGGGCCGCCGCCTTTTTGGCCGGTGCCGGGGCTTTGGCGGGTGCGGCGGCTTTCTTCGCCGGCGCGGCCGCCTTCTTCGCGGGTGCCGCTGCCGCCTTGGCCGGGGCTGCCGCCTTCTTCGCGGCCGGCGCGGCTTTCTTCGCGGCTACGGCCTTCTTGGCCGGGGCTGCTGCCGCTTTCGGCGCTTCGGCCTTCTTCGCGGGGGCCGCGGCTTTCTTCGCTGGCGCAGCGGCTTTCTTGGCCGGTGCCGCCTGCTTCGCCGGTGCCGCTTTCTTGGCCGCCGTCGCGGCCTTGGCCGGGGCTTCGGCCTTCTTGGCGGGCGCTGCCGCTTTCTTTGCAGGCGCGGCGGCCTTCTTCGCCGGTGCCGCAGCCTTGGCCGGAGCGGCCGCTTTCTTCGCCGCCGGTGCCTTCTTCGCTGGTGCTGCGGCGGGTGCTGCCACCTCCTTGGCCGCAGCCGCTTTCTTCGCTGGTGCAGCGGCCTTCTTGGCCGGTGCCGCTTTCTTGGCCGGAGCGGCCTTTTTCGCAGTTGCCATGTTGTTCTCCTTGATCAAGTTGCAAAGAGCGCTTGACCGCAGACGTTGCAGGGCAAGCGATTCAGCGCCATGGGTTCGGGTGGATGCATCTCACCAGTGAACCCAGGGCGTTGAATGGGGACACAAAGCCCGCACCGCGCCTCACCGGCGCCGTTGGCGGAGTTTGCAAAAAAAGGCCGCATGGTCAGTGGCTGTATGCCCGGGTCAGTCCCAGGACAGCGCGCCTCCCGACTGGTACTCGATCACCCGCGTCTCGAAGAAATTGCGCTCCTTCTTGAGGTCGATCATCTCGCTCATCCAGGGGAACGGGTTTTCTTCGTTAGGGAACAGCGGCTCCAGGCCGATCTGCGTGGCGCGCCGGTTGGCGATATAGCGCAGGTAGCCCTTGAACATGCTGGCGTTCAGGCCCAGCACGCCACGCGGCATGGTGTCTTCGGCGTAGGCGTATTCCAGGTCCACGGCCTTGAGGAACAGCGCCTTGATCTCGGCCTTGAACTCGGCCGTCCACAGGTGCGGGTTTTCGAGCTTGAGCTGGTTGATCAGGTCGATGCCGAAGTTGCAGTGCATCGACTCGTCGCGCAGGATGTACTGGTATTGCTCGGCGGCGCCGGTCATCTTGTTCTGGCGGCCCAGCGCCAGGATCTGCGTGAAGCCCACGTAGAAGAACAGGCCTTCCATCAGGCAGGCGAACACGATCAGGCTCTTGAGCAGCGTCTGGTCGGCTTCGGGCGTGCCGGTCTTGAAGTTCGGGTCCATGATCGCGTCGATGAACGGGATCAGGAACTCGTCCTTGTCGCGGATGGATTTGACTTCGTGGTAGGCGTTGAAGATCTCGGATTCGTCCAGACCCAGGCTTTCCACAATGTACTGGTAGGCGTGGGTGTGGATGGCCTCTTCAAACGCCTGGCGCAGCAGGAACTGGCGGCATTCCGGCGCGGTGATGTGGCGGTAGGTGCCCAGCGTGATGTTGTTGGCGGCCAGCGAGTCGGCGGTCACGAAGAAGCCGAGGTTGCGTTTGACGATGCGGCGCTCGTCCTCGGTCAGGCCGTTGGGGTCTTTCCAGAGCGCGATGTCGCGGCTCATGTTCACTTCCTGCGGCATCCAGTGGTTGGCGCAGGTGGCCAGGTACTTTTCCCAGGCCCACTTGTACTTGAACGGCACCAGCTGGTTGACGTCGGTCTGGCCGTTGATGATGCGCTTGTCGGCAGCGTTGATGCGCTGGTGGCTCGCCGCCTGGGTGGGGGTACCGGTAGGGGTGACGGGGGCGTAAGCCGTGGCCGCGGGTGCGGGGTCGGCTGGCGTGGGGCGCACGGGTTGCAGTGCGGGGGTGCTAGGTTCGTCCCAGGTCAACATGCTTGTTTCCAATGCTTCGGATTATGAAAGTGCGCGCCGGAAAAGCAAGGGTTCCCCACGCGGCTCACGCAAACATCATGGTGTGTGTTGCGTGGCCGCATCGAAACCGCTGCGCTACCGGTGCGCGCGGCGCTCAGACGCTCACTGGCAGGCTTCGCAGCCGGGGTCGTCGATGGCGCAGAACTTGATGTCGGTGGCGGGCACATCGGCCTCGGCCGCCGGGGTGGCCAGGGCCTGCGGTGCGGTACCGCCGGCGCTGGGCACGGCGTTCAACTGACCAATGCGGCCGGTCGATTTTTCGGCGTGCGTGGCGCTGGTGGTGCGCAGGTAGTAGGTGGTTTTCAGGCCGCGCAGCCAGGCGAGCTTGTAGGTCTCGTCGAGCTTCTTGCCCGAGGCGCCGGCCATGTAGATGTTCAGGCTCTGCGCCTGGTCGATCCACTTCTGGCGGCGCGCGGCGGCTTCCACCAGCCACACCGGCTCCACTTCAAACGCGGTGCGGTACAGCTCCTTCAGTTCGCGCGGCACGCGGTCGATCGGCCACAGCGAACCGTCGAAGTGCTTGAGGTCCATGATCATGACCTCGTCCCAAAGACCCAGGCGCTTGAGGTCCTTCACCAGGTAGCTGTTGATGACGGTGAACTCACCCGACAGGTTGGACTTGACCGACAGGTTGCCGAAGCAGGGCTCGATCGACGCGTCCACCCCGATGATGTTGCTGATGGTGGCCGTGGGCGCAATGGCGATGCAGTTGGAGTTGCGCATGCCGTCGCGGGCGATCTTGGCGCGCAGGGCGTCCCAGTCCAGCGAGCGGGAGCGGTCCACTTCCACGTAGCCGCCGCGCTGCTGTTGCAGCAGGTCCAGCGAGTCGATCGGCAGGATGCCGCGGTCCCACAGCGAACCCTTGTAGGTGGAGTAGCGGCCACGCTCGGCGGCCAGCTCGGTGGACGCCCAGTAGGCGTAGTAGCACACCGCTTCCATGGAGCGGTCGGCAAACTCCACCGCGGCTTCCGAAGCGTAGGGCGTGCGCATCAGGTACAGCGCGTCCTGGAAGCCCATGATGCCCATGCCCACCGGGCGATGGCGCAGGTTGGAGTCGCGCGCCTTCTTCACGGCGTAGTAGTTGATGTCGATCACGTTGTCGAGCATGCGCATGGCCACCGAGATGGTGCGCTTGAGCTTGTCGTGGTCGATCTCCTTGCCGTGGGTGCCGTCCTTCAGGTGCTGGGCCAGGTTGACCGAGCCGAGGTTGCACACGGCGGTTTCGGTGTCGCTGGTGTTGAGCGTGATTTCGGTGCACAGGTTGGACGAGTGCACCACGCCCACGTGCTGCTGCGGGCTGCGGATGTTGCAGGGGTCCTTGAAGGTGATCCAGGGGTGGCCGGTCTCGAACAGCATCGAGAGCATCTTGCGCCACAGGTCTACCGCGGGCACCTTCTTGTAGGGCGTGATTTCGCCGCGGGCGGCCTTGGCTTCGTAGGCCACGTAGGCGCGCTCAAAGTCTTCGCCAAACTTGTCGTGCAGGTCGGGCACGCTGTTGGGGCTGAACAGGCTCCAGTCGCCTTTTTCCATCACGCGCTTCATGAACAGGTCGGGAATCCAGTTGGCCGTGTTCATGTCGTGGGTGCGGCGGCGGTCGTCGCCGGTGTTCTTGCGCAGCTCCAGGAACTCTTCAATGTCCAGGTGCCAGCTTTCCAGGTAGGTGCAGACGGCGCCCTTGCGCTTGCCGCCCTGGTTCACCGCCACGGCGGTGTCGTTCACCACCTTCAGGAAGGGCACCACACCCTGGCTTTCGCCGTTGGTGCCCTTGATGTGGCTGCCCAGCGCGCGCACGCGCGTCCAATCGTTGCCCAGGCCGCCAGCAAACTTGGAGAGCAGCGCGTTTTCCTTGATGGACTCGTAGATGCCGTCGAGGTCGTCGGGCACGGTGGTGAGGTAGCAGCTGGACAGCTGCGAGCGCAGCGTGCCGCTGTTGAACAGCGTGGGCGTGCTACTCATGAAGTCGAACGACGACAGGATTTCGTAGAACTCGATGGCGCGGGCTTCGCGGTCGATTTCGTTGAGCGCCAGGCCCATGGCCACGCGCATGAAGAAGGCCTGCGGCAGCTCGATGCGGGTCTTGCGCACGTGCAGGAAGTAGCGGTCGTACAGGGTCTGCAGGCCCAGGTAGTCGAACTGCAGGTCGCGCTCGGCCTTGAGTGCTGCGCCCAGCCGGCCCAGGTCGAAGTTCAACAGGTCGGGGTTGAGCAGCTCGTTGTCCACGCCCTTCTTGATGAAGGTGGGGAAGTACTCGGCGTAGCGGGTGGCCATGTCGGCCTGGGTCACTTCCTCGCCCAGCACTTCCTTCAGGATGGTGTGCAGCAGCAGGCGGGCGGTGGCGTAGGTGTAGTCGGGGTCGGTCTCGATCTTGGTGCGCGCGGCCAGGATGGCGGCCTTGTACACCTCGGTCATGGGTACGCCGTCGTACAGGTTGCGCATGGTCTCGGCCACGATGGGCTCGGGCTTCACGTCGGCGCCCAGGTTGGCGCAGGCCGAGGCGATGAGCGCGTGCAGGCGTGGCACGTCCAGGGCCACGCGCTGGCCGTTGTCGAGCACGTGCAGCTCGGGGTGGGCCGGGGCGGCTTGCTCGGCCTTGGCGGCGCGCTCCTGGGCGCGGCGCTCGCGGTACAGCACGTAGGCGCGTGCCACTTCGTGGTGGCCGCCGCGCATCAGGCCCAGTTCCACCTGGTCTTGCACGTCTTCAATGTGGAAGGTGCCACCGCCCGGGCGCGAGCGCATGAGCGCGCGCACCACGTTCTGGGTCAGCACCTCCACGTCCTGGCGCACGCTGGCGGAAGCGGCACCCTGGGCGCCGTGCACCGCCAGGAAGGCCTTCATCAGCGCCACGGCGATCTTGTTGGGCTCAAACGGCACCACCGCGCCGTTGCGGCGGATGATCTGGTAGTGCTGCAAGGCAGTGGTTGAAGCGGCTGCTTGTGCAGCCGTGCCACCTTGGGCAAAGGCCGGCGTGGCAGCGGGGGAGGCGATGGGGGAAGTTTGCATGGGTCCTCTCGCAGTTTGTCTGGTGTACGGAACACGGCGCCGCTGGCGACCGATGGTGTTGCCGGCCGCTTGGGCCGGGTGCAGGAATGGACACTACGTATGGTGTGCCGCGTTTTGCAAAAACACTAGCGGTAGTGTAGCGGCCGAAGGTGCGGAAATGATGGCCGTGGCACAAAAAAAGTTCAGGCAGCCGCTGGCTGCCTGGGAGAGGGGAGGGAAAGTCCGGGGGTAGACTCAAACCATTGGCCGGTGCATCTCACATGAACCGGGGCAAACTTGTCCTTGCGGTGAATTGGAGTCTCACAGCAGTGTCTGTGCGGCACCAAACCACTTGTGAAGGCTGTCAATGCAAGGCAGCCAACGCCAATTCGGGTGATTTGTCCAACACCTTCAACAGCGCCTTGGCGGCCCCAGTGGGGCAACGTTTGCCTTGTTCCCAGTTGCGGATCGTGTCCAAGGGAACATCAATGCGTTGCGCGAACTCTGCCTGACTGAACCCAAGTTTCATTCGAACCCGCCGCGCAAACTTGGCAGCATCCAGCATGGCCTGCGCATCGTCCTCAGCCTGCTGACGGGTCAGATCGGCTTGCGTTGTGGCATCCACCCGGTCCCAGTCAACCCGACCGGTCACGGACGCTAGCGAACCAGAATCAATGCGAAGCTTGACGGTTTTCATGTGCTGTGATCTCACGTTGGTTGGCCTTACGAGCGGAAATGATCCTGACGACGAATGTAGTTCAATGGACGAGTTCATTCAACCGTAAAAATGGCGCCTTCTACCAGCACCGCTGATCACAGCGCACCCTCTCCAGAGACGCCACAAAGGCGTCCACCCGCTCGGTGTGCGGCTGGTTCATAGCAGGAAGCCTTCTTCGCGGGCGATGCGGTGTATGGCCGTGGCGGACAGGTTGGGGGCTTCCAGAACGATGTCGATGTCGCCGCCTTTCGATGAATCGGTGGCGCGGGAGCCGAACAGGCGTAGGCGTGGGGTGGAAAGTCAGTCCTTAGTTTGCGCGTGCTGCCACGCAATGTATTCCGAACGACGCAGCCGGTAGCGTGCGATGCTGCCTTCGTGCAACTGTTGCAGTGCTGCTGTGAGCAGATCACGGAATGCCCCTTGCTCGGCTTCAGCGGCGTGATCCTGCGACACCTCAGCAATGACTGCTGCGCTGGGTGGCCGCAACCCCTTGACAATGGCCTGCACCGCTTGAATCAGCGCCTCCCGGTACTTGATCTTCAGCGGGTCGGGTTCGACCATGGTTTGCGCGATGGCCAGATAACGCTGGCAGGAGCGCTCATAGGCCCAGACGAATACATCGCGCAGCAACGCGATCTGGTTGAGTTCATACACCCCCAGCGTTCCTTCGATATAGGCGTGTTCTGGCACATCGATGAAGGACAGCGGGCAAAGGTTGTGCTTGAACAGCGGGATGTTGGCGCCGATGCGCGAGACGCGCTTGTTCACATCTTCAAACGGCTGCAGGTAGGGTAGTTGCACCATCAGGAAGAAGGCCTGCTCGAACGGATCGGGAATGGCCCCCGCCTTGGTCAGCAACAGCGTGAAACAGTCTTCAATCACCTGCGGCAGCGCCAGCGGGTGAAACACAGTGCCCGAAATATCCACCGGCCGACGACGCAAACGGCCACAGGCCTGCGGGTCACGCATCAAGTCCTGCGACAGCACTGCGTGCAGGTTCTTGAAGGTGAAGGCGTCAAAGCCCACCTCGTCAGCATCCTCGATCAACATCTCGATGGCTGCCTTGTGATTCAGGATCATCTGCGTTTCGATGGCGTCCTTGCCCTTGGCCACCTGGCCGAACTCGATCAGGTTCTGGGTATCGAGCCGGCTGTAGGTGTTCCCCTCCAGCTTGGACGAAGCCCACGACAGGTCGACCAGCAGTCGGCCCAGTATGTCCCTGGCGTAGGTGCCCGCTGGCCGCTCATTGGCAGAGGTGCGCCCCATTTCGTGCAGCTGGCGGCGTAGCGACTCGGGCAGATAGAAGGTTGTGCCGGGCTGATAGGTTTCCAGAAACTCGCGTTGGTAGCCGACCGGCCGTCGGTGCATTAGCGGGCGTCGAACCTGATCACGAATGGCCGCCCCTTCGGGTGATACTGGGACATACAGCTCAGCCTCGGCCGTTACCGTGGTGGTGAGTGTCATCGAAGCGCTGGCTGGTACCACGCTGCCGGAAATCAGCTTGTAGACCAAGGCGATGCTTTCGCCCTCGGTGGTCACGCGCTGCTCATCGATCAGCTTTTGCAGGCGACGCTGTAATGTGCGGCGGTTGGGCTTGTCACCGTGGCGCCGCGCGATCTCGGCCTCAACGGCGGTGATGCCGATGCCTCGTGGATGCGCCGCGACGATGGATTCGATCAGTTGAAGTTCTTGGGTCAGCGTAGCGCGTGCCATCAGATGGGGCTCCTTGCGGTGAATCTGTCACGCAATGTCGCGCAGGAGTGACAAAGCGCGACATAATTATGTCGTGCAAGGTGTCATGCTTCAAGTGAATACTGTTGCGCTCCAGCTCGAAATATCACGCAAGCGCAACAGCCGGCCCTTATCGGCCCCACTGACGCGCTTACACCACGCCAGGTGGGAAACGCTCTGCGGACCAGCCGGTGAGCCGCTGCAGCGTGGGCCAGTGGAAGCCGGGGCCGGGGTCTTGCTTGCGGCCGGGGGCCACGTGCTCGTGGCCCACCACGTGGGCAATGGGGTACTGCTGGGCCAACTGGGTGCACAGCGTGGCCAGGGCCTGGTACTGCGCGGGCTCGAAGGTGTCGCCCTCCAGCCCTTCCAGTTCAATGCCTATGGAATAGTCGTTGCAGTTGGGGCGGCCCTGCCATTCGGACTGGCCAGCGTGCCAGGCCCGGTCGTCACAATGCACGAATTGCACCACCTCGCCGGTGCGGCGAATGAAAAAGTGCGCCGATACCTCCAGCCCCCGGATGGTCTGGAAGTAGGGGTGGGCGTCCCAGTCCAGCGTGTTGGTGAACAACTGCTCCACCTCCGGCCCGCCGTACTGGCCGGGCGGCAGGCTGATGGAATGCACCACGATCAGGCTGACTTCGGCCCCGGGAGGGCGGGGGCCGAAGTTGGGCGATGACAATTTGGCAAAGGCGGATGACAAGGCCATGTGGCGAGTGTAAGGGGCACCCCGCCGGCTCTGACGGCCCAACTTGTGGGAAAATGATTCTCTAGAGAATCTGCAACGATGAGTACCGCCATGAAGCCCGCAGCCTTCCAGGCAACCCCACAACTAGGTCCCGAAGCCAGCCGTGAGTTGCTGCAACGGCTTGGTCGCGTGCGCCTGACGGACAAGCGCCGAAAGGAGCTGGCAGACTTGGCAGCAGCTGCGCGTGCTGCTTTCGCTCGTTCTCTTCCTACAGCGGCCAATGGCCATTGAGGTCACAGACCTCGTCATTCGCCACATCCGCGATGTCGATGACGAGACCCTCAAGGGCTTCACGTGCGGGCGAGATCAACTCGACGAGTTCCTTTTAGAAGACGCCCGGGATTACGATGCGCATGGCATCACCAGTACCGTGGTGGTGTTTGTGCCAGGACGTGTAGAGCCCGCAGGCTACTTCAGCTTTTCCGCTGACTCTGTTCGCTTGACAGAATCCGAAGAGTTCGAGCTCGGCTTGCCTTTTGATGCACCGATCAGTTATTACCCTGCCGTCAAACTCACCAAGCTGGCAACGGCTTCAGTGCTGCAGTCGCAAGGCCTGGGTGAGGCGATCGTTGAATTGATCTTCGGTCTCGTGGCAGATGTTCCGTTTGCTGTTCGCGTGCTGACCGTTGACGCGGTCAACCAGCCCAAGGTGCTCGCCTTCTATGAGCGGGTGGGCTTCGTAGAGAGCTTGGCTGGCCGACGCGAAAAGAAAGACCAGCGTGCGCCTGCGACGGTGCTGATGGTCCGGGACCTCTACCTGTAGCGTCACCTACTTGGGGCGATGCGCAACGTTGCAGTATCGCATTGTTCCCGCCTCTATTGGCCAGTTTGCTCGCTCGCTCACTCACACCACGATCAGGCTGACTTCGGCCCCGGGAGGGCGGGGGCCGAAGTTGGGGGATTCAACGAACATTCAATGCTGTAAAACCGTGCAGTGGTCAGGGGGTGGGTTGATGTTGAACGGTTTTGAACGGCAGTTGGTTGTTGTTAGCAGGCAGTGAGCGTGCGATAACGGGGCAACTGGCAGACGATCCCACGATGGTGAGGTTCTGGTTGTTCAGGTTTTTGGTGATGGCGCCGAATGAGGGAGTGTTCAGCGTGGCGTCCGACTTGAAGACGTAAAACACGTTGGTATACGTGGTGGGTACGGTGGTGGCTGTAACCGAAAACGAATTGGCATCGGCTGTGGCCACTGTGTAGTCTGTGAAGTTGTTCAGGCTGCCAGAACTGGCTGTGTCGAGGTCGGCAAATTGCACCAGATTCCCTGCAACCAAGCCGTGGTTTGGGCTTTGAACACGACTGGCGCTGATTTGTGCCACGTTGGTGATGTATTCGAGGCCATTGTTGAAGTAACGGCAGACTTTTGTCGCGGCAGTCGCGTTGTTGCGTACTTCAATTTTGCCAGCCCAGTTTTTTTGCACCACGCACGTGTAGGTAAGGAAGCCATTGTATTCGGCGCCGGTCGCGATGGTGTATTGGTCTGTGCCTGCACGCAGTACGTTGATAGTTTCACCGTCAGGGGTGGAGCTGATTTTGAATGTAACTTGGTTCGGTGAAACGCTTGTCTCGCGCACATAATAAACAGTGTTGTTGTCCACGTTGCTGCCGTTGGGTACGCCGGTGAAGACGATTTTCATTCCGTCGTACACGGTGGTGTAACCCGTGAGTGCAAAAGAAACATTATCTGTGCTGTTGCTCAGAGTGGCCTGTGTGGAGATGACTGTTGAGTCATCGATGCATTGAACGCCGGTGGTGCGCAACACAGGCGCACTCGAATTGGCAAAGTCTATGGCTTGCGCGGTTGATCCGGAGGGGATGGCTGCCACGTTCAAGGCCGTGAGCGGGTGGGCGTTGTTGCTGGTGGTCACAAAGCCGGAAATCACGAAGTAATCGCCAGTAAGGGTCAGCCCGCCGGTGCCTTCCGCAGCTTCGATACTATTAACTCCCGTAACGCGGCCAGTTTCGTTGTCGAAAGATAGGCGCCACCCGAGAGAGCCAGGTGGTACATAGTCACTTTGATTATCGTTGACACGGACTGCGGGGAATGGAATGTCCAGCGTTCGGTCGAACGGACGAAGCAGGCCGGCTTTATAACCAGATGAACCTATTCCTGCAAAGTTAGAGTTCGTGAAAGCAACTTCAGAATTGCTACGCAAGAAGCTCTGAATGGAGAAATTCTCCAAAAATTCTCGACACTCCGCATCTAAAATCCCCGTTGTGACTGGCAAGTTTCCAGTTGCTCGATAGTTTTCTATTCTGTCTTTTACGCATAGCCAACTTTCGCTGTCAGCGCGGGCAGCTTCTGATGCTTGAAAGACGGCGGATTGAAATTTTGCTAGACCAAGCAAGCCTATAGCTACAATCACCATTGAAACTAACGGTTCGATTAATGAGATGCCGCTTTGCTTTTTCATTTGTAACCCTGTGATTTACGTTGTTGGGGGTGAATTAAAAGTCGCGCCATGATCCTGGTACAGGTATGTATCCGCCAGTACTTATTCCAATTGCTTCGTTCATTCCGCCAGAATATATGACAGTTGGGTTGCCATTTCCGCAGCAGGATTGTTCTGTGATCAGACTTCCAAATATCTTAATATTGCCTGCTCCGCTCACATCGACATTTCCTGTTGCATATACTAGTCCGTGTATTGTTACGTTGCCGCCTAGGTTTATATTTCCGTCTACGATCAATATAACGGGCTGAGTTGGGCTTCCGATTGTAATGTTGCTGTTGATGTTGACTGTGGGTTCGTTAATCCAGATTGTCTTTCCGGTTTGTCCAGCCAACGCTGGTTCATATCCATTGCTACTGCAATTTACGCGGGTTGTTACTGTGTTTCCACACTTCATGCTGTACGTAAGTGGGTCGCTAGAAACCTTGGATTTTGGCTCGCCAAATAATGCTTGAAAATACTCGCTAGTTGTCAAGTTACTAATGGTGGTATCGTTCTTCGCGACGCTAGCCAAGGGCGGTGTTCCAGGGAGCGATTTCAGTGTTGCGTTTCCAAGGCTAATATCCCCCCCGCTATGCACGGTCAAACCGGCGGTTTTTGGGTTGTCGTTGACTATCGTGGCCGATCCACCGGTCGTGACAAGTTGCCGTGCCATCACTGCGGCCGAAGGTTGCCCAGATAATCGTTGTCTAAAAATAAACGTCTGGGTCACTGCAGCAGTAGAATCTGCCGCAGCTTGGCTGGTGTCAGCTCGCCATGTTCCTGTCGATGTAACGTTGAGGCAAGTGTTTTCGGTATCGCAACGGCTAAGCGTAAATGTATTGGTGTAGTTTGCGCTGATCGGGGCGGCGGGGCTGTTAATGGTGCATTGTGCTGCTCCACCAGCGAAGCATGGTGCCAGGAATGTCATTCCATTGCCCATTATTCCAGGTATATTGATTAATCCAACTTCCGCTTGGGTAAATGCCAAATCATATTCTTTTTGATTGCGCAGGGTTTGTAGGTCCGACAAGGTGCGGCGGTTGGCGTAGATGGTAATTAACGTCATCACCAGCAAGAAAACGACGACCATGCCAATCGTTGCTATTCCTTGCTGCGAATGCTTGCGGCAGTGCGTGTGCTTCATGGTTGTTACTGCAAATGGTTGCGCATGTAAATCTGCTGGGTGAGTTGTCGTTGGTAGTTGTCACCGTTCTGCAAAATCACACTGCCGCTAACTGTGATATTAACTATGCCGTTGGCTTGTGTGGCGCCTGTAATTGTGATATTGCTGTCAGTCATTCTCTGCGCGGCATCTGCAAGCGAAAGTTTGGCCCGCAAAGGGCTGCCCTCGATCATGAAATCGTAATCTGCGCCTGATGGTGTCGTCGTTCTGGGTGCCGCACCAGGGGCATCGTAAAAGTAAGAAATATTGTTGCCAACGATAGCCACCTTGCTGCCTTTGAGTACAGGTTCGCAGTAGTTGGTGTAATTGCCTCCAGTATTGCCTAGGCAGCGGGTTTGTATGCCATTAATGAAGCCTGCGCGCCGAATATCGCGAGCTATGTATTGCATAGTGTTTCGCAAATCTTGGTTTAGGCGCATGATTGAAATATTGTCTGCATTGGATCTGAGTGCGCTCAAAAACATGAGACTTGCGCCAATTAAGACCAGCAAAGCAATAACCATAGAAACCATTAACTCCACCAGTGAAAGACCGCGTTGCCGTCTTTTAATTTTACATTTATTTTGGGTGGGGTTGAAGGTCATGATTTGGCACCTCATGTGCAGGCAGCGTAGCCCAGTGCGCCGGTTGGGCTGCAAATAGTGGGGGTGGAAACAGCACGGACACGAATATTTAAGGAGCCGGCACCGTTGCTTACAGTTAGCGTGGGGGATGCTGTAAATGCCCCCCGTACTGGATCGACATCCCAACTGTTAATGTTGGGTGCTATCGCGAGATCAACCCCTTGGAATTCGCCACTGGTGGTCTGTGTGACGCAATCTGGGGCACATGCAATTCCGCCTATCTGGACAGTCCAAGCGCCAGCGCCAATTGTGACATTGATAGACATGACTCTGTTGTCTTTTATGCTTTGAGTGCGTGCTGCATTCACGCTGGCAGCTATTTGCTCTGCTGCGCCTCGCAAACGGCTGCTATCTCCAAAGCGGTTCATGATTGGCATGGCCACTGCAGCCAAGATCGCGATGATTGCAAGGACAACTATGGCTTCGACGAGTGTGAAACCCTTGTGGTGGTAGTGCATCAGTTTCTCCAACACGCTACAGGGTCGCGTATGATGACCTGATTATTTGGCATGATGAGGCTGACCGTTCCACAAGTGTCACGGGTTTGAGAATTTCTGGGTACTGCTTGCAATGTGTAAGTGTCACCGGCTACTCCATCAGGGCTGAATACATAGAAGTCGGTGTCTGCTGGCGAATCAACAGCCGCAACGGCTGCGACATAATCTTCTAAGCGTACTGTCCTACGCCTTTCAATTCTCATGCTCCAATCCATCAATTGTGTTTGTGCCTCTGCTCGCCGTGATTCAATGACGTAGCGCTGGTAAGTTGGTAGTGCGATTGCAGCCAAGATTCCCAAGATCGCGACGACGATCATCAGCTCGATGAGAGTAAAGCCATTGTGTTTCTGGTTCATGCTAGCTCCTTGGTCAATTTATAGGGCCTAAAGTGGTTTTTGGGTGAGGATTCAGACGTATGGTGTGCCTTGCCTGATGAGCGGAACGGCTGCGGTGTGGCAAGTATGTTCAGTCGTGGATCATGCCCTGAAGCCAGAATCGGGGTTTGAGTTGACCGCCGTGGATGGCTTGGTACTGTTGTTCCATGTGTTGGAGTTGTGGTACGTCACGTATAACCACCCACAGCAGCCAGGCACAGGCCAGCGCCACCAACAAGGTGTAAAGGTGCAAGCGCTTGGGGTGAGTGGGGCTAGTGAATGCGTGGTTCTGTGCGACAGCCTGACGTGTCCCTATCCATAGACCGAAGGTAATGGCCATCCAGAGTTGAGAGTTGGGTTCGGACAGATTGCCGTTGACCAGTGATTGCACTGACGTGCTCAAGATGCTCAAGTATGAGCAGGCTTCGATTGCCTGGGTGTGGCAGCCCCGTGTGGTGGTGGGAATGCGGAAGCCAAGCGCACCCGAACGCAGTGCGGCCAGCCGCAGCGATGGGATTGTCGGCGAAGTGCAACGGGCCGAAGCCAAACCAGGGGTTGGCCTGAATCATGGTTCCATCCCTGCTGGTTGAGCGGATTACGGCCACAAAAAAGGGGAGCAAGCTCCCCTTTTGGACTCAACATATGAATTAAATGGGGGCTCAGCCGCCGGCTGCGTCCAGTGCACAGTTTCCAGTGGCAAGATCGCAAGTTGTGCGACGAATGCCGTCACCCGTTCTCCTAGGAGAAACAGCAATTTCAGTGCTGGTCAATTCTAATGTGACACCAGTCCAATCACAAGAGGAGCCGTCGCCTGGGACGGCGGGGATCAGGTCTTTATCATCGTTTGCAATGGCTGCGACAACTGCATTGGCAATGCCTTTCGCTTCACCCAAGCACGCGTTATTAGCAGCACGAACAGTATATGCTTGATATTGTGGAAGCGCCACAGCCGCCAAAATACCAATAATTGCCACCACGATCATCAGTTCGATCAGGGTAAAGCCGCGCTGGGCTTGTCGCTTCAATTTCATGGGTTTCCCCTCCAAAAAGTAGGTTGAACAACCCCAAGGTGTTTGAGGCTGGGGTGCCTCATGCATCAACTGTGCCAGCAGGTGCAAGCTGGGTGCTTGCCTTTGGCTTAGTTGTGGAATGGCTACTCTCTTTTTTGTCCGCATCAAAATTTAACGTTAAATATTGATGTTGCATCAGGCGCCGTTGTCGTCCAAGCCCAGGCGTTGCATCCAGTAGCGCAGTTTGGCCAGCGTCCAGCCCAGTTCGCGGGCGGTGCGGCTTTGGTTCCAGCGGTTTTGGGCCAGCAGGGCGGTCAGGCGCTCGCGTTCGGGGTCGCCGGCGGTAGCCGTAAAGCTGCTGTCCATAAAGTCCGGGGCAAAGCTGGGTGGCGGCTGTATGGCGTCGGCCCCCAGGGTGGGGCCGGTGTACAGGGCCAGGGCGCGTTCCAGTATGTTTTCCAGCTCGCGCACGTTGCCGGGGAAGGTGTGGCGGGCCAGGGCAGCCAGCGCATCAGCCCCCAGTGTGGGTGTTTGCGGCAGGCCGTTGCGCTGGGCCAGGCGGGCCAGCAGGGCGCGGGCCATGTCGGGCAGGTCGTCTGCGCGTTCGCGCAGGGGCGGTATGCGCAGTTCAATCACGTTCAGGCGGTAGTACAGGTCTTGCCTAAAGCGGCCTTGCTGCACGGCGCGGGCCAGGTCGTGGTGGGTGGCGCTGACCACGCGCACGTCGGTGGCTTCTTCTTGCGTGGCGCCCAGGGGGCGCACCTGCCGTTCCTGGATGGCGCGCAGCAGCTTGGCCTGCATGGGCAGGGGCAGGTCGCCCAGGTCGTCCAGGAACAGGGTGCCGCCGTGGGCGGCCTGGAAGTAGCCGGGCCGGTCGGCGGTGGCGCCGGTGTAGGCGCCTTTGCGCACGCCGAAGAATTCGGCCTCCATGAGGTTGTCTGGAATGGCCCCGCAATTCACGGCCACAAACGGCCCGCTGGCCCGGTTGCTGCAGGCGTGCAGGGCGCGGGCCACCAGTTCTTTGCCGGTGCCCGATTCGCCCAGCACCAGCACGGGGGCCATGGTGGGGGCCACGCGCTGGATGTGCTGGCGCACGGCGACCATGGGGGCCGAATGGCCGACTATGCAGGCCAGTGCCGCGGCGGCTTCGGGCCGGGGGGCGTCGCTGGCAGGCGCGGTGTGGTTGGCGGGGGTGGCCTGCCCTTGCAGGGCGGTGGCCACCGCCTGGCGCAGCTGGGGCAGCTCCACCGGCTTGGTGAGGTAATCGAACGCGCCGGCCTTGAGGGCCTCTACCGCGTTCTCGGCAGAGCCGTAGGCGGTGATGACGATGGTTTTTTCGGGCCGCTGTTGCACGGCGACCTGCTTCACCAGTTCCAGGCCCAGGCCATCGGGCAGCCGCATGTCGGTAATGACGAGCTGGTAGGTGCGATCGGCCAGCATAGCGCGGGCGCTGGCCAGGCTTTCAGCAGCGTCCACCTGATAGCCCACCTTGAGCAGGGTGAGTTCGTAGAGGGTGCGCAGGTCGGGCTCGTCGTCTACAACGAGCAGGTGCGGCGGCGGTGGGGTCATGCGGTGGCGGGCGACGGTTCTGGCTTAGGGGACATTGGTTTCAAATCATAGGGGATGGCGAGGCAGTGGTGTTTAGGCTAAGTCGTAAATGGGAACTTATACGTTACCATCATGATCCATGAGCTACCAGATCAAAGAATTGCTGCTGGGCGATGGCGACAGCCCTTTTGCGGAGTGGTTCGTGTCGCTGGAGGCAGTTGCTGCTGCCAAGGTGCGCGTGGCGGTGAGCCGGATGGAGCAGGGAAATCTGTCCAACGTCGAGTGGTTCCGCGGTATTGGTGAATACAAGATCGATTGGGGGCCGGGGTTACGCATCTACCTGGCCAAGGATGGTTTGAAAATCATCATCCTGATCGGGGGAGGCACGAAGAAGCGGCAGCAGCAGGACATTGATCAAGCCGTGGCGCTGTGGGAAGACTACAAGCGCCGTAAAACATCTAGCCAGAAAGGAAAGTGAACATGGCACTGACCCGTGATTTCAAAGAAACCGTGGCTGCGCGCGTGCAGAACGATCCGGCCTTCGCGCAGGCTCTGTTGGATGAGGCGATCACCCTGTTCGTCAACGGCGAGCCGGAATCGGCCAAGATGATCCTGCGTGACCTGGTGAACGCTACCGTTGGCTTTGAGGCGCTGGCCGAGGAAATCCATAAGCCCGCCAAGAGCCTGCACCGGATGCTGTCCCAGTCGGGCAACCCGACCATGAGCAACATCTCGGCCGTATTTGCAGCCATCAAACGTGCACTCAAGGTTGAGGTGCATGCCCACATTGTGACGGCCTGATACCCCAACCCTATGAACACCCTGCGCGTGGCCACCTACAACATCCACAAGGGCGTGCAAGGCCTGGGGCCGGTGCGCCGGCTGGAAATTCACAACCTGCAGCAGGCGGTGGCGCAGCTGAATGCCGACATTGTGTGCCTGCAGGAGGTGCGCGGCTTTAACCGCAAGATGCAGCGGCACTTTACCCACTGGCCGGCCGACGGCCAGGCGCAGGTGCTGGCGCCGGCGGGCTACGAGGCGATCTACCGCACCAACGCCGTGACGCGCCATGGCGAGCACGGCAACGCGCTGCTGAGCCGCTGGCCGGTGCTGGGCCATGGGCACCACGACGTGTCCGATCACCGCTTTGAGCAGCGCGGCCTGCTGCACGTGACCGTGCAGGTGAGCGAGAGGCCGGTGCACGTGGTGGTGGTGCACCTGGGGCTGATCCACGCCAGCCGCGAGCGGCAGGTGCAGGCGGTGGGCCGCTTCATAGAGCGCGAGGTGCCCCCAGGCGCGCCGCTGATCGTGGCCGGCGATTTCAACGACTGGGGTGTGCGCCTGCACCGCCCCATGGCCGACTTTGGCCTGCACACCTTTGAGGACGTGCGCCTGCCCACCTACCCGGCGCGGCTGCCGCTGCTGCACCTGGACCGCATTTACGCCCGCGGGCTGCGGCTGGTGCACGCGCACGTGCCGCACGGCCGGGCCTGGCAGCGCATGTCCGACCACCTGCCGCTGGTGGCGGAGCTGGCGCTGCCGTGATTCCCGGGTTACGCTGTAAAGTGTTCCAATCGGTTGTAGAGTCTGATCAATGCAGAGTGACGTCATCCAAAGCGCGGTAACGACGTTGGCCCAGGCCGTCCCGAGCGCGTCTCAGATCGTGCTGTTTGGCTCCCATGCCCGGGGCGATGCAGGCGAGGACTCCGACCTGGATTTTTTGGTGATTGAGCCAGAAGTCAGCAACCGGGCCCAAGAAATGGTGCGCTTGCGGCGGGCGTTGCGTCCCTTGCGGGTGCCGGCCGACGTGCTGGTGTATTCCCGGGAGGAGGTCGAGGCTTGGGGGCACCAGCCTGGCACCGCGCTGTATTGGGCACTGCGTGAGGGCCGGGTGGTCCATGGCTGAGTCGGCTGTGGCTTCAGAGTAACCGCCTTTGGTGAAACACGCGCTCAGTTCTGGCCACCGCCTGCGCCTGCTCGAAGGCGGTGATGCCCTGTTCCCGGCCATGGTGGCCGCGATGGACCGGGCGCGGCAGCTGATTCACCTGGAAACCTACATTTTTGAGTTTGCCAACGGTGCGCTGCAGGTGGCCGAGGCGCTGGAGCG
>JAUWAE010000223.1 GCA_030602185.1 Comamonadaceae bacterium
CCATCCGGTGTTCGAACTGCCGGGCGCCGATGCCTACGCCGGCTACTCAATGGCCTGTGCCGCCTTCTTGGCGCTGGCGCCCACCTTGCGCCGTGGCGAACACATCCGTGTCACGCTGGTGCTCAACCGGCTGCCCGCCGCCGGTCAGCGGATGCTCGACATCTTGTGCCACCTGGTGGCGATCGGGCTGTCCAGCGCGCTGGCCTGGTTCTCGGTCCGGCTGGTACTGCAGTCGCACGAGTTCCACGACGTCTCCAGCAGCTTGGATGCCACCCCGCTCTGGATTCCCCAACTCGGCATGGCGGTTGGCACCACGTTGTTCGCGCTGGCCTTCCTGGGCGACCTGACCCTGCTGCTGCGCGGCGAAGCACTGCGCGAACCGTCGTCTGGCGACGAACCTTCTCGCATCGAATAAGGACTGGCCATGGACATCACCATCACCGCGCTGCTGATCGGCGCGCTGTTTCTCATACTGGGCTCGGGCGTCTGGGTCGGCCTGACGCTGACCGGTGTGGCCTGGATCGGCATGGAGCTGTTCACCAGCCGTCCGGTCGGCGACGCGATGGCAGTCACGATCTGGGGCGCGTCTTCGTCCTGGACCCTGACCGCACTGCCGCTGTTCATCTGGATGGGCGAGATCCTGTTCCGCACCAAGCTGTCGGAAGACATGTTCAAAGGCCTGGCGCCCTGGCTGGAGCGTCTACCGGGCCGGCTGCTGCACACCAACATCATCGGCAGCACCATCTTCGCGGCGGTGTCGGGCTCGTCGGCGGCCACCTGCGCCACCATCGGCAAGATAGCACTGCCGGAGCTGTCCAAGCGCGGCTATCCCGAGCACATCGCCATCGGTACACTGGCCGGCGCCAGCACCCTGGGCCTGCTGATCCCGCCATCGATCATCATGATCGTCTACGGGGTGGCGGCCAACGTGTCGATCGCCCAACTCTTCATCGCCGGCGTGCTACCGGGCGTGCTGCTGGCCAGCCTGTTCATGGGCTACACCATGGTCTGGGCGCTGCTCCACCCGGACCGGATTCCGCCCGCGGGCCCCTCCATGAGCTTCGTCCAGAAGCTCAAGGCCTCGCGCAACCTGCTGCCGGTCGTCGCCTTGATCGGTGCCGTGCTGGGCTCGGTCTACAGCGGCATCGCCACCGCGACCGAATCGGCTGCGCTCGGCGTGGTCGGTGCGCTCGCCATCGCGGTCGTTCAGGGCGGCATGCGCTGGCAGCAGTTCCGCGACAGCCTGCTGGGCGCCACCCGGCTGTACTGCATGATCGCGCTGATCCTCGCCGGTGCCGCCTTCCTCACACTGTCCATGGGCTACATTGGCCTGCCGCGCCAGCTCGCCGAGTGGATCGGCGCCCTGGGCCTGTCGCAACTGCAGCTGATCGTAGCACTGATGGCCTTCTTCATCGTGCTCGGCTGCTTTCTCGACGGCATCTCGATCGTCGTGCTGACCATGGGCGTGCTGCTGCCCACCATCCAGAAAGCTGGTATCGACCCGGTCTGGTTCGGCATCTTCGTGGTGCTGGTGGTGGAAATGGCGCAGATCACCCCGCCGGTGGGCTTCAACCTGTTCGTACTCCAGGGCATGACGAAGAAGGAAATCACCTACCTGGCCAGGCACTCGGCCCCGATGTTCCTGCTGATGGTGGCGGCAGTGCTCCTGATCTACTTCGTACCCGGTATCGTGACCTGGCTACCGGGCCAGATGGTAGGTTGAACCATGGACACACCAGATCTGCTGGCACCGCGCCTGCTGGCGCTTGGTGATGCCGCCTGGACGGTGGAGTTCGGGCACCACATCAGTGCCAGCCTCAATGCCCGAGTGATGGGACTGGCCGACACGATTGCCATCTGGCAAGCGGACGACCCATTGTTGGCGGCCGTGACCGACGTGGTACCCACATTCCGCTCGCTCACGGTGCACTTCAACCCACAGAAAGCGGACGCCGAGGCACTGGGCCAACGGCTACTGGCACTGGCCAGAGGAAGCAGCACACAGGGGCGCGAGGGCCGCCACTGGCAACTGCCAGTGTGTTTTGCACCCGAATTTGCACCCGATCTGCCCAGGCTGGCCGAGGCCAAGGGCATGGACGAGGCGGAGGTCGTCCAACGCTTGCTGGCCACCGAGTTCCGCGTGTACATGATCGGCTTTCTGCCCGGATTCCCATACATGGGCGGCTTGCCGACAGAACTGGCCCTGCCCCGGCTGGCCAACCCGCGCCAACGCGTGCCTGCCCACTCGCTGGCCGTGGCCGGCGAAATGTGCGCCGTGTACCCCTGGGAAAGCCCGGGCGGCTGGAACCTGTTGGGCCGCACCCCCGTGCAGCTGTTCGACCTGCGCCATGCCGGGCAACCCGCCCTGCTGGCCGCTGGTGACGTGGTGCGCTGGCACGCGGTGAACATGGCAGAGTACGACCGCCTGTTCGCCCAGTGCCAGAGCGGCCAACTCGCCCGCGAGGCTTTCTTGCAGGCGGAGGCAACGGCATGACCCGCACCGCCGCAGGCACCCTGGAAATACTACAACCCGGCTTTGGCACGACGGTACAGGACCGCGGACGACCTGGGCACCGCCACGAGGGCATCCCACTGTCGGGCTGGCTGGATGAGCCCCTGGCGGAAGCCGCCAACGCCCTGGCAGGCAACAACGGCGGCGAAGCGGTACTGGAGCTGCGCGGCATGGGTACCGAACTGCGCGTGCAGGCCGGCCCGGTGCGCGTGGCACTGGCCGGGGCCATTGCGGCCAAATGGCTGCATGCCGATGGCAAAAACACCGCCTTACCCGCCTGGCAAAGCGCCACCCTGCAAGCCGGTGACCGCCTGGTACTGGGCATGGCTGAGACCGGCTGCGCCTACCTGGCCGTAGCCGGCGGCCTGCGCCTGCCCCCACAACTGGGCAGCCGCTCCAGCTACTGGCGTGCCGGACTGCCGGGCCTGCTGGGTCGGGCGCTTCGGCCCGGCGACTTGTTGCCTTGCAGCACCTGGACCTCACCCGACCCCAGGGAATGGCGCACCCCCAGCCCCTGGGCACTGCCGGACGGCCCCATCCGGGTGATGCTCGGCCCGCAGGAAAACCACTTCAGGCCTGAGGCCATCGCCGCTTTCCTGAACGCCGAATGGGAGGCCACTCCCGAACAGGACCGCATGGGCATGCGGCTGCGCGGCAGCGCACTGCAACACGTTGATGCGGCTGCGGCCGACATCGTCTCCGACGCGGTCACACCCGGCGCCATCCAGGTGCCAGCCAATGGCCTGCCCATTGTGCTGATGGCCGACAGCCAAACCGTGGGCGGCTACCCCAAGGTCGCCACCGTCATCAGGGCCGACCTGCCCCGCTTGGCACACTTAAAGCCCGGCGCGCGGCTGCGCTTTAAGGCCGTCAGCGGTGCGCAGGCCCGCCAGGCGCTGGAAAATCAACGCACCGACTGGACCCGCTGGCTGGCCACCCGCGAAACCTTCGTACCGCCGGGCTTCGTCGACGAAGCCGCGCTGTACGGCAGCAACCTCGTCAGCGGCATGCTGCGCGCTGAACCCTGAACGGAGCATCACGATGACCCTGATAAACCTGAACGCCGACTTTGGCGAGAGCTTCGGCGCCTGGCGCATGGGCAACGATGAGTCCCTGCTGGAGGTCGTGAACAGCGCCAACGTCGCCTGCGGCTTCCACGCGGGCGACCCGGCCATCATGCGAGACACCGTGCGTCTGGCCCTGGCGCGCGGCGTGAGCATTGGCGCG
>JAUWAE010000191.1 GCA_030602185.1 Comamonadaceae bacterium
GCGCCGCCGGTGTTGGAAGTGGAAAAGAAAACGGGCTCGATGTGCTCGAAATCGCCTTCGGCGACCATGCGATCCATCAATACCGAGCCGACCATGCCGCGCCAGCCGACCAGACCTACCAACTTGCTCATTTCAAACGCCCTTTCAAGTGAAACAAAAACGGCCCAGACCAGACCTGTTTGCCCCGGCTCGTCAAGGCCAGGGAGGGCGCACGACGATACCGGAGCTGGATCAGCTCTTAATAATGGTCGTGGTTTTGGTGGTGATTGCGCGCACGGCCACGCCTGCCTGGGCGGCAGTAGCGGTGTTCAGGGCGAACGGGCGGGCGGCAAACATAAAAAACATTGTAATGCATGCGGGCTTGCGCCATGCTGACCAAGCCCGCAGTCGGGTTCAAGCCAACGCTTGCACCACCGCATCACCCATCTGCGCGGTGCCCACCTTGGTGGTGCCTTCGCTGTAGATGTCAGGGGTCCGGAGGCCCTGGGCCAGCACTTTCTGCACGGCCGCTTCGATGCGGTCGGCCGCTTCGGGCTGGTTCAGGCTGAACCGCAGCATCATGGCCGCGCTCAGGATCGTGGCCAGCGGGTTGGCCACGCCCTTGCCGGCGATGTCGGGCGCGCTGCCGTGGCTGGGCTCGTACAGACCCTGGCCCTTGCTGTTCAGGCTGGCCGACGGCAGCATGCCGATGGAGCCGGTCAGCATCGAGGCCTCGTCCGACAGGATGTCGCCGAACATGTTGCCGGTCACCAGCACGTCAAACGCCTTGGGCGCTTTCACGAGCTGCATGGCCGCGTTGTCCACGTACATGTGCTGCAGTTCCACGTCGGGGTATTGCTTGTGCACCTCGGTGACCACGTCCTTCCAGAACTGGAAGGTTTCCAGCACGTTGGCCTTGTCCACGCTGGTCACCTTCTTGTTGCGCTTGCGCGCGGCCTGGAAGGCGACGTGGGCGATGCGCTCGATCTCCGGCTTGGAGTAGCGCATGGTGTCGAACGCTTCTTCGGCGCCGGGGAAGTGACCATCTACCGCGGTGCGGCGGCCACGCGGCTGGCCGAAGTAGATGTCACCGGTCAGCTCGCGGATGATGAGGATGTCCAGGCCCGCGATCAGTTCGGGCTTGAGGCTGGACGCGCCCACCAGTTGTTCGTAGCAGATGGCGGGGCGGAAGTTGGCGAACAGCCCCATGTGCTTGCGCAGGCCCAGGATGGCCTGTTCCGGGCGCAGCGGGCGGTCCAGCGTGTCGTACTTCCAGTCGCCCACCGCACCGAACAGCACGGCATCGGCGTCCATGGCCAGCTTCAGGGTGGACTCGGGCAGGGGGTGGCCATGGGCGTCGTACGCCGCACCACCGACCAGCGCCTGCTCCATCTCGAACGGGAGGTCGAGTGCGTGAAGGACCTTGACGGCTTCTTTGACGATTTCGGTGCCGATGCCGTCACCGGGGAGAACTGCGATCTTCATCTGGGGTGGGCGCCACGGACGCCAATGAGGGGACATGGTGGCAGCCCCCGAAGGGGCCGCGGGCGGAGGAAAGTGGGCGTGTCAGCCGACGAAGGTGCGGGCCAGCCAGGGTTTGGTGGCCAGGCGCGCGGCCTCGTAGGCCTGGATCTTGTCCTTGTGGCGCAGCGTGAGGCCGATGTCGTCCAGCCCGTTGAGCAGGCAGTACTTGCGGAACGGTTGCACCTCGAAGGCGATTTCCTCGCCTTGCGGCTTCACGATCACCTGGCGCTCGAGGTCGATGGTGAGCTGGTAGCCCGGGAAGGCATGCACCTCGTCAAACAGCTGGCTTACCGTGGCTTCGGGCAGCACGATGGGCAGCAGGCCGTTCTTGAAGCAGTTGTTGAAGAAGATGTCGGCGAAGCTGGGGGCGATCAGTGCGCGAAAGCCGTACTGCTCGATGGCCCACGGTGCGTGCTCGCGGCTGGAACCACAGCCGAAGTTCTTGCGCGCCAGCAGCACCGAAGCGCCCTGGTAGCGCGGCTGGTTCAGCACGAAGTCCGGGTTGGGCTTGCGCTGGCTCTCGGGCACGCCGGGTTGGCCCGGCTGGTCGAGGTAGCGCCATTCGTCGAACAGGTTGGGACCAAACCCCGTCTTGCGGATGGACTTGAGGAACTGCTTGGGGATGATCGCGTCGGTGTCGACGTTCTCGCGGTCCATGGGGGCCACCAGGCCCTGGTGCACGGTGAACTTCTGCATGCTTACTTCTTCACGGCGTCTTGGATGACCTGGCCGCCTTTTTCGACATCCTTGCCGATGCCGGCCACGGTGTTGCACCCGGCGAGGGCCACCAGGCCCAGGACGGTGATCAGCAGTGCAAACGTCTTTTTCATGGCAGGTTTCCTTTCTGGGTGGGTCAGGCGAACTGACGGACGTCGACAAAATGGCCGTGGATCGCCGCGGCGGCGGCCATGGCGGGGCTGACCAGGTGGGTGCGCCCGCCAGCGCCCTGACGGCCCTCGAAATTGCGGTTGCTGGTGGACGCGCAACGCTCGCCCGGCTCCAGCCGGTCGGCGTTCATGGCCAGGCACATGGAGCAGCCCGGTTCGCGCCACTCGAAGCCGGCGGCCTTGAAGATTTCGTGCAGCCCCTCGCGCTCGGCCTGCGCCTTCACCAGGCCGGAGCCCGGCACCACCATGGCGAGCTTGACGGTCTTGGCCACCTTCTGGCCCAGCTTCTTGACCACGGCAGCGGCTTCGCGCATGTCCTCGATGCGGCTGTTGGTGCAGGAGCCGATGAAGACCTTGTCCACGTGAATGTCGGCCAGCGGTTTACCCGGTTGCAGCGCCATGTAGGTCAGGGCGCGCTCCATGGCGTTGCGCTTGTTGGGGTCTTTTTCCTTGTCGGGGTCGGGCACCACGGCGGTCACGGGCAGCACCATTTCGGGGGAGGTGCCCCAGGTGACCTGCGGCAGGATCTGGGCCGCATCGAGTTCCACCACGGTATCGAACACCGCGTCGGCGTCCGAATGAAGCGTCTTCCAGTAGGTCACGGCCTGGTCCCATTCCACGCCGGTGGGGGCCATGGGGCGACCTTTCACGTACTCAATGGTCTTGTCGTCCACGGCCACCAGGCCGGCGCGCGCACCGGCCTCGATCGCCATGTTGCACACCGTCATGCGGCCTTCCATGCTCAGCGCCCGGATGGCGCTGCCGCCGAACTCGATGGTGTAGCCGGTGCCGCCGGCGGTCCCGATCTTGCCGATGATGGCCAGCACGATGTCCTTCGCGCCACAGCCCCTGGGCAACTGGCCTTCCACCTTGACCAGCATGTTCTTGGCCTTTTTGGCCAGCAGGGTCTGGGTGGCCATGACGTGCTCCACCTCGGAGGTGCCAATGCCGTGGGCGAGCGCGCCGAAGGCGCCGTGCGTGGAGGTGTGGCTGTCACCGCAGACCACGGTCATGCCCGGCAGGGTGGCGCCGTTTTCTGGGCCAATCACGTGGACGATGCCCTGACGCTGGCTCATGAAGGGAAAGAAGGCAGCCGCCCCGAACTCGGCGATGTTGGCGTCGAGCGTGGTGATCTGTTCCTTGCTGATCGGGTCGGCAATGCCGTCGTAGCCCAGCTCCCAGCCGGTGGTGGGGGTGTTGTGGTCGGCCGTGGCCACCACCGAGCTGACGCGCCAGAGCTTGCGGCCGGCCTCGCGCAGGCCTTCAAACGCCTGTGGGCTGGTGACTTCGTGCACCAGGTGGCGGTCGATGTACAGCACCGCGGTGCCGTCTTCTTCGGTGTGGACGACGTGCTCGTCCCAGATCTTGTCGTAAAGGGTGCGTCCCATGCTGCGGGTTCCAGTCTGTGGGCCGCCCCAGGCGGCCAGTCCGTTGATTTTAGGACAACGCCAAAAAGAAGGCCCGCCGTGGCGGGCCTGCTCGCCAGTCGCTGCGGGGACACCGAGCGGCTGGGTGGTGGGGTCAGCGCTGGGCCAGCGGCGGAACGTCGCGGCGGACGGAGCCGGTGAACAGCTGGCGCGGACGGCCGATCTTGTACTCGGGGTCGCTGATCATTTCGTTGAGCTGGGCGATCCAGCCGACGGTGCGGGCCAGCGCGAAGATGCCGGTGAACAGGTTCACCGGGATGCCGATGGCGCGCTGCACGATGCCGGAGTAGAAGTCTACGTTCGGGTAGAGCTTGCGCTGCACGAAGTAGTCGTCTTCCAGGGCGATCTTTTCCAGTTCCTTGGCCAGCTTGAACAGCGGGTCGTTTTCCAGGCCCAGCTCGGTCAGCACCTCGTTGCAGGTTTCCTGCATCAGCTTGGCGCGCGGGTCGTAGTTCTTGTACACGCGGTGACCGAAGCCCATCAGCTTGACGCCGGAGTTCTTGTCCTTGACCTTCTCCATGAACTCGCCCACCTTGGCCACGCCGCCGTTGGCCTGGATCTCTTCGAGCATGTTCAGGCAGGCTTCGTTGGCACCGCCGTGGGCCGGGCCCCACAGGCAGGCCACGCCGGCCGCGATGGCCGCGAACGGGTTGGTGCCGGACGAGCCGCACAGGCGCACGGTGGAGGTGGAGGCATTCTGCTCGTGGTCGGCGTGCAGGATGAAGATGCGGTCGAGCGCACGCTCCAGCACCGGGTTGACCTTGTACTCTTCGCAGGGCGTGCCGAACATCATGCGCAGGAAGTTGCCGGCGTACGACAGGTGGTTCTGCGGGTACATGTAAGGCTGGCCGATCTTGTACTTGTAGGCCATGGCCACGAGCGT
>JAUWAE010000283.1 GCA_030602185.1 Comamonadaceae bacterium
CCGCGTTCAGGGACGACCACCGGCGTAAAGCACCCGGTGCCCAAGCAGACATGGCCTTGTATTACGCGCTGAATGTCGGGGAGTCGCACTACTGGCGGGGCTATACCCACGGCCGCCACCGAGACTATGAGGTGCTGGCCACGGGCACCCAGGCCTACCCCGCTAGCGGGCCTTCCAAAGGCGCAGTGGGTTGGGGCAGAGGTTCAGTCAGGCTGCCGAGGTAGGGGTGCCTTGAAAAAGTAGGTCGGTCGCTATACAGAGAAAGAAGCCACCAAGCTGGAACTCGGGGGCTAAGGTGACTAGGTCAAGTTACAGCACGTCACCGCTGTACAGCAACCAAGCGAGTCTCACGACCCACTTGATGATGTTGACCAACCGGGTGTGGTCCTGACGCTTATTGTTTTTGCGCATTGTCAGGCCCGCCTATCGTGCGGCTTCTCCCCTTCGTGGGGATGAGCTGGCAATGTGATGCGGGCGAGGCGTCACGTTGCCGCAACACCCGAAGCCATTATAAAAGGCATCAGGATTGCGGTCCTGATGCCTTTTCTTTATTTTGAGGTAGGGGTCGGAGGCCGAGGCAGCCCTGGTGCTGCGCTATTCGCCAGCTGCGCTTTCCAAATGTGGTGTGGATTGGGGCCCGGCAAGGTCTGCCAGACTGTGGGCTTCCTGCTTGATTCGCCAGTGCCCGACTTCATGGGGACGTGCGTCGTGGTCGGCTAGGCGTTCGACTTTTCCGGCAGCCGCAAGGGCTTTCAGCGACCCGCGAAAGCTGCCGTTGTACCAGTGCTTACGTACAACTGGGGTCTCAAACGTAATCCCGAACTTGACCCGCACGTGGGTCTCAATGGCGTTTGTTGATGCCCAGTTCGGTCCATTGTTGGCAAGGAATTCCATGATGGCTTCCCGTAGGGCGCCACGTTTGCCGTAGGTGCCGCGCCAGCCGTTGACGGGCTCGATGGTGGCGGGGTCAATCCGCTCGTCGTACAGCGCGATGGAGCGGTCAATGGCCGCCAAGTCTTCCTGCAAGGTGCCGACCTTTGTTTGCAGCTCATTCAAGAGCGTGAGGTTGAACTGCAGGTCGAAAGCCACCCGGGCTCGTTTTTCCGCCAGCCACTTCAGGGCTGACGGGGTGGGCTTCATGCTTTTCTTGGGGCTCATGGTGTTCAACATACACCCGTGTAGCCCCCAAAACCCCGCTTTTTGGTGTCAAAAAAGACCTCAAGCCCTTGTTACAGAGCTTGGGTCACTTGCGTAGTAAGACCCTGCTTGCCTGGCGGTGTGCAACCATCACCCCGGCAAATGGATCTCATCACCAACCGCAATTGGCACGCCCACCCGGTTTTGCCTACCATTGGGCCCTGTTGTTGCGTCGCAGCATTTTCACCATGAATCCGCCCCCACGCCGCCCTGCCACAGCCAGCCCCGCCCCGGCCACCGGACCGGCGCTGGATGCCGCGCCGCGCCCCGTGGGCCAGGGGCGTCACGGCAGGCCATTGGCGGCGGTGTTGCTCGCCTCGGCGGTGGCCGCCCTGGCCGCCGGGGTGGACCGCCTGATGGTCACCTGGGCCGACGAGCACCTGCTGGCGGTCTGGATCGCGCTCTGGGCGGTGGTGTTCGCCGGCTGCCTGGCGCTGGCCGGCACCTTCCAGCGCATGCGCCTGCGCTGGGGATCGACGCGCCGGACGTCGTCACCCACCCCCTCCAGCCCACCGCCCCGCCCCTGAAATGCCAACGCCCGCCACCGGGTCCCCGGGGCGGGCGTTGAACGGGTCACAGGCCAGCGGGGCTTGCCCCGCCGCCAGGCATCAGCCCAGGATGCGCTGGGCCATCTTTTCTTTGGTGGCCACCAGCTCCTGCGGCAGGTGGTAGGCCAGCTTCTCGAACAGTTCGTCGTGCAGGGCGAGTTCGGCTTTCCAGTGCTCGGGGTTCATGTCGGTGACCGACTCGAACTGCTCGCGGCTGAAGTCCAGACCGGCCCAGTTGATCTCGTCGTAGGTGGGGCTGATGCCGAAGGCGTGGTCTTCGCCCTGGGCCTGGCCTTCCAGGCGGTCGATCATCCACTTGAGCACGCGCATGTTCTCGCCGTAACCCGGCCAGACGAACTTGCCATCGGCGCCCTTGCGGAACCAGTTGACGCAGAAGATCCTGGGCAGGGTGTGCCCGCTTTCCTCCAGCTTGTGCTCCATGTCGAGCCAGTGCTGGAAGTAGTCGCTCATGTTGTAGCCGGCAAACGGCAGCATCGCGAACGGGTCACGGCGCACCACGCCCTGGGCACCAAAGGCAGCGGCCGTCGTTTC
>JAUWAE010000093.1 GCA_030602185.1 Comamonadaceae bacterium
CGCGTCCATGCCTGCGCGGCTCACGTAGGGCGGGTTGCACAGAATCAAATCGTACCGGTCCGGCAAGTTTGCCCAGCCGTCGGACTCGATCAGGCGAACGCGTTCCTGCAGGCCGTGCTTGTCCACGTTGATGCGGGCCACGGCCAGGGCATCGGGGGAAATGTCGGCAGCGTCCACCGCCACGTCGGGCCAGGCCAGCGCGGCCAGCACAGCCAGGCTGCCGTTGCCAGTGCACAGGTCCAGCACGCGGCGGGTGTGTTCGCCCAGCCAGGGGTCGATGCTCTCGGCCCCTTCGGCGTTGGCGATGAGTTCGGCAATGAAGCTGCGCGGGATGATGACGCGTTCGTCCACGTAAAACGGCACGCCCTGCAGCCAGGCTTCGTGCGTGAGGTAGGCGGCGGGCTGGCGGGTGGCGATGCGGCGCTCGATCAGGGCCAGCACGGCGGCGGCTTCGTCACTCGATACCGGGCGCTCGGCCAGTTCGGTCAGTTCGCTGTCCAGCGGCAGGCCCAGCTGCCAGAGGGTCAACCAGGTGGCTTCGTCGTGGGGGTTGGTGGTGCCGTGGCCGTAGGCCAGGGGTTGAGCGGCCAGTCGGGCGGTAGCCAGGCTCAGCAATTCGTGCAGGGTCATTCGGGCTTTCTGGGGGCAAACGGTGGTTGCCAAGCCGCGATTTTGCCAAAGTGGTGCTGCGCCATCTGCCGGCGCAGCACCGTGCGCGTCATTTGAGCGAGAGTATGTAGCTCACCAACGCTTTCGCGTCCGCCTCAGAGACCTGGGGCTGGGGCGGCATGGGCAACTGTCCCCAGTTGCCGGATCCACCTTCGCGGATCTTTTTTGCCAGCATGTCGGGAGCACTGGCATCCCCCGCGTATTTGGTGGCGATCTCCTTCAGCGAAGGCCCCAACCGTTTCTGGTCCACAGCGTGGCAAGCCAGGCAATTGGACTTTCTGAACAGGTCGGCGTCGGCCTGGGCCGAAGTGGCTGCCAACCACAGGCCGGCTGCCACACCGGCAACGATGGCAATGCGCATGAGCAGATTCCTTGGGTTTGAGTTTGAAGCACACAAGGTCGCACCACCGGCGAGGGCGGTGCGACCCTTAGCCATCACTTCGGTGTCATCTTGTAGATTTCACCCTCGTCGGTCGCCACGTAGAGGTTGCCGTCCGAGCCTTGTACTACCGAGCGGAAGCGGCCTGCCGGCATGGGCAGCGAGACGATGGTCCGTTTCGCGGAGAGACCATCGGCGCTGATGTCCAGGATGTCGAGGCGGTTACCCACCGGCGTGCCGTGGATGCCGATGCCCATGTAGGACACGACCATCTTGCCGTTCCAGTCCTTCCATTGCGGGCCGCTGAGGAAGGTGCCAGAGGACATGCCCTGCGACAGGCCCTCGTTGGTCCAGGCCGGCTTCATCGCGTTGGGGAAGCTCTTCATGTCGGTCATGGGCATGAAAGCGGAGCGGTCCTTCGGGTCCATGGCGCCCATCTGGTTGGGGCTGTAGCCGCAGTAGCGGTCGGGGCAGTCACCTCGACCGGCGCGGTTGGGCCGCGGGTCCCAGCCGCCGTTGCCGCCAGGCATCAGCGCCGTGACCTCGTCCGTGTGCCAAGGGCCGTTTTCGGCGGTGTACGGCCGGTTGGTGCCCGGGCGGAAGGCAATGCCCTGCGGGTTGCGGTGGCCGTAGGTGTAGATGCGCGGATCGAAACCCTGGGGGGCGTTGTTGCCCGGGGCAGCGGCCCCTTCGCGGTCGATTCGCAGCACCTTGCCACCCAGCCGCGTGGGGCTTTGCGGCACTTCCCCGTTGTGGGTGTCTCCCGTGGTGACATAGAGGAATCCGTCCCCAGGGTTGAAGCGGATGCGCCCGCCGTTGTGTGCGCCCGATCCCCCGAAAGGATGGTCGCTGGCCGCGGTCTTGTAGGGGATGTCCGTGACGATGTCCTTGCGGTCCGACACCCGGGTACCGTCGGCGCTCACCACCAAACGGATCACGCGGTTGGTGGCCGGTGACGACATGCTGGAGGTGGAGTAGACGTAGATGTAGCGGTTGGTGGCGAAGTTCGGGTCCACCGCCACGCCGTTCATGCCAGCCTGACCGTCACAGAAGAGGTCGCCGGCGCTGGAGGCGTAGCCCTGCGCGTCTTTCATCCCGAGCAGGCGCACGACATTGCCCGAAGCCTGACGCACCGACAAACCTTTGCATTTCTCCGTGAAGAACATGGTGCCATCTGCCAGGAAGGCCATGTCCCATGGGTTCTCGAGCTTGGA
The DNA here is from genome assembly GCA_030602185.1 of Comamonadaceae bacterium. GTDB lineage: Bacteria > Pseudomonadota > Gammaproteobacteria > Burkholderiales > Burkholderiaceae_C > JAUWAE01. The sequence goes on from JAUWAE010000093.1 coordinate 2,263, forward strand.
CAGTACGGTGGTGGCCGCCAGCGTGGGGGCCTGGGCAAGGGCTGATGTGCTCATGAGCACGCCCGCACCACCGAGCATGAGGCAGCCCACCACTGTGTTCAGACGTTTGAAGGACCTTCGGGATCGCGGGCTTGGCGCCGCTGCGGTGGCCGGCGTGCCGGCCAGGTGACCGCCGAGGGGGCGAACTGAAACGGGTGTGGGTTTGCTCATCATGTCTCCAAGGTGTTTTGGTCGATGTATCAAACAAGCCGTGAGGCCGAAACGATAATAGTCCTCACTCAACCACACAGCAACCGGCTATGGAGACAGATGGTTCAGGGTTTCTACTGACGACGCCCGCGCCGTAGATGCCTGAAATGCCATTGCGGGCCGCCCACCACTGCGGCCTGCAGGCATAGGGTGCTCAACGCACGCCGGCAGACGCCAGGTTCGTGAGCACGCGGCAGTAGATGTTTTTCAGCGGCTCGATGTCGGCCACCACCACGTGCTCATCGACCTTGTGTATGGTCGCGTTGGGCGGGCCGAGTTCGATCACTTGCGGGCACACCTGCGCGATGAAGCGGCCGTCGCTGGTGCCACCGGTGGTGGACAGTTCGGTCTCAATGCCTGTTTCGGTGCGGATGGCGTTGCGCACCGCGTCCACCAGCGTACCAGGGCGCGTGAGGAAGGGCAGGCCACCCACGGTCCAGGCCAGGTCGTAGTCCGCACCGGTTTTCAGGCCGTGGCGGGCCAGTATGTCCGTCACGCGCTGCTGCAGCCCTTCGGCGGTGCTCTCGGTGCTGAAGCGGAAATTGAAGTCCACCACCACGGTGCCAGGGATGACGTTGCTGGCTCCGGTACCGCCGTGGATGTTGCTGACCTGCCAGGTGGTGGGTGGGAAGTGGTCGTTGCCATCGTCCCAGCGGGTGGCCACCAGTTCCGCCAGCGCCGGCGCCAGCACATGGATGGGGTTGCGCGCCAGGTGGGGGTAGGCGATGTGGCCTTGCACACCCTTGACGGTGAGTTTGCCGCTCATGGTGCCGCGGCGGCCGTTCTTGATCATGTCGCCAGTGCGTTCCACCGAGGTCGGTTCGCCCACGATGCAGTAGTCCAGCCGCTCGCCGCGCCGCTGCAGCTCGCGGCAGACCACCACCGTGCCGTCGTTGGCCGGGCCCTCTTCGTCACTGGTCAGCAGGAAGGCGATGTTCAATGGCGCCTGCGGGTGGTTGGCAATGAACTCCTCGCAGGCCACCACCATGGCGGCGAGCGAGGTTTTCATGTCGCTGGCGCCGCGACCATACAGCTTGCCGTCGCGGTGGGTGGGCGTGAACGGGTCGCTGTTCCAGGCGTCCAGCGGGCCGGTGGGCACCACGTCGGTGTGGCCCGCAAACACCAGGGTGGGGGCTTCGGGGGCCACGGTGCGTTTGGCCCAGAGGTTGGTCACGCGAAAGTCAGGCGGGCCGCTCTCCAGCGTTTCGCAGGCAAACCCCAAGGCTCTCAGCCGTTCGGCGATCAGGGCCTGGCAGCCGGCGTCGTCGGGGGTGACCGAGGGTCGGGCGATCAGCGCCTCGGTCAGGCGCAAGGTGGCGTTCATGGCGGTGTGGGCGCGTCCGCTCAGGGGCGGACGTCGATGGTGAAGTCGGAAAACGAGGGGCCAGGGTTGGCCGATGGGGCGTCCGCCGGTGCCGGCTCGGCCACGCCGCGGCTTTGCAGACCGGTTTCGTTTTGCAGCCGCCACATCAGGTTGGTGGGCGAGTCGGCATACGCCAGGGCTTCCTTGCGGTCCACCTTGCCAGTGAGCACCAGGCGGGCGAGGTCGGCCTCGAAGGTCTGCGACTCTTCGGCCATGGACTTTTCAAGCGCCTCGCGCACACCAAAGAAATCGCCTTTTTCGATCAGCTCGCTGATCAGGCGGGTGTTGACCATGACCTCCACCGCCGGCACCCGGCCGCCATCGACGGTGCGCAACAGGCGCTGCGAGACGATGGCCTTGAGTGCCGAGGCGAGGTCGTTGAGCATGGACGGCCGCACTTCGACCGGGTAGAAGTTGAGGATGCGGTTGAGCGCCTGGTAGCTGTTGTTGGCGTGCATGGTGGCCAGCACCAGGTGGCCCGACTGCGAATAGGCGATCGCTTGCGACATGGTTTCGCGGTCGCGGATCTCGCCGATCAGGATCACGTCGGGCGCCTGGCGCAGCGCGTTCTTCAGCGCGGTGTGCAGCGACTCGGTGTCGGTGCCCACCTCGCGCTGGTTGACGATGCTTTTCTTGTTGCGGAACAGGTACTCCACCGGGTCCTCGATGGTGAGGATGTGGCCGGTGGTGTTTTCGTTGCGGTGGTCGAGCAGGGCGGCCAGCGTCGTGCTCTTGCCCGAACCTGTGGCGCCCACCACCAGCATCAGGCCGCGCTTGGCCAGGATCATGGACGACAGCACCGGCGGGATGTTCAACGACTCGATGGTGGGGATGTCGCTGCTGATGTAGCGGATCACCACCGCGCAGCTGCCGCGCTGCTTCATGGCGCTGACGCGGAAGCGCCCCACGCCGGCCAGCGGCACGGCGATGTTGAGCTCCCGGGTGGCGTGGAACTCCTGCAGGTGGGCTTCGCTGATGATCTCGGTCAGTAGCTGCAGCGGCCCGTCGACCGGCAAGGGCTGAGCGTTCAGCGGCGAACAGACGCCGTTGATCTTGATCTGGATCGGCGAATTGGCCGACATGTACACGTCAGAGGCCTTCCTTTCGCCCATCAGGCGCAGGACTTTTTCCATCATGCCCATGTCAGTCTCCCACAGTGCTGGCGCCCTGCTGCCGCCGCGGATCAGTCGCGCAGCAGGTCGTTGATGCTGGTCTTGGAGCGCGTCTGCGCGTCCACCCGCTTGACGATGATGGCCGCGTACATGCTGTACGGCTTGCCATCGGCCGTTGTTTTTGGCAGGTTGCCGCTTACCACCACCGAGCCCGAGGGCACGCGGCCGTAGGTGATTTCGCCCGTCTCGCGGTTGAAGATGGGGGTGCTCTGGCCCAGGTACACGCCCATGCCCAGCACCGAGTTTTCTTCCACGATCACGCCTTCGACCACTTCAGAGCGTGCGCCGATGAAGCAGTTGTCTTCGATGATGGTGGGGTTGGCCTGCAGTGGCTCGAGCACGCCGCCAATGCCCACGCCACCACTGAGGTGCACGTTCTTACCAATCTGGCCGCAGGAGCCCACGGTGGCCCAAGTGTCCACCATGGTGCCTTCGTCCACGTAGGCGCCAATGTTCACGTAGCTGGGCATGAGGATGGCGCCTTTGGCGATGTAGCTGCCGCGGCGGGCCACGGCCGGTGGCACCACGCGCACGCCGGTGGCGGCCATTTCCTGCGGGCTCAGGTGGGCAAACTTGGTCTGCACCTTGTCGTAGAAGGCCAGGTCACCGGCCTGCATGATCTCGTTGTCCTTCAGGCGGAAGCTCAACAGCACCGCCTTCTTGATCCACTGGTGCACCGTCCACTGGCCCACACCTTCGCGGGTGGCCACGCGCAGCTTGCCCACGTTGAGCTGGCTGATCACTTCTTCCACCGCGTCCTGCACTTCCTGCGGGGCGGTGGACGGCGAGAGTTGTGCGCGGTTGTCCCAGGCGTTGTCGATGATCTGTTGCAGTTGTTGGGTCATGGTGGGTGAGTGAAGTTAACTGGCTTGGATGAACCGGGCAATGCGGCGCGCGGCCTCGGCGCATTCGGCGGTCTCGGCCACCAGCGCCATGCGCACCCGGTTGGCGCCCGGGTTGTGTCCCTGCGCCTCGCGGGCCAGGTAGCTGCCGGGCAGAACGGTGACATTGTATTGGGCCAGCAGCTCGCGCGCGAAGACAGTGTCCCGCATCGGGGAGCCCGCGTGGTCTTGGCCACCAAAACGCTCGGGCACCTTGGCCCAGAGGTAGAAGCCGGCGTCGGGCAGGGCCACGTCCATGACCTCGGCCAGGATGGGCGTGACTTCGGCGAACTTGGCGCGGTACTGTGCCCGGTTGTCGACCACGTGCGCCTCGTCGAGCCAGGCGGCGGCGCTGGCGGCCTGCACGGTGGTGCTCATGGCGCTGCCGTGGTAGGTGCGGTAGAGCAGGAAAGGCTTGATGAGGTTGGCGTCGCCGGCCACGAAGCCGCTGCGCAGCCCTGGCACGTTGCTGCGCTTGGACAGGCTGGTGAGCGCGATGAGGTTGCGGAAGTCATGCCGGCCCAGGCGTGCGGCGGCTTCCAGCCCGCCCAGCGGTGGCTCGTCGCGGAAGTAGATTTCGCTGTAGCACTCGTCGCTGGCGATCACGAAGCCGTGGCGGTCGCTCAGTTCGAACAGCATTTCCCATTCCTGCAGCGGCATCACCGCGCCGGTAGGGTTGCCGGGTGAGCAGGTGTAGAGCAGCTGGGTGCGGCGCCAGACCTCGTCGGGCACGCTTGCCCAGTCAACGGCAAAGTTGCGTGCCGGGTCGCTGGGGGCAAACCAGGGCTGCGCGCCTGCCAGGTAGGCCGCGCCTTCGTAAATCTGATAGAACGGGTTGGGGCAAACCACCACCGGTTCCTCGCCAGCGGCGAAGGCGCGCGGGTTCACCACCACCTGGGCCAGGGCGAACAAGGCCTCGCGCGAGCCATTGACTGGCAGGATCTGTGTGGCCGGGTCCAGTGCCAGGCCGTAGCGCCGTTGCAGCCATGTGGCGCAGGCGGTTTTCAGCTCGGGCGTGCCACCGGTGGCCGGGTAGTTGGCCAGCCCGCCGTCGGGCGACTGCACCGCTTCGCACAACCGGTCCTTCAGGAACTGGGGTGTGGGGTGCCGGGGCTCACCGATGCCCAGGCTGATGGGATGGAAGGACGGATTGGGCGTGACGCCCGCAAACAATTGGCGCAGGCGCTCGAAAGGGTAGGGTTGCAGGCGGCTCAACAGGGGGTTCATGCGGCAATGTTAACCGCCCAGGGTTGCGGCCATTCCAACGGCTGACGTCCGCTGTTATTGATAATTTAATTGATATAGAATGCAATGAATTAAAAAATATAAATGTGATTCAGGGGGTGTTTTGAAGCCGATCGACTTTCGCAACACGCCGCCTTGGCCCGCCCTCGTTTTGGTCGGGGGGCTGATCGCGTCGGTGACGTTGCTGCTCTTCGGTGTGCAGCTGGCCGTGCGGGAACAGCGGGCCTTCGAGGCCGAGGAGCGACACCGCCTCACCTCCATCCTGGGGGTTTTGGACGCGCGCCTGTCCGGCTCAGCGCAAATGCTTGATCGCGAGCTCGCCGTGCTGGAGGTGGTCGTGGCCGAACGCCTGCTCGGACCCGGCCGCTCGGCGTTGCCCAACCCCGTCATGACGCCCGAGGCGATGCAGGTCGCTGCCGGCCGCCATTTCAGGGATGTGATCGCGTCAGCGCCTCACCTGCTGTCGCTGGCGCTGCTCGACGAGCAGCAGCGCATCGTGGTCAGCTCGCACCCTTACAACGAGGGGTTGGTGGTGGACACCTACCAGATGGGGCTCGTGCCATCGTTGGAGTCTGGGCTGCAGGTCGGCGTCTCGCAGCCCTACCTCGATTTCCATTTGCGCGAGCCCCCGTCCTTGACTTCGCCAGGGCCGGCCGTGCCCTGGAGCGTGCCGGTGGCGCGCGGCTTTTCCAGCACCCTGAGCGATGGTCACCGCCTCATCGCGCTGGTGGACCCGGCCTACTTGCTGACGCCCGACAGGCGCTTGCTGGAGACGGCGGCTGTCTCGGCGCACCTGCTGGATCTGGACGGCCGCAAGCTGGCACAGGTGGGGTTGCCGATGGAGCCTGGGCAGGACTACACCCTGGGCCCGGCGCTGTCGGAGTCTGGGCATTTCAAGTTTGCCTTGGCGCAGCGAAAAGATGCAGCAGCTGCACGGCGGGACGGACTGGTCGGGTCGTTCCATTGGGCACCGCCGCTCGCGGCCGCTCTGCTGCTGGTGTGCACCCTGCTGCTTGCCCGCAGCCTGGCAAGGTGGCGGCTGGAGCAACAGTCAATTGCCGCCAGCCAGCGTGCGGCGCAGGAAGCCCATGCGGCCAAAACCGCGTTCCTGACGCACATGGCGCACGATCTCCGCACCTCGGTCGGCACCATCCTGGGCATGGCCAGGGCACTGGAAGACGCCGCCCTGTCGCCTGAGCAGCGTCGGCACTTGGAGGCGATCGCCCACGCCGCCGACACGCTGCTGCAGTCGGCCAATCGGGTGATCACACTGGCGCGTTTCGAGGCCGGTTTGCTGGAGCTGGACCACGAGCCCTTCGATCTCCAAGGCCTGTGCCGCGAGGTGGCTTCCGCCCATGCGTCCGGCGAGTGCCCATCGCAGCCCGTGGAGTTGTCTTTGGGCGACGATTTGCCTCGACGCGTGGTGGGGGATGCCCCTCGCCTGCGGCAGGCCTTGCAAGCGCTGCTGGAGTTTGCCCGGGCGGCGGGGGGGCGGTCGGCGCAGGTGCGGCTGGAGGCGAGCCTGCTCGGCATGGTGGCCGGTCGTTACCTGGTGGCGTTGGACATCCGTTGGCACAACCCTGGGCCGTGCAAGGTGCCCCAGGCCGTGGACACGGCGCTGACGCTGGCGGTGGCCCGTGCTGTGGCCGAATCGATGGCGGGCCAGCTGGAGGACATCGGGCGCCCTGACGGGGGCCGCTGCGCGCTCCGGTTCACCGGCACATTGGCACCCGCCCAGGCGGACACAGACACGCAGCCGGCTTCAGTGGCCGGTCCACCAGCCGCTCCCTCGGGGCCGGGGCTGTTGGTGGTCCGCGTACTGGTGGCCGAGGACATTCCCACCAACCAGCAGATCCTGCTCAAGCTCTTGCAGCGGCTTGGCTGTGAGGTGGACATTGCCGCAGACGGACAGGCCTGCCTTGGGCGCCGGATGGCGCACGACTACGACCTGGTGCTGATGGACCTGCAGATGCCGGTGATGGATGGGCTGCAGGCAACGCGGGCGATCCGCAGCTGGGAGGCCACCCGCCAGTGCCCGCCTGTGCCCGTGGTGGCCGTGACCGCTCACGGCGACACCGCCGACAAGCAGGCTTGCCTGGCGGCGGGCATGAGCGGGTTCATCAACACACCGCTGCGCCCGGCCGAGCTGCAGGCGCTGCTGGTGCGCCACACCCGCTGGGTGCAGCCAGCCGCGGCCTGACGGCCCGGTGGGGCGGGCCCACTACACTACAGGCTCCTTGTCCAGTTGAGTCATTGCCAGCGGTCCCG
>JAUWAE010000148.1 GCA_030602185.1 Comamonadaceae bacterium
GAAAGGCCGACATGCAAGTGAAGATTCTCGGGTGTTCGGGGGCCATCGCGCAACACGCCCGCACCACGTCGTTTCTGATCGACGAGCACATCCTCATCGATGCCGGCACCGGGGTGGGTGACCTCTCGGTCGACGAGATGCTCAAGATCGAGCATGTCTTTCTGACCCATTCCCACCTGGACCATGTGGCGGCCTTGCCGCTGATGATCGACACCGTGGCTGGTGGCCTGACCCGCCCGATCGTGGCGCACGCCCTGCCCGAAACCATAGACGCCCTGAAGCGGCACGTGTTCAACGGCACCATCTGGCCGGATTTCTCTGCCATTCCCAGTCCGCAGGAGCCGTTCCTGGTGTTCGAGCCGCTGCAGGTGGGCGATGTGGTGCAGGTGTCGAACCACCGGGTGGAAGTGCTGCCCGCGGTCCACACCGTACCGGCCGTGGGCTACGCCGTGGACACGCCCTCGGGTCACTGGGTCTTCACGGGTGACACCTGCAGCAACCCGGCGTTCTGGGCGCGGGTTAACCAGTTGCGCATGGCCATGCTGGTGATCGAGACCGCCTTCAGCGAGCGCGAGCTCGGCCTTGCGCTGCGCAGCCAGCACCTGTCGCCCAGCCTGCTGGCCGACGAGCTTCGCCAGCTCGACCGCAGCCGGCACCCGGGCCTGCGCATCGGCGTCACCCACACCAAGCCGATGGAAAGTGGCCTGATTGCCACCGAGGTGGCGCAGATGGGCTTGCAGGCCGCGTACGACCTGGTCTGGCTGGAGGCGGGCCAGGTGTTCGACTTCTGCGCTCCCAGGTAGCGCCCCCGCCGGTGGAGGCCCTGGGCGCTTCCCTAGCGCCCGATAATCCGTTATTCTGACAAAACTGCGTCGGTGGAGGGTGCTGCAAAGCACGCAGTTGACGCGCCCCTGCACAAGGATACAAGCATGCTTGCAAGAACCTGGCTCATCCTTCCCTTCCTCGCGTCGGGCGCGGCCCTGGCCACTGAGGTGCCCATCGGCTTTGTCAAAACCGTGACCGGCGAGGCCTATGTGACGACCGCTGGCAACCGGCAAAAGGCCGGTGCGGGCACGGCGGTGTACCAGGGCAGCGAGTTGCGCACCGCGGCCAAGAGCAGCTTGGGCGTGACGTTCAAGGACGAAACCGTGATGTCGGTCGGGCCGGAAACGTCGCTGATGGTGGATGAGTACCTCTTTGCCCCGCGCGAAGGCAAACTCAAGCTTGGCACCCGTTTGGCCAAGGGCACGCTCAATTACGTCTCGGGCTCGATCGCCAAGCTCAAGCCCGACGCGGTCTCTGTCGCCACCCCCACCGGGACGATCGGCGTGCGCGGCACGCAGTTCGTGGTGAAGGTGGACGAGCCGGTCAGCGCACGGTAACGACCACGCGCCGGTTGCGCAGTTCGCTGGTCTGCGGCGGCGTGGGCACCTGCAGTTCGCGCGCGCCGAAGCTTTCCACGCTGATGGCGGAGCGGTTCACGCCCGCGTCGCGCAGCATGCGGGCCACGGTTTCGGCGCGTTTGCGGGCCAGCGCGTCGTTGATGCGGTCTGAACTGACCGTGTCGGCGTGCCCGCTGACCGTGATGTCCACGCTCTTGCGGGCCCGGATGTCGGCCAGCACCTGTTGCCAGTCGGCCCGGCTCTGGGTGGAGATGCGGGTACTGCCCTTGTCAAAGTAGAGGGTGTGCCGTTGTGGCAGCACGGGCTGGGCCTGCAGGGCGTCGCCAAAGTCGCGCTGGATGTCGGCCTCGCTCACCCGGTAGGGGGCACTGCCGCCCGACAGCTGGGTTGCTGAGCGGGCTTCGGACAGCGTCTGCTGGCCCTGGGCGCCGGTCACCACCACCTGGCCCACGGTGCCGTCGGGGTTGGGCAGCAGCGCCACGTACGAGGTGCTGACGGGTTTGGCGCGCACCGGCAGTTGCAGTCCGGCCTTGATGTTGGCCAGCGAGTCCATGAAGGTCTCCGCCACCGCGCATTCGCGCGAGGGGTCCATCTCGGCCGCGTCCAGGCCGAGCTCGGCCGGACCGGGGCGGTCGCTGGCACCGGCGCTCAGGTGGGCCACCAGGCGGCCCATGGAGGCCAGCGTGCGGGCTTCGGCGGCCAGTTGGTCGTAGCGCGCCTGGGTGTAGGCGCGCTGGCTCTCGAAGTATTCGGTCTGGGTGTCCAGCAGGTCCAGCAGGGTGCGTTGGCCGATGTCGAACTGTTGCCGGTAGGCGGTGCGGGTGACGTCGGTGGCGAGCCGGCGGTCGTCGAGCAGGCGGACCTGCTCGTCGATGGTGTAGGTGTCCTTGAAGGCGACCGAAAGGTTTTCGCCGACCTGCCGGCAGGTTTGTTCGAACTGGGCGCGGGCGCGCGCGGCCAGGGCGTTGGCCTGGGTCTGGCGGGCGGCGTCGGCACCACCGCGGTAGAGGTTTTGGGCCAGCACCACTTCGGCGACGGTGCGGTCGGTGTCGCCACGCAGGCCGTTCAGGTTGCGGTCGGTGCGGGTGGACAGGCGTGCCTCGACCACCGGCATGTAGGCGGCGCGTCGGCCCGCAACGGCTTCGTCGGCGGCGCGCACGGCCTGCCAGGCCGCCCGCAATGCCGGGTTGGTCTGGGTGCCGGCGGCCAGCGTGTCCTGGGCCGATGCCGGCAGCGAGGCAAACTTCTGGGTTTCGGGCCAGCTGGGCAACTGGTCCGGGGGCAGGGTGCCCACCAGGCGCTGGTAGCGCACGGCGGCGTTGCGCAGGTTGGTGGTTTCGTCCAGCAGCGCGGCTTCGGCCTGGGCCAGGCGACCAACGGCCTGGTCCAGATCCGAGCGGCGCGCCACGGCGGCCTGCGCGCGCTCCTGCAACATGTCGCTGGTGCGTTTGTGTTCGGCGTAGTTTTCGGTGGCCAGGGTGACCAGTTCGCGGTAGCGCAGCAGGTCGAGGTAGGCGCGGGTCACGCCCAGGGCGACCGATTCGCTGACTTCGCTCAGCTCGTAATAGGTCAGCAGCCGTTCGATGCCGGCGCCCCGGATGGCGCTGGAGGCCACGCCGCCGTCGAACAGCAACTGGGTCAGGCTGAGTTCGGAGCCCCCGATGGAGAAGCGGCCGAGGTCACCGCCAGGGGTGCGGCGGTCCTGGCGCCCCACGCTCGCATTGAGGTCCACCTGGGGCAGCCAGCGCGCCCGTGTCGCATCTTCGGCGTGCCGGGTCGCTAAAAAGGCCTTCCATCGCTCTTGCACATCGGGGCTGTTCTGCACCGCGACTTTGGCGGCTTCCACCAGCGGGGCCGGCAGGGGCTGTGCCCCGGCACCGAGGCCGACCAACATCAAGCTCAGGCTCAGCGCGGTGAGCGGAAACGTGCGTCGCATGGCAGGTCACTCCGTGGGTGTTGTGGGTCTTGTTGCCCGTTAGGCTACCAGTTTTTCGTTTTCGGGTCACCTTCCGGTCGACGGGGTGTCGAGGTAGGCGTCGATGTCCACCTCGTCGATCTGGTCGGGGTGCAGGTACTTTTCGGCGTAGGTTTTGTAGACGCCCGAGCGCAGGAACAGCTCGAACAGGTCGGGGTCGATGTGCCGGTCTTTTTTGAACATGGCCAGGATCTTGATCGACTCGGACAGCGTCTTGGCCTTTTTGTAGGGGCGGTCGCTGGCGGTGAGGGCCTCGAAGATGTCGGCGATGGCCATGATGCGCGAGGGCACCGAGAGGTCTTTGGCCTCCAGCTTGCGCGGGTAGCCGGTGCCGATGAGGGTCTCGTGGTGGGTGCCGGCGTATTCGGGCACGCGCCTGAGGTTGGGCGGCAGGGGCATGCTTTCCAGCATGACGATGGTCTGGATGATGTGCTCGTTGATCTTGAAGCGCTCTTCCTCGGTGAGGGTGCCGCGGCCGATGCAGAGGTTGTAGACCTCGCCGTGGTTGTAGAGGTGTTCGGGCACCTTGAGCTTGAAGCCGTGCCGGGGGTCGAGCGCCTGGCTGGGCGGGCGCTGGAACAGGTGGTGCGGCTTGTCGGCCAGCAGCGGCTCGACGGTGGGCAGTGGCGCAGGGGCGGTACCTTCGTAGCGCTTGAGCTCCTCGTGCGACAGGCCCAGGCGGTCGTCAAAATGGCGCAGCCAGGTCTGCCCGGCGATCTGCCGGATGCGTTCGATGCGGTCGGGTGCCATGAACTCACCGCCCAGGTTGCATTCGGCGACGAAGGCAAAGTCGTCGATCAGCTGGGCCTGGCGGGCGGCGAAGCGTGCATCGGCCACCTCGCGCGCCTCGCCCCGCTCGTGGATGCTTTGCAGCCGCTCGATCTCGGCGTCGCGCAGCAGCACCTCGAAGCGGGTGCGGACCTCGTGGATGCGGTTGAAGATGGTCTCGAGCTTGGTGGCCTTGTCGACCACGTACTCCGGCGTGGTGACCTTGCCGCAGTCGTGCAGCCAGGCCCCGATGCGGAACTCGCGCCATTCCTCCTCGGTGCGGAACTCGAACTCGGCCAGCGGGCCTTCCTTGACCTCGCAGGCTTTTTCCGCCAGCAGGATGGCGAGTTCCGGCACGCGCTCGCAATGGCCACCGGTGTAGGGGCTTTTGGTGTCGATGGCGCCGGCGATGATCTGGATCATCGAGTCCATGAGCGCCTTCTGCGCTTCGATCAGGGTCTGGTTCTCGATCGCCACCCCGGCCTGGGCGGCCAGGGCCTCGACGAAGCTGACCACCTCCGGGTCGAACGGGACCACGGCGCCGGTCTTGGGGTCGAGCGCGTTCATGAGCTGGAACAGGCCGATGACCTTGTCGTCCTGGGGCTTGATCGGCACGTTGAGCGTGGAGACCACGCGCATGCCGGTTTCCTCGCTGAACCGCTTGGTGCCGCTGACGTCGAACCGGGTTTCCTGGTAGATGTCGTCGATGACCACCGTCTCGCCGCTGAGCACCACGTGCGTGGCCACGTAGCGGTGGATGGGGTGGCCCTGTTCGTCGTACAACGGCAGTTCGTGCGAGGGCAGCGGGTCGTCGCTGGTGCGCACGGCAAAGACGAGCGTGTTGCGCTCGGTTTTCAGGAACAGCGTGGCCGCCTGGCAATGGGCGATGTCGCGCGCGCCAAACAGGGCCTGCTTGAGCAGTTCCTCGCGGTTTTTCTGGCTGCCGAGCTGGATACCGGTTTGAACCAGGCGGGCGAGCTTGGCCTGGGCGACCTCGAGGGCCGCCGCCCGCTCTTTCACCGACTGGTGCATGACGGTCTGCGCTTGGCTGAGGGTGTCGATCTCGTACAGGAACGAGTCCACCTTGTGGGGCTCGGCGGAAAAGTCGAGCCGGCGCAGCCGGTCGGAGTCCTGCGCCATGCTGGACAAAGCACGCGTCACGCTGCGGGTGCCCAGCAAGGCCAGTGGCACCAGCAAGAGCAGCACGACCGCAGATGCGATGAGCACATCGCGCCGGGCCTGGTCCACCGGGGCGCTGAAATCGCTGACCGGCGCCCAGCTGACCACCTGGAAGGCGGCGCCGCCACCGATGTCGAGCCGACGCGTGGACAGCACGTGCGGCACCTGCATCAGGGGCACGACCGCGGTGGGTTGGGCGTCGGCCCCGGCGAGCAGCGGGGGCAGTGCGGCCAACCGGGGATCGGTAGCCTGCTCCAGCGGCAGGAGTGCCGTGGGCGGTACCGCCGATGCCGCGCTGCCGTGGCCGGCCGCCGCCAGCACGCGCTGCTGTTGGTCGAGGATGGCGATGAAGGCGTTGGGGCTCAAGGGCAGTGCGGCGAGGGCCTCCGGCAGCCGGCGCAGGTCGATGTCGATGCCGAACACGGCGCGGCCCTCGGGCATGGCGGCCGCGATGGAAATGCCGCCCTGCTGGGTGGAGGCAAACACGTAGGGCTCGGTCAGGAACGCATCGCGGCTGGCCTGCGCACCCTGGTACCAGGGCCGTTCGGTGGGGCGGTAGCTGGTAGGGCCTCTGCGCTCGGCCAGCAGGGCGCCTTGGCCGTCCAGGAAGCGAAAGTGTTCCAGCCGCTCGCCATCGGGCCCGCGCTGGACGCGCCGCAAGGCCACCTGCGTGGCCGGGGGGGCCTGCAACGCCTGGGCAATGTGGGCGTCGGCGCGCACACCGATGGCCTGCAGGAAGTCATCGTT
>JAUWAE010000300.1 GCA_030602185.1 Comamonadaceae bacterium
CGTGACATCGCCGCCCTGGGTATCTACCCTGCCGTGGACCCGCTGGACTCCACCTCCCGCCAGCTGGACCCGCTGGTGGTGGGTGAAGAGCACTACAACGTGGCCCGTGCCGTGCAGGGCACCCTGCAGCGCTACAAGGAACTGCGCGACATCATCGCCATTCTGGGCATGGACGAACTGGCACCCGAAGACAAGCTGGCCGTGGCCCGCGCCCGGAAAATCCAGCGCTTCTTGTCGCAGCCGTTCCACGTGGCCGAGGTGTTCACCGGCTCGCCCGGCAAGTACGTGCCGCTGTCGGAAACCATCCGTGGTTTCAAGATGATCACCGCCGGCGAGTGCGACCACCTGCCCGAGCAGGCGTTCTACATGGTCGGTACCATCGACGAAGCCTTCGAAAAGGCCAAGAAGCTGGCGTAAAGCTTTGTAGTCGGGCGCCTGGCCAGGCACCCGACTGACCGCTTTAAGTCGGATTCAACAAGGAGTAAAGATGAGCACGATGCAAGTCGAGGTGGTGAGCGCAGAAGAGTCGATCTTCAGCGGTCAGGCCAAGTTTGTGGCGCTGCCCGGTGAAGTGGGCGAGCTGGGCATCCTGCCCGGTCACGTGCCGCTGATCACCCGGATCAAGGCCGGGGCCGTGCGTATCGAAAAGGCCGACGGCGAAGAAGAGTTCGTGTTCGTGGCCGGTGGCATCCTGGAAGTGCAGCCCAAGATGGTCACGGTGTTGAGCGACACCGCCATCCGCGGCCACGACCTCGATGAGGCCAAGGCGAACGAGGCCCGCAAGGCCGCCGAGGAAGCGCTCAAGAACGCCAAGAGCGACGTGGACCTGGCCAAGGCGACGTCCGAACTGGCCGTCATGGCGGCCCAGATCGCCGCGCTGCGCAAGTTCCGCCAGAAGCGCTGATACGCTGTCTCCTCCCCCCCCGAAAAAACCGCCTTCCTGCAAGGCGGTTTTTTCTTGACATGGGCACAATACGGGGATGCCCAGAACCCTGCCCCCAGCCGCGCACCCCGACGACGTCGAGCAGCGTTTTTATGAAGCGTTGCAGCGGGGTGACCTCGCTGCCATGATGAGCTGCTGGACGGACGAAGACGACGCCGTGTGTGTGCACCCCGGCGGCGCTCGCCTGGTGGGGCTGGCGGCGGTGCGCGAGGCGTTCGCCGCCATGTTCACGCAGGGCGGAGTGCCGATCCGTGCCGAGGTCGTGCACCGCCTCCAGCAGCCCGGGGTGGCGGTGCACAGCGTGGTGGAAACGGTGCGCGTGGCGACCGACGACGGTGGACTCGAGGCCGTGGTCTGGGCCACCAACGTCTACGCGCAGACCCCCCAGGGGTGGCGCATGGTGTTGCACCATGCCAGCCCTGCACCGGCGGCGGCGCAGCCCGCCGAGCCTGTCATTTCCAAGACGCTGCACTGATGGATGCCACCGCCTGGACGCCTCCCTGGTGGTTGCCCGGTGGCAACGCCCAGACCATCTGGCCGGCGCTGTTCGCCCGCACGCACCAGGGTGTGTTGCCGCAATGGCGCCGCGAGCGCTGGAGCACGCCCGATGGTGATTTTGTCGATGTGGACGAGTACGTCAGTGAGCGCCTCCCGGCCGATGATGCGCCGGTGCTGGTGCTGTTCCATGGCCTGGAAGGGTCGTCGGGCAGCCATTATGCGCAGGCGTTCGCCGACCATGCCGCACAACGGGGGTGGCGCTGTGTCGTGCCACATTTCCGTGGGTGTTCAGGCGAGATCAACCTCGCCCCAAGGGCCTACCACTCGGGCGATCACGAAGAGGTGGGCTGGATCCTGGGCCGCCTGCGCACCCGCCACCCGCTCGCCGCCATGTTGGCGGTGGGCGTGTCGCTTGGGGGCAATGCCTTGATGCGATGGGCGCAGGAGGCGGGGCACAGTGGCCGTTCGGTGGTGGCGGCGCTGGCGGCGGTGTCGTCCCCGCTCGACCTGGCCAGTGCCGGGCGCGCGATCGACACCGGGTTCAACCGCTGGGTGTATGCCCGCATGTTCCTGCGGACCATGCGGGCCAAGGCCGAAGCCAAATGGCGCCAGTTCCCC
>JAUWAE010000272.1 GCA_030602185.1 Comamonadaceae bacterium
GGCTACATCGACCTGGTGTTCGAACACGGCGGCCGCTACTACGTGGCCGATTACAAGTCCAACTGGCTGGGCCCCCACGGCAGCGCCTACACCACCGAGGCCCTGCGCCAGGCGGTGCTGGACGCCCGCTACGACCTGCAATACACCCTCTACCTGGTCGCCCTGCACCGCCTGCTGCGGCACCGCTTGCCCGGCTACGACTACGACCGCCACGTCGGCGGCGCCGTGTACCTGTTCCTGCGCGGCGACCAGGGCCCGGCCCAGGGCACCCACCTCGACCGGCCGCCCCGGGTGCTGATCGACACCCTAGACCGCTGGCTCGACCAAGGCGCCGGCGGCGAACCACTGCCATGATCCTGACCGCCGCCCCCCTGCCACCGGCCACCGCCGACCTGCTCGCGCTGCTCGACGCCTGGGTGGCGCGCGGCTGGCTGCGCGCGCTCGACGCCGCTTTCGCCCGCCTGCTCGCCAGCGAAGCCCCCGACGCCCCGCCCCTGCTGTTGCTCGCCGCGGCCTTGGCCAGCCACCAGCTCGGTCGCGGCCATGCCTGCCTGGACCTGCGCGACGTGCTCGACGACCCGGCACAGGCCCTGTCGCTGCCCCCCGAAGGCCAGGACCCGACAGCCGACGACATCGCACCCGCCACCCCCCAGGCCTTGCTGCAGCGCCTCGCCCTGGCCGACTGGCTGGACCAGCTCAACCACCCCACGCTGGTGGGGCACGGCCCCGGCCATACGCCACTGGTGCGGGTGGCCGACCGGCTCTACCTGCGGCGCTACTGGCACTACGAACAGCAAGTGCGCCACGCCCTGACCCAGCGCCTCGCCGCCCCCGCGGTGGATGCCGCGGACAGCGCCGCCTGGCGCCCCTGGCTGGACACCCTGTTCCCACCCGACCCATCGGCCCCGGCGCCAGACTGGCAAAAGATCGCCTGCGCCCTGGCCGCCCGTGGGCAGTTCACCATCGTCACCGGGGGGCCAGGCACTGGCAAGACGACCACCGTCGTGCGCCTGCTGGCCCTGTTGCAACTGCACGCGCTGCGCCACACCGGGCAAGTGCTGCGCATCCGCCTGGCCGCCCCCACCGGCAAGGCCGCGGCCCGCCTCAGCGGTGCCATTGCCTCGGCCGTGGCCCGCCTGCCACTGGCCACGCTGTCCACCGATCCGCGGCTGCCCGCCGGCATTCCCACCCAGGTGGGCACGCTGCACCGCCTGCTCGGGCCGCTGCCCGACAGCCGGCACTTTCGCCACCACGCCGGCCATCCCCTGCCGCTCGACGTGCTGGTGGTGGACGAGGCCTCCATGGTCGATCTGGAGTTGATGCACGCCACGCTCGACGCCTTGCCCCCGCACGCCCGCCTGGTGCTGCTGGGCGACAAGGACCAGCTCGCTTCGGTGGACGCCGGTGCCGTGCTCGGACAGCTCTGCCAGGGCGCCGAAGCCGGCCGCTACACCCCCGCCAGCGCCGAATGGATCGCCCGCACGACCGGCGAAACCGTGCCCCCCACCCTGATCGACCCAGCCGGCCCGGCGCTGGCCCAGCACACCGTGATGCTGCGCCACAGCCGGCGATTCGGCCCCGACAGTGGCATCGGCCGCCTGGCCGCCGCCGTCAACCACGGCCACGCCACCGCCACGCGGCAGGTGCTGGAACCCGCCTCGCCCGATCTGCTGCGCCTGGCCGTGGCCACGCCTGACGCCGTTGCGCTGCGCGACCTGCTGGTAGCGGGCTACCGCCCCTACCTCGAACGCCTGCGCGCCGCGCCGCCGGTCGATGCCCCTTCCGCCGACCTCGACCACTGGGCGGCCGAGGTGCTGCGGTGCCACACCCGCTTCCAGGTGCTGTGCGCGC
Organism: Comamonadaceae bacterium; assembly: GCA_030602185.1. Classification (GTDB taxonomy): domain Bacteria; phylum Pseudomonadota; class Gammaproteobacteria; order Burkholderiales; family Burkholderiaceae_C; genus JAUWAE01. The sequence continues at coordinate 1,852 of JAUWAE010000272.1, forward strand.
TGCGGCAAGGCCCCTGGGGCGTGGCCGGCTTGAACGAGCGCACCGGCGCCTGGCTGCACCAGGCCGGCCTGATCGAGGCGCCGCACGGCTGGTTCGTCGGCCGCCCGGTGCTGGTCACCCGCAACGACACCGCCCTGGGCCTCATGAATGGTGACATAGGCGTGGTGCTGCCCGTGCCAGGCGCACACGGCCCGGTACGGCGCATCGCTTTCCCACGCCACGACGGCCAGCCCGGTGTGCGCTGGGTCCTGCCCAGCCGGCTCACCGCGGCCGACACCGTGTTCGCACTCACCGTTCACAAATCGCAGGGCTCGGAATTCGAGCACGTGGCCCTGGTGCTGCCCGACCGGCCCAGCCCCGTGCTGACGCGCGAACTCCTCTACACCGGGATCACCCGGGCGCAGCGCCGCTTCACACTGGTGGAACCTGGCGCCGCCTCGGTATGGCAGGCCGCCGTGGCACTGCGCACCCGCCGCGCCGGCGGGCTGGTGGACGACGGCGCCCGCGAGGGGGCCGCCCCCTGACCCTGCGGGACCGGTCTGCTACCATGGCCGTTTTGCCCATAAGTTCAGCGTTTCCATGACTTACTGCGTCGCCGTCAAACTCAAGGCCGGCCTGGTGTTCCTGTCCGACTCCCGCACCAACGCCGGGCTCGACCAGATCAGCACTTTCCGCAAGATGATCGTCTACGAGAAGCCCGGCGACCGCTTCATGTGCCTGTTGTCGGCCGGCAACCTCAGCATCTCGCAGTCCATCC
>JAUWAE010000101.1 GCA_030602185.1 Comamonadaceae bacterium
CCGCGGACACACCACACCGCCCGGCCGGGCATCGAAACCGTTGCTCGCGCCCAGCGCGGTCAGCACCGCCCGCACCCGCCCCGCCGCATCGAAAATCGGCGCCGCCACCGCGCTGATGCCACGCAACAGCGTGTCGTGCACGATGGCACACCCCTGGTCGCGCACCTGCCGCTGCAGATGCTCGATCGGCTGGGGCCCGGCCAGCAAGGACCGCTGCTCGAGCCCGGCCGCCTCGAACTCCGCCTCCGCCTGGCGCAACAGCGCCGCCTCCTCGGTGAACGCCAGGAACACCTGCCCAGTGGCCGACCACAGCACCGGCAACACCGAGCCTGGGCGGATGTTGACGGTCACGGGCAGCGACGGCTCCTCCATCCGCAACACCGTCGGCCCCAGGTTGCCCATCACCGCGATGAAGCAGGTGACCTGCAGCGATTCGCGCAGGCGCCCCAGCGCTGGCTCCCCCAGGCGCACCGGGTCGCACTGCCGCAAGGCCGCCAGCCCGAGCTGGATCGACTCCGCCCCCAGGTGGTAATGCTGGTTGACCAGGTTCTGCGCCACAAACCCTTCCTGCGCGAAGCTCGCGAGGTAACGGTGCACCTTGGCCGCGCTCTCGCCCACCTCGTGCGCAATGGCCGTCAGGCTCGCCGAACCACCCAGGCGCGCCAAGGCCTTGAGGATGGCCAAGCCGGTTTCCGCCGATTGCACGCGCTGGCGCCGGTCGCCGGCCTGAGGGGTGGCTGTGGTGGTTCGCATGGCGTCAGTATGGAACAAAACCGTCCCGCACCAGTTACGCAAGGCGCATTGCGATCACCTCCTCCGCGGAGACACCCCAAACCGCCGCCAGGTTGCTGCCCACGGGTTTTGTACCCAACGCACAGCACAGCAACTTCGCCAACCTCTGTTTTGCAATTATTCTAAAATTAAATAGAATGTTTGCATGAACAAACGCCAGCTCAAAGACCTGCTGTACGAACAGGTTGCCCGCATCGGCAAGGCCGTGGCCAGCCCCAAGCGGCTGGAGTTGCTCGAACTGCTGGCTCAGGGCGAGCGATCGGTCGAACAGCTGGCCACCGAGCTGTCGATCGATGTCAAGCTCGCCAGCGCCCACCTCAAGGCGCTGCGCGATGCGCGCCTGGTCGCCTTTCGCAAAGAGGGGAAATTCGCGCTGTACCGCCTCACCGGCGACGACGTGGCCGGCCTGTGGGTGACCCTGCGCCAGGTGGCCGAAGAGCACCTGGTGGAACTGCGCGTCGCGCTCGACCAGATGGTGGCCGAGCCGGGCAAGCTCGTGTCGATGGACCGCCAGGCCCTGCTGGCGCAGGCCCGCAGCGGCCAGGTGGTCGTGATCGATGTGCGCCCCCAGGCCGAATACGAACAGGCCCACCTGCCCTTTGCACGCTCCATGCCGGTGGGCGAAATTGCCCAGCGGCTGGCCGAATTGCCCCGGGACACAGAGATCGTGGCCTACTGCCGGGGCCCGTTCTGCCTCTTCTCGGAGGAGGCCTACCAGCTGCTCAACGCCCAGGGCTACCGCGTGCGCAAGCTGCTGGACGGCGTGAGCGAATGGCAGGCCGCCGGCATGCCGCTGGCCAGCGGCAGGTGAAAGCGAACACGCCATGACGCTGCAACACGGCATCCACGCCAACCGGGCGCAGTTCCTGCACCAGCTGCTGCAGGTGCTGCTGGTGGGACTCACCATTGGCATGATGCGCACCGTGGTACCTGCGCTGGCCGAGGACGACTTCGGGGTCCCCCAGGGCTCGTTCGTGCTGCTGACTGCCTTCGTGGTCGCGTTCGGTGCCGTCAAGGCGGTGATGAACTTCGTGGCCGGGCGGTTGTCTGAGCGCGTGGGCCGCAAGCGGGTGCTGTGGCTGGGCTGGGTGCTGGCCCTACCCATCCCGCCAATGGTATGGCACGCCCCCAGCTGGAACTGGGTGGTGGCGGCCACCGTGCTGCTGGGCGTGCACCAGGGGCTGACGTGGTCCATGACCCAGACCGCCAAACTCGACCTGACCCGTGCCGATGAACGCGGCCTGACGCTGGGGCTCAACGAATTCGCTGGCTACCTGGGCGTGGCCCTGGCCGGCATCGTGACGGCCTATCTGGCCACGGCCTGGGGCGCCCGGGCCGGGCTGCTGGTGTTTGGCCTGGTGGTCATCGTCACCGCGCTGGTGCTGACCCAGTGCTGGGTGCAAGACACCCTGCCCTGGGCCCACGCCGACGCACCGGCGCCGCTCACGACCACACCCGGCACCTGGGAGGTGTTTGCACGGATGAGCTGGCGCGACCCGCGCCTCTTCGCCCTGAGCCAGGCCGGGCTGGTGGAGAAGTTTGTCGATGCCCTGGTGTGGGTGTTCTACCCCATCTACCTCACCCAGCACGGCCTGAGCCTGCCGCAGGCCGGCTGGGTTGTGGGCGCGTACGGCCTGGTCTGGGGCAGCTCGCAGCTGTGGACAGGCCGCCTGTCGGACCGCATCGGCCGCCACCGGCCGAACCTTTGGGGCATGTGGCTGTGCGGCCTGGGCGTGGCGATGATGGTGCTGGGACGGGGCATGGCCTGGTGGGTGGCGTCGGCCGCCCTGTCGGGCCTGGGCATGGCGCTGCTCTACCCCAACCTGTCGGCGGCCGTGGCCGATCTGGCCCCGCCGCACTGGCGCGGCTCGGCCATTGGCATCTACCGTTTCTGGCGCGATCTGGGCTACGCCCTGGGCGCCCTGGGCCTGGGGCTCGCCGCACACTTCACCGGACAGATGACGGCCGCCTTCTGGTTCGTCGCACTGTCCATGTTCGCTTCGGCAACGCTGCTGTGGTGGCTGGGTGCAGAAACCCACCCCCGCCTGCAGCCGGCCCGCGGCACCTCGCCGGCACCGGCTTCCCATCTGGAGACTTCATGACCATCCGACACACTACCCTGGCAGCCCTCGCAGCCGCCACGCTGGCCTTTGCCCCGGCCGCCTGGGCCGACAAGGCCGCCGCGATCGACGAGATGGAGGCCTACCTGGAGTTCGTGGACTACGGTGGCGGCGTCATGTTTGCCGAGCAGATCGGGAAAGACGACTGGAAGAAGTTCCTCGTCATCGACGCCCGCGACGCCGGGCAGTTTGCCAAAGGGCACATCCCGGGCGCGGTCAACATGGACTGGCGCCAGGTGCTGGCCAAGCGCAACGACATCCCGCGCGACCGCCCGGTGCTGATCTACTGCAACACCGGGTCACTGTCGGCACAGGCCGGCTTCGCGCTGCGCGTGGCCGGCTGGGACAACGTGCGGATCTTGCAAGGTGGCATGGAGGAATGGAAGGCCAAGGGCGGCTTCGACGCCGCCAGCAAGGCCACCCGGCCCGCCAGCCACTGATCACATGCCGAGCAGCTTCTTGGCTTCGGCCAGGGCCGCCATCGATTCGGTGTGCTTGCCGTCCTTGTGGAACTGCTCGCCCTGAGCCCGCAGTTCCTGCACCTTGGCCAGGGTCTCGGCGCTCAGTTGGGCCGATGGCAGTTTGGCGTCGATGGCCTTCATTTCGCGAGGACAGCCATGGGCCCAGGCCATGGTGGCACCCAGCAGCAGGGTGGCAGAGATCAGCAGCTGTTTCATGGGGAGGCTCCTTCGGTCAACAGGGCCCCCACAGTACACCCAACGGTGCCGCCATGCATTGCCCCTGATGCGGCCGTGGACACTCGCCACAGCCACCCCCGCCGGCGAGCCCGGCGGGTGAGCCCCGTATGATGCGGACATGCTGACCTGGACCCAAACCCTGCCCTTCCTGCTGGCGGCCCTCCTCATCACGGCCACCCCCGGCCCGGACAACCTCATGGTGCTCGGCATGGGCATGTCCAAGGGGCGCTGGCAGGGCATCGCCTTCGGGCTGGGCTGCGCATTCGGCTGCCTGAGCCACACGGTGCTGGCCGTGGTGGGAGTGAGTGCGGTGATTGCGGCCTCGCCCATGGCGTTCACCGCCCTCAAATGGGCCGGCGGCGCCTACCTGGTGTGGCTGGGCGTGCAGGCACTGCGCAGTTCCGGCACGGCGCGGGTGGCGGGCGGCGGCGTGCCACAGCAACCGCTCGGCACCTTGTTCCTGAAAGGGGTGCTGGCCAACGCCATCAACCCCAAGGTGGTGTTGTTTTTCCTGTCGTTTCTGCCGCAGTTCGTGGTGCCGGCCCAGGGGCATGTGGGGTGGCAGCTGGCGCAGCTGGGCGTGCTGTTCACGCTGCAGGCGGCGCTGCTCTTTGGCCTGCTGGGCTACTTTGCCGGCGGCGTTGGCGCCTGGCTGAACCGGCGCCCCAGCGCCGGCCTGTGGCTCGACCGGCTTGCCGGCATGGTGTTCATCGGCCTGGGCCTGAAGCTCATCACCCAGCGCTGAGCGCCGTTAGCGCGTCAGCCCTGCGTACAGCACGGGCAGTTTTTCCGGCAGACGCTCCACCCGGTCCAGCACCAGGTGACGCTCACCGAAGATGTGGCGTACGTACTGGTCGGCGCGCGGGTCCAGGCTCATGCAGAAAGTCGCTACGCCATGGCGGCTGGCCTCCTCCACCGCCTTCTTGGTGTCGTGCCGCAGGTACTGCGGGTCGCGCACGTCCACGTCGGCCGGCGCTCCGTCGGTCACCACGAGCAGCAGTTTCTTGCGGCTGCGCTGCGCCTTGAGCGCCGCCGTGGCATGGCGGATGGCCGCCCCCATGCGGGTGGAGAGCTGTCCCGCCATACCCGCCAGTCGGGCCTTGGCCAGGTCGTCGTAGGGCTGGTCAAAGTCCTTGAAACGCCAGTAGCGCACGTCGTGCCGGCCATCGGAGCAGAAACCGTGGATGGCGAACGGGTCGCCCACCTTCTGGATGGCGTCGGCCAACAGTGCGCAGGCCTGCCGCGTCAGTTCGAGCACGGTGTGGTCCTGGCCCGCCACCTTGTCGTTGGTGGACTGGGACAAATCGAGCAGCACCAGCACCGAGATGTCGCGCGTCTGGCGCACGCTGCGCATCATCACACGCGGGTCTGGCTGGCGACCCATGCGCAGGTCCATGAGGGACGACAGGGCGGCGTTCAGGTCGATCTCGTCGCCGTCTTCGAGCTGGCGGATGCGCTGCACACCTTGCGGCTGCATCGCGTCCAGGGTGCGTTTCATGCGGCCGATCAGGCCCCGGTGCTCGGCCAGAATGCCGTCGATCAGCGCCGGGTCGCCGGCCTTGGGGCGGCGCTCCTGCACCGTGGCCCACGCCGGGCGCTCGAGCTGGATCAGGTGGTCCCACTCGCCGTAGTGCACCGGCGGCAGGACGGGCTCGCGGCCTTCGCTGTCGTTGAACGACACGTCCAGGTCTTCATAGGGAAACAGCTCGGTGCCGAGCACCCAGATTTCCTGCGCGTCGTCACCGGCGCCCTCCACCTCTAGCTCGTTGACAAACTCCATCAGGTTGACCTGCTTGCGCACCTGCTTTGGCGGACCGTAGCCGGCGGCGATGGCACGTTCGAAGTCGAAGCCCTCAAAAGCCCAGACGTATCGGTTGTCGTCGCGGTAGGGTACGGTCTGCAGGTCGGTGCGCGGCTGAAACGCCGGCCCACGCGTCAGTTCGCCGTAGCTGTGCGCCAGCTGCACAGCGATGTCCCAGGACACGGTGTTGTCGTGCGGGTCGGCCTGGAGGCGCGGCAGGGCCTCGGCCCAGAGTGCGCGGCCCTGGGCTATCCACGGGTGGGCGTCTTCGTAGGCGGGGTCGAGCAGCGCACGCGCCAAGCGGTTGAGCCAGTCGCCAGCGGTCTGGTGCTGTGTAGCGGTGGTGGCGTGCAGGCGGGCCCAGAGCAGGTGCAGACCCGGAAATCGCGCGAGCGCCAGCGCCTCGACGCGGGCGTCTTCCACCAGCCCGACCAGCGCCATGCGCCACGGGTTCAGGCCCTCGGCCGAGAGGGGGCGGCGGGTGTACACCACGTGCGCGGCGGCATGGGCGGCCGCGGCACGGTACAGCTCGGTGGCGGCCACCGTGCCGGTGTGGCCCTCGACCGCGTCGTAGGCATCGGGCAGGTGGATGAAATAGTCCTCAATGAACGACCGGTAGCCCTCGCGACTTTCAAAATCGCCCGCGGTCGGCCGCATGAAGAAGTCGCGTCCCCACAAGGCGCGCAGGTACATGTTGAGGCGCCGCTGCACGTCCACCAGCAGCGTGCCCTTGCGCTCTTTCTGCAGCATGGCCTGCGAATCTTTGGACTGCAGGCCAAAGTAAGCGATCTGTTCTTCGTAGTGGGTGCGGTGGGCCTGTGCGCCCCAGGTGGCCCAGCGGCGCAAACCACCCAGCGTGAGCTGGCCCAGCAGCGCGTCGAGCCGGCCCAGCATGGGCCGCAGGCCGCGCGGCGCCAGCGCGACCAGCGTGTTCAGAAACTGCAGGTACTGCAGGAACAGCGCGCCATCGGCCAGCCGGCGCGCCGCCATGGGCGCGGTGGTCAGCACCAGCTCAATCACCGCGCCGGAGGTTTTGGACGCCAGCGCGAGCGCGGTGGTGGCCAGTTCGGCCACCACGTCCTCGCCCACTTCCCTGGCCACCTGGGGGGCACTGTCCAGCCACGCATGGACCAGCTCCGCCCCGCGGCCCAGTCCACGCAGCGCCGCCGCGCCTTTCACGTAGTGGTCCAGCGCCCGCGGCGACAGCACCTTGGCCGCTTCGGCCCAGCCGTGCTCCAGCCGTTCGCGCAAGGCGGGCTCGAGTGGCTCGATCCACTCGGCCTGGTCGTGCAGGTGGGTGTTCATCGCGGGTCGGCTCCTGGCGATTCAGACACAGGTGGCCACGGCCGCGTCCAGCGCATCGCGCATGTCCGGGTCGTCGGTGATGGGGCGCACCAGCGCCACGCGGCAGGCGGCTTGCGCGTTCACGCCCTGTGCGATCAGGCTGCCCGCGTGAATCAGCATGCGGGTGGAAATGCCTTCGTCCAGCCCATGGCCCTTGAGGTTGCGCGCCCGCTCGGCAATGGCCACCAGCTGGCCCGCCACCTTCACACTCACCCCGGTCTCGTGCGCCACGATTTCGGTTTCCACCGCCGCTTCCGGGTAGTGGAAATCCAACGCCCCGAAGCGCTGCTTGGTGGACTGCTTCAGGTCTTTCATCAGGCTCTGGTAGCCAGGGTTGTACGAAATGACGATCTGGAAATCGGGGTGTGCCTTCACGAGCTCGCCCTTCTTCTCCAGTGGCAGCACGCGGCGGCTGTCGGTCAGCGGGTGGATGACGACCGTGGTGTCTTGCCGGGCTTCCACCACTTCGTCGAGGTAACAGATGGCGCCGTGCCGCGCCGCCAGGGCCAGCGGGCCGTCCTGCCAGCGGGTGCCCTGGGCGTCCAGCAGGAAGCGACCCACCAGGTCGGATGCGGTCATGTCCTCGTTGCAGGCCACGGTGATGAGCGGCTTGTGCAGCCGCCACGCCATGTGCTCCACAAAACGCGTCTTGCCGCAGCCCGTGGGGCCCTTGAGCATCATGGGCATGCGCACCGAGTAGGCGGCCTCGAACAGGTCCACCTCGTCGGCCACGGCGCGGTAGTACGGTTCCTGCGTCACGCGGTAGGCGTCCAGCACGTTGCTCATGGCCCCACTCCCCTCAAACGGTCTGGCCGCGGTACACCACCATGCTGGCCCCCTGCGACTGGCTGAAGTTGTCGTAACCGATCAGGCGCACATGGTTGTCGGGGTTGGCCTTGTGGCAGGCCTCGCATTCGGCCAGGATGCGGTCCACATCGGTTTCGCCGAACATGGGCAGCTTCCACATGTACCAGTACGAGTCCATCAGGTACTCGGGTTCGGTGTGCTCCACGGCCGGGTTCCAGCCGCGGCTTACGATGTACTGCACCTGTTTGCGGATCTCGTCCTGCGTCATGGCGGGCAGGTAGGAAAAGGTCTCGAACTTGCGGCTGGCCGGGTCCGACAGGCGGCTGTGGTAGTCCTGCATGGTCATGGTGTGTCTCCTGCTTGGTGTGTGGGGGTCACTGGTGGGCCAGGTCGAGCTTGTCGACCGTATCGAACTCGAACTTGATTTCTTTCCAGGTCTCCATGGCAATGGCCAGTTCGGGCGAGTGTTGGGCCGCCTCCTGCAGCACCGCCTTGCCCTCTTTTTCCACGGCCACGCCTTCGTTGCGGGCCTTGACGCACGCCTCCAGCGCCACGCGGTTGGCGGCAGCGCCGGCGGCGTTGCCCCAGGGGTGGCCCAGCGTGCCGCCACCGAACTGCAGCACCGAATCGTCGCCAAAGATGTTCACCAATGCGGGCATGTGCCACACGTGGATGCCGCCCGAGGCCACCGGCATCACGCCGGGCATGGAGCCGAAGTCCTGGTCGAAGAAGATGCCGCGGCTGCGGTCTTCCTTGATGAAGCTGTCGCGCATCAGGTCGATCCAGCCCAGGGTGGAAGCGCGGTCGCCTTCGAGCTTGCCCACCACGGTGCCCGAGTGCAGGTGGTCGCCGCCCGACAGGCGCAGCACCTTGGTCAGCACCCGGAAGTGGATGCCGTGGTGCGGGTTGCGATCCAGCACGGCGTGCATGGCGCGGTGGATGTGCAGCAGCATGCCGTTGTCGCGGCACCAGTTGGCCAGCCCGGTGTTGGCGCACAGGCCGCCGGTCAGGTAATCGTGCATGATGATGGGCGCCCCGATCGACTTGGCGTATTCGGCGCGCTTGTACATCTCCTCGGGCGTGGGAGCGGTCACGTTCAGGTAGTGGCCCTTGCGCTCGCCGGTTTCGCGCTCGGCCTTCTCGATCGCTTCCATCACAAAATCGAAGCGCTGGCGCCACCGCATGAACGGCTGGCTGTTGACGTTCTCGTCGTCCTTGGTGAAGTCCAGACCGCCACGCAGGCACTCGTACACCGCGCGCCCGTAGTTCTTGCCCGACAGGCCCAGCTTGGGCTTGATGGTGCAGCCCAGCA
>JAUWAE010000192.1 GCA_030602185.1 Comamonadaceae bacterium
GTCCACTCCAGACACCCCCCCCACCCCCGATCCAGCCGCCGCGCCGGCCGGGCCTGCGCCGCAGCCTGCAGCCGCACCTGCCCGCGGGGTGGGTGCGACGGTGGCCTGGGTGGCCCTGTTGCTGGCGGCGGGGTCGCTGGCGGCGGGCGTCGCCCTGTGGCAGCGCCTGTCCAAGACCGAAGAGGAAATGGCCCGCCGCGGCACCGACACCCTGGCCGAGGCCGCGGCCGCCCGTACCCTGGCCGCCCAGGCCGACGCCCAGGCCAAAGACCTCCAGGCTCGGCTGGGCGTGGCAGAAATCCGCCTGTCCGAAGTGACCTTGCAACGCAGCCAGCTCGAGGAGCTGATGCTGAGTGTCTCGCGTTCGCGCGACGACAGCCTGGTGCAGGACATCGAGTCGGCCATCCGCCTGGCCATCCAGCAGAGCCAGCTCACTGGCAGCACACAGCCGCTGATTTCGGCCCTGCAGGGGGCGGAGCAGCGCATCGAACGGGCTGCGCAGCCTCGCCTCAACCCGGTGCAACGCGCCATCGCCCGGGACATCGAGCGCATCCGGGCCGCTTCGCTGGTTGACGTGCCAACGCTGGCCGCCAGTCTCGACGGCACCGTGCGCCAGCTTGACGAGTTGCCGCTGCGCAACGGCCTGCCCACGGTGACGACCACCCCGGTTCCTGAGGCGGCTTCTGCCCCAGACAGCCCTGCCGCGACAGTGGCCGCCACTGGGGCTGCCGCTGGGGGCGCCAATGCCCCGGCCGACGAAGCCGGGCCAGCCACGGTAGAGGTCGAGGCTTCGGCCTGGGAGCAGGCGTGGTCACGCTTCAACGCCTGGCGCAGCAGCACCGCCGCCCGCTGGTGGGCCCAGTTCCGGCAGGGCACGGCCGACCTGATCCGCGTCAGCCGCATTGACCAGCCCGAGGCTGCGCTGCTCTCGCCCGAACAGTCCTATTTCCTGCGCGAAAACCTCAAGCTGCAGCTGCTCAATGCCCGGCTGGGTTTGCTGGCGCGCCAGTTCGACACCGCTCGCGCCGACGTGCAGACCTCCCGAACCCTGGTGGAGCGCTATTTCGACCCGGCGGCCCCATCCACACGGCTCGTGCTGCAGACCCTCACCCAGCTCCAGCAGGACCTGCGCCAGGAATCCCTGCCTCGGCCCGATGACACCCTGGCCGCCCTGACGGTGGCCGCCGGCGGCCGCTGAGTCCATGGGAGTGCAAGGCATGAAGGGTGTGTTCTGGTTCCTCTTCCTGGCGGGTCTGGCAGTGGCCTTGGCCATGCTGGTGGGCGACAACGCGGCCACGGTGACCGTGTTCTGGCACCCTTACCGGGTGGACCTGTCGTTCAACCTGGTGCTGTTCGCGCTGGTGGCCGGGTTCGTGTTGCTGCACCTGGCCTTGCGTGGGGTGGCGCTGTTGCGCAGCCTGCCCGAACAGGCGCACCGCTGGCGGGCCAGCCAGATGGAGCGTGCGGTGTACGCCCAGGTGCTCGATGCGCTCGCGTACCAGCTCTCGGGCCGCTTCGTGCGTGCCCAAGGCGCCGCCGAGCAGGCGCTGGCGCTGCTGCGCGACATGGCGCCCGACGCCCCGGCCCACCGCGCCCAGATCGAAACCCTGGCCAGTCTGCTGGCCGCCGAAGCCGCCCATGCCCTGGGCAACGCCGATCGCCGCGACACCCACCTTGACCGCGCGGTCGCGCCCGACCAACCGTCCGAAGCGGCACCGGCCCGCGAGGGCGCCCTGTTGCGTGCAGCGTCTTGGGCGCTCGAGGCGCGTGACCCCGAGGCCGCCCAGCGCTGGTTGTCTGAGCTCCCGCAGGGCGTGGCCCGCCGCATCCAGGCGGTTCGCCTGCGCCTGCGTCTGGCCCAGTTGCGGCACGATACGGCGGGCGCCATCGACATGGTGCGTCTGCTCACCAAGCACCGTGCCTACACCCGTGAAGCTGCCGACTCCCTGCTGCGCGGCCTGCTGCACGACGCCCTGCGCGACACCCATGACCGGGGCCAGCTCCAGCGCTTCTGGCAGGACCTGGACAGCCACGAACGGCACAACCCCGACCTGGCCTTGGCCGTGCTGGAGCGCTGGCAACGCCTGGGCGCAGAGGCTGGAGCAGAGCCGGGTGCAGAAGCAACGGCCAACAGCGACCGCTTGGTGCAGGACGCGTTGCGGCACGTCTGGAAGGGCTACGATGCGCTGTCCGAGTCCAAGCGGCACCGGCTCATCCTCTGGCTCGAGGTGGCCCTGCCGCAGCTCGATCCGCAGTGGCTGTCGCAGGTGGAAGACGCGCAGCGTGCCCACCCCAACGACGCCGGGCTTCAATACCTGGCGGGCCAGGCCTGCCTACAGCGCGAGCTGTGGGGCCGTGCGGCCTTCCTGTTGGAGCAGGCCAGCCGCACGCTCAAGGACACCGAATTGCTGCGCCGCACCTGGCGCGGTCTTGCACGCCTGGCCGAAGAACGTGGCGATGCCCCCGCCGCGCAGGCCGCCTGGAAAAAAGCCGCGCTGGTCTGAGCGGGCCTGCCTGGGTGCCGGGGCTTCAGCGCCGCGCGCGCATCAGGCGCCGCCGTCGGCGCGACCAGTTCACCTTCAGCCGCCAGACCATGTGCACCAGAAAATACACCGCCACACCGGTCACGCTGGCCAGAATGGCCAACCCCAGAATCAAGGGCTTGCCCACCCTGCCGAGTTGCGTCCACATGTGGTGCACGCCGGCCCAGAAGCCGGTGTCGGCCGCCTGGGTGGGGTCGTCGTGCGAGGCGGTCAGGATGGCTTCGAGCTCTTCTTCGGTCGGGCTGTCTTCCAGCAGAATGAACTTGCCGAGCTTGTAGGCCCCGTAGTACACCGGTCCGAACGTCACCGGGTTTGTCACCAGCGTGCTGGCCACCGCCACCGGCAGGTTGGCCCGCAGCAGCACTGCCATGGTGGCAGAAAAAGGGATCTGCGCCACCGGGATGAGCAGGCCGAAAAACACCCCCAGTGCCAGCCCCATGGCGATGCCCTTGCGGCTCATGTGCCACAGGCGGGGGTGGTGCAGCCGGGGCCCCAACCAGCGCAGCAGGCGGTGGTTGTGCAGGCTGTCACGGGTTGGCAATAGGCGTTGGAGTCGGTGCTTCATGGTGCGTGGGCGCGGGCCGGCACGTTGGCCAGCACAACCTCGCATTGTCGCCGATCGGCCCTCGCTGCTTCGGCCTTCAGGGGATTGGCGGTATGCTCGCGCCCCATGCAGTTGCAGGACATTCTTTTCAGCCAGGGCTTTGGTACCCGCCGCGTGTGCTGCGGTCTGGTGCAGCAGGGGCGCGTCACCGTCGGCGAGCCACCCAGGCCCGCCACCGACCCGACCGAAGACCTGGACCCCATGGGCCTTGTGTTCCATGTGCTGGGCGAACGCTGGGTGTACCAGCCATTGGCGTACCTGATGTTGCACAAGCCTGCCGGCTACGAGTGCTCACAGAAGCCCGGTGCCTGGCCCAGCGTCTACACCTTGCTGCCCGGCCCGCTGCGTGGCCGTCCCTCCGGCGCGGCCAGTGGGGTGCAGGCGGTCGGTCGGCTCGACCAGGACACCACCGGCCTGCTCCTGCTGTCGGACGATGGCAAGTTCATCCACCGGTTGTCGTCACCCAAACACCATGTGCCCAAGGTGTACGAGGCCACCTGCAAGCACCCGGTCACCGACCAGCAGATTGAGCGCCTGCTCGCAGGGGTGGTGCTGGACGACGACCCCCGCCCGGTGCGTGCCGCCGAGGCCCGTGCCCTCGACAGCCACCGCCTCCAGCTCACCCTGACCGAGGGCAAGTACCACCAGGTCAAGCGCATGGTCGCTGCGGTCAGCAACCGGGTCGAGGCGCTGCACCGCAGCCGCATTGGTGCGATCGATCTGCCGCCCGACCTGCTGCCCGGTCAGTGGCGCTGGCTGACTGCCCAGGAAGTGGCGGGCCTCATGGCCCGTTGACGCACGGCCGACCCGCGGCTGAGTACCCACCGGTCTGTTCGGCGGCTCAGGGCAGCGTGGCGAGGAAGGCTGTCAGCCCGGCGGTCAGCGCCTCGGGCTGGTCGCGGTGCGGGCTGTGGCCACAGGCCGGCAGTTCCAGCCGTTGGGCTTGCGGAGCGGCAGCTGCGATCGCGTCCAGCTGCGCCAGGGTGCCGTACTCGTCGTCCAGCCCTTGCACCAGGTACAGGGGGGCACGGATCTGGCCGCATTCGGCCCGGATATCGAAGCCGCGGAAGGCGGGCGACAGCCAGACGTCGTTCCACTGCCAGAAAGCGTTGTCCACGTCGGCGTGGTAGCGCGCCAGCCGCGCGCGCAGCGGACCGTGCAGGTAGGCTTCGCGCGCCTGTTCGATCGAGCGGATCGACACCTCTTCCACGAACACATGCGGTGCCATGGCGATGCACGCCGTCACCGGTGCGGCGGCGGCATGCAGCAGCGCGATGGTGGCGCCGTCGGAATGGCCAACCAGTACCGGGTGGGTCACGTTCAGCGCCCGCAGCAGGGCAGGCAGCGTGACAGTGGCCTCACGGTGCATGTAGTCGGGGGCGTGGCGGCCCTGGCCGCGCACGTCGGGGATCGGGTCCGAGTTGCCGTAGCCCTGGCGCGAGTAGACCCAGCCGCTGCGCCCGGTGGCCGCGCAGAGTTCGGCTGGCCAGTAGCGGCCCTTCTGGCCCCACAGGTCGACCGAACCCAGTCCCTCGTGCAGGAACACGATCGG
>JAUWAE010000325.1 GCA_030602185.1 Comamonadaceae bacterium
GGGCTGCCAGACTGGAAATCGGTGCGGCCGCAACCGTTGATGAGCAAGGTGTCGCCAGTGAAGGCGTGGCGCGCCCCGTTGCACTCCCAGACGTAGGACATGCTGCCGGCGGTGTGCCCAGGTGTGGCCAGGGCCTGCAGGGTGTGGCGCCCGAAGGTGAGGGCATCGCCGTCGTGCAGCTGGTGCGACGCGGTGGTGATGCCACAAGCCGCCGGCGCGGCGGTTTTGGCGCCCGCGTGCTCGGCCAGCTTGCCGGCGCTGGTGATGTGGTCGGCGTGGGCATGGGTTTCCACGGTCCAGACGAGCTTGAGGCCGTAGTCGCGCAGCACGGCGAGGTCGCGCTCCAGTTGCTGGTCCACCGGGTCGATGATGAGCGCCTCGCGCGTGTCGGCATCGAACAGGACGTAGGTGTAGGTGCTGGAGTCGGGATCGAACAGTTGGATGGGTTTCATGGCGGCAGCGGGCATGGGTCGGACAAGGCGGGCAGCAATCGATCCAACCATCATAAAGAAAGACCTTGTGCAATGCACAAACCCCTTCGTCCAGCACTTAGGTGACAGCACTGGACATTTTCTTTGAGAGGAGCGCTTGAATAAATTTCAAGCCCGAACAAAACCCAAAAACTTTGTTACAAAACAAAGAGTTAGGTGTTTTTTCTGGGTTTTGGGGGTGGGAAAACCCGGTCACCGCAGGGGCGCAGCCCTCTCCAAAATAGCGTGCGCCTTGTCGGCGAAACCACCCTACTGGAGACAAACGATGAAAGCCATGCTGAAAGCCATTCCGCTGTGCGCGGCCCTGGTTGCCGCCGCACCGAGCACCTGGGCCCAGGAAGCCGTCCGTTGGGGCATCCCGATGTCCTTCGGCTCCAACCTGACCGCGCTGGGCGACACCATGCCCTGGGTGTCGGAGCAGCTCAAGAAAGTGTCGGGCGGCTCGATCAATTTGCAGGTGTTCGAACCGGGCAAGCTGGTGCCGGCCCTGGGCATTTTTGACGCCGTGTCCACCGGCAAGGTGGAAGCGGGCTACAGCTTCATGGGCTACGAACTGGGCAAGGTGCCCGTGTCGGCCATTTTCGGCGCCCTGCCCTTCGGCATGGAAACGCCGCAGTTCACCGCGTGGATGTACTTCGGTGGCGGTGACGCGCTGCTGAAAGAAGCCTTCCGCCCGCACAACGTCTACCCCATCCTGTGCGGCTCCATCAGCCCCGAGGGCGCCGGCTGGTTCCGCAAGGAAATCAAGTCGCCGGCCGACCTGCAGGGCCTGAAGTTCCGCGCCGCCGCACTGGGTGGCAAGATCTACCAGAAGCTGGGCGCTTCGGTGACGATGCTGCCGGGCGGCGAGCTGTACCAAGCGCTGGAAAAGGGCGTGCTGGACGGCACCGAATTCTCGCTGCCGTCGGTGGACGACCAACTCGGCTTTGCCAAGGTGGCCAAGCACTACTACATGCCCGGCTGGCACCAGCCCTCCACCAACCAGTACCTGTACGTGAACCTGCAGGTGTGGAACAAGCTCAAGCCGCAGACCCAGGCCCAGATCGAGACCACCTGCACCGCCGGTGTGGCGATTGCGCTGGCCAAGGCCGAAGCCACCCAGGCCGCCGCGCTGGAGAAGTTCGAGAAGGAAGGCGTGAAGCTGCACCAGTTCAA
>JAUWAE010000106.1 GCA_030602185.1 Comamonadaceae bacterium
CTTCTACGGCGTGACGGTCTGGCTCATGCCTGACAACGCCATTGCAACCAGCGGCAGCCAGTGGCGCCTGTGGGCGGCCGGCCTGGTGGGCCTGGGCCTGACCGCCGCGCTGGTGTGGATCACCGAGTACTACACGGGCACGCAGTACAAGCCCGTGCAGCACGTGGCGCAAGCGTCCACCACGGGGCACGCCACCAACATCATCGCGGGCATCGGCGTGAGCATGAAGTCCACCGCCTGGCCGGTGCTGTTCGTGTGTGTGGCCATCATCGTGAGCTACGCACTGGCCGGGCTGTACGGCGTGGCCGTGGCCGCCACCGCCATGTTGAGCATGGCCGGCATTGTGGTGGCACTGGACGCCTACGGCCCCATCACCGACAACGCGGGCGGCATTGCCGAAATGGCCGAACTGCCCGCCAGCGTGCGCGACATCACCGACCCGCTGGACGCCGTGGGCAACACCACCAAGGCAGTGACCAAGGGCTACGCCATCGGCTCGGCGGGCCTGGCTGCACTGGTGCTGTTTGCCGACTACACCCACAAGCTGGAAGCCTACGGCATGCGGGTGAGCTTCGACCTGAGCCAGCCCATGGTCATCGTCGGTCTGTTCATAGGCGGCCTGATTCCCTACCTGTTCGGCGCCATGGCCATGGAAGCGGTGGGCCGTGCGGCGGGCGCGGTGGTGGAGGAAGTGCGCCGCCAGTTCCGCGAGATCCCGGGCATCATGGAAGGCACGGCCAAGCCCGAGTACGGCAAGGCCGTGAGCATGCTGACTGGCGCCGCTATCAAGGAAATGATGCTTCCCAGCCTGCTGCCGGTGGTGGTGCCCATTCTGGTGGGCCTGCTGCTGGGACCGCAGGCGCTGGGTGGGGTGCTCATGGGCACCATCGTGACCGGCCTGTTCGTGGCCATTTCCATGTGCACCGGTGGCGGCGCCTGGGACAACGCCAAGAAGTACATCGAGGACGGCCACCACGGCGGCAAAGGCTCCGACGCGCACAAGGCCGCCGTGACTGGCGACACCGTGGGCGACCCCTACAAGGACACCGCCGGCCCTGCCGTCAACCCGCTGATCAAGATCATCAACATCGTGGCGCTGCTGATCGTGCCGCTGCTACCGCTGGCCTGAACGAGAGCCACCCCACCGCGGGCAGGGCCATGGCAGGCTGCGCCACCCGGGCCCGTGGTGTAATCTCGCGTCATGTCTGAACGAGTCATTCCTTTGGTCGACCAACGGGTCCGGGCGCTGCCTGCGGTGGTACCGGCCCAGGCCATCGCACCCAGCGGCCTGTTGCAAGACCGCCGCGGGCGCCCGTTGCGCGATCTGCGCATCAGCGTGACCGACCGCTGCAACTTCCGCTGCAGCTACTGCATGCCAAAGGAAATTTTCGACAAGGATTACCAGTACCTGCCCCACAGCGCGCTGCTGACGTTTGAAGAGATCACCCGGCTGACACAGGTGTTCGTGGCGCACGGGGTCAGGAAGGTGCGGCTGACCGGCGGCGAGCCACTGCTGCGCAAGAACCTGGAAATCCTGATCGAGCAACTCGCCGCCCTGCGCACCGCTGACGGCGCGCCGCTGGACCTCACGCTGACCACGAACGGCAGCCTGCTGACCCGCAAGGCGGCTTCCTTGAAGGCAGCCGGGCTCAACCGCGTCACCGTCAGCCTCGACGGCCTGGACGATTGCGTGTTCCGCCAGATGAACGACGTGGACTTCCCGGTGGCCGATGTGCTCGAAGGCATCGCTGCCGCCCGTGCGGCGGGCCTGGGCACCATCAAGGTCAACATGGTCGTCAAGCGGGGCACCAACGAACACCAGATCCTGCCGATGGCCCGTCACTTCCGTGGCAGCGGCATCGTCCTGCGCTTCATCGAATACATGGACGTGGGGGCTACCAACGGCTGGCGCATGGACGAGGTCGTCCCCAGCGCCGAGGTGTTGCAGATCCTGCAACAGGAAATGCCCCTGGTGCCTCTGGAGGCCAGCGCCCCAGGCGAAACCGCCGAGCGCTGGGGCTACGCCGGCCCGGATGGCCGCCACGACCCCGACCTGGGTGAAGTCGGCTTCATCAGCAGCGTCACTCAGGCGTTCTGCGGTGACTGCAACAGGGTGCGGCTGTCCACCGAAGGCAAGGTCTACCTCTGCCTGTTTGCCCACCAGGGGCACGACCTGCGCGAGCTGCTGCGCGGTGGCGCCAGCGACGCCGACCTGGCCTCGGCCGTGGGAGCGATCTGGCAAGGCCGCGACGACCGGTACTCGGAAATCCGTGCCCAGCTCCCCCCCGAGGCACGCACGGCCAGTGGCCGACGCATCGAAATGAGTTACATCGGAGGCTGATGGATGACGGCTGCCACAGTGACCGGCCTTGTGCTGGCGGGCGGGCGCGGCGTGCGCATGGGTGGGGCCGACAAAGGCCTGCAGACCTTCAACGGCACGCCATTGGCCCTCAACGCGCTCTTGCGCCTGCAGATGCAGACCGGTAACCGGCTCGCCGGGGTCATGGTCAATGCCAACCGCAACCTGTCGGCTTACGAGGCATTTGGCGCCCCGGTGTGGCCCGACACCCTGGACGGCTTTGCCGGCCCGCTGGCTGGCTTCCTCACCGGCCTGGAGCAGTGCGACACTCCCTACCTGCTGACGGTGCCGTGCGACTCGCCGCGCTTCCCACTCGACCTGCTGGAGCGGTTGGCGCAGGCACTGGAGGCCGAACAGGCCGACATCGCCATGGTGGCCGCGCCCGAAACCGATGGCCAGCTGCGCCCCCAGCCGGTGTTCTGCCTGCTGAAGGTCGACCTGCTGGAGAGTCTGCTGCGCTTCACACAAGCCGGCGGCCGCAAGATCGATGCGTGGACTGCCCAACACGCCACCGTGACCGTGCCGTTCAACCACCCGGGCGACGACCCGCTCGCCTTCGCCAACGCCAACACGCTCGAAGAGCTTCGCGCTCTGGAGCCCTGAACCGCGCGCCCGTTGCGCGCCCTGCCCCGCCCATGAAAACCCTCGACCAGATCGCCGCCGAACTGCAAGGCTACGACCCCCAGGCCCTGAGCGCCGACGCCGTTTGCGCCTTCCTGCACGAGCTCGTGGAGCCAGTGACCGGCACCGACACGGTGGGCATCTTCGAAGCCCTCGGGCGCGTGCTGGCCGAGGACGTGGTATCGCCGATCAGCGTGCCGCCGCACGACAACTCGGCCATGGACGGCTTCGCCCTCGCCGGCGAGGCCTTGGCTACTGCAGCGCCCACGAGCTTGCGTGTCGTGGGCACGGCCTACGCCGGCAAGGCCTGGACGGGCACGGTCGGCCGCCACGAGTGCGTCAAGATCATGACCGGCGCCATCATGCCCGAGGGGCTGGACACCGTCGTCCCGGTGGAATTCGTGCAGCTTGACCAGGACACGGTGACGGTGCCGCCCGGCGTGGTGCGCCCGGGCGACAACCGGCGGCTCCTGGGCGAAGACCTGATGCAGGGGCAACCGGCACTGCGCCGAGGCGAACGGCTCGGCCCGGCCGCCCTGGGCCTGCTGGCCAGCCTGGGGCTGCCCACCGTGCGGGTGTTCCGGCGCCTGAAAGTGGCCTATTTTTCCACCGGCGACGAAATCCTCAGCCTGGGCGAGCCGCCGCGCGAGGGGGCGGTGTACGACAGCAACCGCTACACCGTCTTTGGCCTGCTGACGCGCCTGGGCATCGAGGTGCTCGACATGGGCGTGGTGCCAGACGAGCCTGAGGCCTTGGAGGCTGCGTTCCGCCTCGCCGCACAGCAGGCCGACGCCATCATCACCAGCGGCGGCGTCAGCATGGGTGAGGCCGACCACACCAAGGCCATGATGCGCCAGCTCGGCGATGTGGCGTTCTGGCGCATTGCGATGCGCCCGGGCCGCCCCATGGCGGTGGGTCGCATCCGCGAAGGCGACCGCCCGGCGGTGCTGTTCGGCCTGCCCGGCAACCCGGTGGCCGTCATGGTCACCTTCCTGGCTTTCGTGCGGCCGGCACTGCTGCGGATGATGGGGGCCCAGGCCACCGCCAACCCGCCGCTGCTGCGCGCCCACAGCGAAGAGGCACTGCGCAAAAAGCCCGGGCGCACCGAATACCAGCGCGGCATCGTTTCCACCCGGGCCGACGGCAGCCTGTGGGTTCGCACCACCGGCAATCAGGGCTCTGGCGTGCTGCGCTCCATGGTGGAGGCCAATGGCCTGATCGTGCTGCACCACGGCCAAGGCAACGTGGCGCCGGGCGACGAGGTGGGCGTGATGCTGTTTGACGGCGCGATCTGAGCGCCCTCGCCCCGGCCGGCGTCAGGACAGGACGATCAGCCCCACCTGCAGCAGGATGATCAGCAGCAGGACCGACAGGTCCACGCCGCCAATGGTCGGCACCAGCCGCCGGATCGGCCGCAACAATGGCTCGACCAGGCGCGACAAGGTGGCCAGCACCGGTGAGTGCGGTTGCACCCACGACAGAATGGCGTAGGCCAGGGCCAGCAGCATCAGGCCCTGCAGCACCGTGCGCAGCAAAAAAGTGACGGCCATGAATGGCAGCGTCACCATCCAGCCCAGGTTCTCCACCCCCGGCAGCAGCCCGCCCAGCAGGGCGTGGTACAGGGCCGAATACACCAGTGCCAGCAGGAGCGCGGCCAGGAAGCTGCCCCAGTCGGTGTTGGCCTGTGCCCAGCCGCGCGGCAGGGTCTTGCGCAGGGGGCGCACGATCCAGTCGGTGACGGCGATGACGAACAGACCGGGCTGCTGCGTCATGCGCAGGCGCCGGGAATTCATCCAGCCCCGCAGCAACGCCGCGCCCACCAGGACGAAAAACAGGGTGTTCAGCAGGAACAGCAGGATTTGCATCTCAACGTTTGCCTTTGCGGGACTTGCCAGCCGCGCCACGGCCGCTGCGCCCGTTACCCGACGGGTGGCCTGGCCGCGACGCCTTGGCCGCGGCACTGCCAGCCCCGCGGCGGTGATCGTTGCCGTATTGTGCCCCAGCCCCACCGGGTTTCGCCGGGCGTTTGCCACGCGCGGGCCCGTCGCTCACCGGTTCGCCCCCCGCCTTGTCCCGCAGCGCGCGCAACACCAGGTCGTCGTCCGGGCGCACCAGCCGGAAGTCGATCCGCCGCCCATCGAGGTCGACCCGGCTGACCTGCACGTTGACGCGCGACCCCAGGGTGTAGCGGATGCCGGTGCGCTCGCCGCGCAACTCCTGCCGCGCCTCGTCGAACCGGTAGTACTCGCCTCCCAGTTCGGTGATGTGGACCAGGCCCTCCACGTACAGGCTGTCGAGCGTGACGAACAGCCCGAAGCTGGTCACCGCCGTCACCACACCCGAGAACTCTTCACCCAAGCGTTCGCGCATGTACTTGCACTTGAGCCAGGCCTCGACGTCGCGGCTGGCCTCGTCGGCACGGCGCTCGTTGGCGCTGCAATGCAGACCCGCAGCCTGCCACCCTTGCATTTCGGCGCTGAGCTTGGCCCGCGCCTTCTGCGCCCCCGCAGCGGCGCGCGCCGCCAGCCGTTTGGACAGCTTGGCATGCGCCTCGCCGGGCGTCGGCAGGGCCGGCAGGTGGTACTTGCGCTCGTTCAGAATGGCCTTGATCACCCGGTGCACCAGCAGGTCGGGATAACGCCGGATGGGACTGGTGAAGTGGGTGTACGCCTCGAACGCCAGCCCGAAGTGGCCCTGGTTCTCCGGCGCGTAAATGGCCTGCGACATCGAACGCAACAGCATCTGGTGGATCTGCGGGGCGTCCGGACGGTCTTGCGTGGCGTGGGCAATCTGCTGGAAGTCCTGCGTCCTGGGCACATCGCCCACGGTATGTGGCACCCCCATGGCCTTGAGGTACTGGCGCAGCGTCTCGAGCTTTTCGGGCGTCGGCCCCTCGTGCACACGGTACAGGCCATGGTGCTTGCCTTGGGCGATGAACTCGGCCGAACACACATTGGCCGCCAGCATCGCCTCTTCGATCAGCCGGTGAGCGTCGTTGCGGGTACGGGGCACGATCTTTTCGATGCGGCCGGACTCATCGCACACGATTTGCGTCTCGGTGGTCTCGAAATCGACCGCGCCGCGGCGCTCCCGGGCCGCCAGCAAAGCCCGGTAGACGTCGTGCAGGTTGAGGAGGTGGGGCACCAGCGCCTGGCGCTGGCTGGCCTCGGGGCCACGGGTGTTCTGCAAGATAGCCGCCACTTCGGTGTAGGTCAGGCGCCCATGGCTGAACATCACTGCCGGGTAGAACTGGTAGGCGTGGATCTCGCCCTTGGCGTTGATGAGCATGTCACAGACCATGCACAGCCGCTCGACCTCGGGGTTGAGCGAGCACAGCCCGTTGGACAGTTTCTCGGGCAACATGGGTATGACCCGGCGCGGGAAGTAGACGCTGGTGGCGCGGTCGTAGGCATCGACGTCGATCGGTGAGCCGGTTTCGACGTAATGGCTCACGTCGGCGATTGCCACCAGCAGGCGCCAGCCCTTGCCCCGGCCCACGCGGGTCGGTTCGCAATACACCGCGTCGTCGAAGTCGCGGGCATCCTCGCCATCGATGGTCACCAGCGGCACGTCCGTCAGGTCGACCCGCCCGCGCTTGTCGGCCGCCCGCACCTTGTCGGGCAAGGCGCGCGATTGCGCCAGCGCCGCTTCGGAAAACTCGTGCGGCACTTCGTACTTGCGCACCGCGATCTCGATCTCCATGCCCGGGTCGTCGATGTCGCCCAGCACCTCCTTGACCCGGCCAACCGGCTGGCCATAGAGCGCCGGCGGCTCGGTGAGCTCAATCACCACGACCTGCCCCGCCTTGGCCGAACCGGTAGCGCCCTTGGGAATGAGCACGTCCTGGCCGTAGCGCTTGTCCTCGGGTGCCACCAGCCAGACCCCGCTTTCCTGCAGCAGGCGACCGATGATGGGCGACGCCGAGCGTTCGACGATCTCGGTCACCCGCCCTTCGGGCCGGCCGCGGCGGTCGTGCCGGACCACCCGGGCTTTGACGCGGTCCTTGTGCAGGACGGCCCGCATTTCGTTAGGGGGCAGGTAGAGGTCGGGCTGGCCATCGTCGCGCACCACGAAACCGTGGCCGTCGCGGTGGCCATTCACGATGCCCTCGAACTCGGACATCGGCAAAGTCTGTTTTTTTTCTTTCACGCGTGCTTTTTACACTCTCTGCAAGGTTTTGCGTGCTATACTTTCAGCTTATCTGAAAGCCCAGGTGGCGGAATTGGTAGACGCACTAGTTTCAGGTACTAGCGCCGCGAGGCGTGGAGGTTCGAGTCCTCTCTTGGGCACCAATCATAAAGACTAAAGCTTGCGGATTTCGTTTCGCAAGCTTTTTTCTTTTGGCGCGACCATTCGGTCACCTTCACCCCAACGGTCGGCACATTTCCCGCACAGGCGCAAGAAAAGACCAAAACCCGTGCTATACTTCAAGTCTTCCTGAGATGCCCAGGTGGCGGAATTGGTAGACGCACTAGTTTCAGGTACTAGCGCCGCGAGGCGTGGAGGTTCGAGTCCTCTCTTGGGCACCACCAATATGAAAGAAAGCTTGCTGCATGGCAAGCTTTTTTTTCGTCTTTTGGCACCTTGAGGCCGACACCACGGTGCCGGCCTCAAGCTGTCAGACCACCTGCGCGATCAGGTCGTGCCCTTCGGCGCCCACGATGCGCGCCTTCACAAAATCCCCCACCTTGTAGGTCTTGCTCGGCTTGTCCACCGGGAGCAGGCGCACCACGCCGTCAATCTCGGGCGCATCGGCATAGGAGCGACCCAGCCCCCCCTTCTTGCCCAGGCTCTGGGCCTGATCCACCAGCACCTGCATGGTGGCACCGACGCGGCGCTGCAAGCGCTGGATCGACACCGCTTCGGCCACCGCCATGAAGCGGGCCCGGCGCGCCTCGCGCACCTCATCGGGCACGGCACCGGGCAGTGCGTTGGCGGCCGCGCCCTGCACGGGGGAGTAGGCAAAACAGCCCGCGCGGTCAATCTGCGCCTCGGCCACGAAGTCGAGCAGATGCTGGAACTCTTCCTCGGTTTCACCCGGGAAACCGGCGATGAAGGTGCTGCGCACCACGAGTTCCGGGCACACCTCGCGCCAGCGCTGGATGCGCTCCAGGTTCTTCTCGCCGCTGGCCGGCCGCTTCATGCGCTTGAGCACGTCGGGGTGGCTGTGCTGCAAAGGCACGTCCAGGTAGGGCAGCACCAGGCCCTCGGCCATCAGGGGGATGATGTCGTCCACGTGCGGGTAGGGATAGACGTAGTGCAGGCGCACCCAGGCACCGTGCTGGCGTGCCAGTTCACCCAGGGCACGCACCAGGTCGTACAGCTTGGTCTTGACCGGCTTGCCGTCCCAGAAGCCGGTGCGGTACTGCACGTCCACCCCGTAGGCCGAGGTGTCCTGGCTCACCACCAGCAGTTCCTTCACGCCGCCTTCGAACAGCTTGCGCGCTTCGGTCAGCACCTCACCGATCGGGCGGCTCACCAGGTCGCCCCGCATCGACGGGATGATGCAGAACGTGCAACGGTGGTTGCAACCTTCGCTGATCTTGAGGTAAGCGTAGTGCCGGGGCGTGAGCTTGATGCCCACCCCTTCGACCGCATTGGCGGCCCGCTGGGGCACCAGGTCCAGGAACGGGTCGTG
>JAUWAE010000190.1 GCA_030602185.1 Comamonadaceae bacterium
GGCTCCACCGTGCGCCTGAAAGACGTGGCGCGGGTGGAGCTGGGCGGCCAGTTGTACGCCACCAGCGCGCGCCTCAACGGCCAGCCCTCGGTGGGCATGGGCGTGCAGTTGTCGCCCAGCGGCAATGCGCTGGCCACCGCGCAGGCGGTGCGCGACAAGATGGCCGAGCTGGAACGCTATTTCCCGGCCGGCATGGGCTGGACCATCCCTTACGACAGCTCGCGCTTCGTCAAGATCTCCATCGAAAAGGTGGTGATCACGCTGGGCGAGGCGGTGCTGCTGGTGTTCCTGGTGATGTTCCTGTTCCTGCAGAACTGGCGCTACACCGTCATCCCCACCATCGTGGTGCCGATCGCGCTGCTGGGCACCTTCGGCGCGCTGCTGGCGCTGGGCTTTTCCATCAACGTGCTGACCATGTTCGGCATGGTGCTGGTGATCGGCATCGTGGTGGACGACGCCATCGTGGTGGTGGAGAACGTCGAACGCATCATGAGCGAAGAAGGGCTCAGCCCGCGCGAGGCCACCCACAAGGCGATGCGGCAGATTTCGGGTGCCATCGTCGGCATCACCGTGGTGCTGGTGTCGGTGTTCGTGCCGCTGGCCTTTTTCAGTGGTTCGGTGGGCAACATCTACCGCCAGTTCGCGGCGGTCATGGGCGTATCGATCGCGTTGTCGGCGTTCTTTGCGCTCTCGCTCACACCTGCACTGTGCGCCTCGCTGCTCAAGCCGGTGGAAGCGGGGCACCACCACGCCAAGACCGGTTTCTTTGGCTGGTTCAACCGGGGCTTCTCGCGCACCGCCAAGGGCTACGAGGGCTGGCTGGCCAAGCTGCTGTCGCGCGGCGGCCGCATGATGGTGGTGTACGCGGCCGTGATTGGCGCGGCGGTGGTGGTGTACCAGCGCCTGCCGGCCTCCTTCCTGCCCAGCGAGGATCAGGGCAACCTGATCGTGAACGTGCAACTGCCGCCCGGTGCCACGCAGGAACGCACCCGTGCCGTGATGGAGCAGGTGGAAGGCTTCATGCTCCAGCAGCCCGAGGTGCAGAGCATGGTGGGCGTGCTGGGCTTCAGCTTCTCGGGGCAGGGACAGAACGCGGCCCTCGCCTTCGTCACGCTGAAGGATTGGGCCGAACGGCCCAACCCGGAGAACAGCGCCCAGGCAGTGGCCGGGCGCGCCTTCGGTGCGCTCATGGGCATCCGCGACGCCTTCATCTTCCCGCTGAGCCCGCCGCCCATCCCCGAGCTGGGCAGCGCCTCGGGCTTCAGCTTCCGGCTGCAGGACCGCGGCGGCCAGGGCTTTGAGGCGCTGCTGGCCGCCCGCAACCAGTTGCTCGGCCTGGCGGCCCAAAGCCCGGTGCTGGCGCAGGTGCGGCCCGACGGTCTGGAGCCGGCCCCGCAGCTGCAGCTGGACATCGACCGCGAGAAAGCGGCCGCGCTCGGCGTCGGTTTCGAGAGCATCTCGGCCGTGGTGGGCACCTCACTGGGCTCGGCCTACGTGAACGACTTCCCCAACGCCGGGCGGCTGCAACGGGTGGTGGTGCAGGCCGATGCGCCAGCGCGCATGCAGCCCGAGGACATCCTGCGGCTGACGGTGCAGAACCAGCGCGGACAGGCGGTGCCGCTGTCGGCGTTTGCCTCCACCCGCTGGGTGGTCGGGCCGATGCAGACGGTGCGCTACAACGGCTACCCGGCCATGCGCATCAGCGGCAGCGCCGCGCCGGGCTACAGCTCGGGCGACGCCATGGCCGAAATGGAAAAGCTCGCGGCCCAGTTGCCACCGGGCTTTGGCTTCGAGTGGACCGGGCAGTCGCGCGAGGAAAAGCTCGCCGGCGCGCAGGCCTACATCGTGTACGCCTTTGCCATCCTGGCGGTGTTCCTCTGCCTGGCCGCGCTGTACGAGAGCTGGACCATCCCGCTGGCGGTGATCCTGGTGGTGCCGCTGGGCGTGATCGGGGTGCTGCTGGCCACGCTGCTGCGCGGCTACGCCAACGACGTGTACTTCCAGGTCGGCCTCATCACCATCATCGGGCTGTCGGCAAAGAACGCGATCCTCATCATCGAGTTCGCGAAAGACCTGCAGGCGCAGGGCAAGAGCCTGGTGGACGCGGCGCTGGAAGCCGCCCACCTGCGCTTCCGCCCCATCGTCATGACCTCGCTGGCCTTCACAGCGGGCGTGGTGCCGCTGGCGATTGCCACCGGCGCCGGTTCGGCCAGCCAGCGCGCCATCGGCACTGGCGTGATCGGCGGCATGGTCACCGGCACGGTGCTGGCGGTGATTTTTGTGCCGGTGTTTTTTGTGGTGGTGCGTTCGCTGTTCAAGGGCAGCGCGCGCCAGCGCCTGGTGCACCAGCACGATGCCGAACACCTGGGAGTGCGACATGACTGACCCCCGCGCCCTGTGGCGCCCCCTGGCCGTGGCGGCCGCCGCCCTGGCGGCGCTGAGCGGCTGCTCGCAGTTCCAGCCGCACCAGCGGCCCGACACGCCCCTGCCCACGCAATGGCGCGGCGCCAACGACGCGGTGGCGGGTGACGCCTCCGTGCAGCCGCTGCCCTGGCAGGCCTTCGTCACCCATGAGCCGCTGCGGGCGCTGGTGCAGCGGGCGCTGGACCACAACCGCGATGCCCGCGCCGCCGCCCAGCTGGAGCAGCTGCGCGCGCAGTTCCGCGTGCGCGAAGCCGCCCGCCTGCCCACCGTGGCGGCAGGTGCCACCGGCGAGCGCCGCACCACCGGCGAGAACCAGCCCATCGACAGCCTCTACAGCGCCGGCCTGCAGATCGCTAACTGGGAAATCGACTTCTTCGGCCGGCTGGAAAGCCTGAGCGAAGCGGCCCGGGCGCAGTACCTGGCGTCGGAAGAGGCGCTGCGCTTCACCCGCATCAGCCTGGTGGCCGGCGTGACCTCCGCCTGGCTGGACCTACAGGCCAGCGACGCCCTGCTGGCACTGACCGAACGCACCCTGGCCAACCGGCAGGACGCGCTGCGACTCACCCGGCTGCGCTTCGAGCACGGCGCCGCCTCGGCGCTGGAGCTGCGGCAGGCCGAATCGCTGGTGGCCTCGGCCCAGGCCACGCTGGCCCAGCAACGGCGCCAGCGCGCCCTGGCCCGCAACGCCCTGGTGCTGCTGGTGGGACAACTGCCCGTCGACGCCGCCGTGGCACCTTCCCCGGTGGTGCCCGATGCCGAGGCGATGCTGGCCGAGGTGCCGGTGGCGCTGCCTTCGCAAGTGCTGCTGGAACGGCCGGACGTGCGCGCCGCCGAACAGCGGCTGGCGGCCGCCAACGCCCAGATTGGCGCCGCCCGGGCGGCGTTCTTCCCACGCATCTCGCTCACCGCCAACCTGGGCAGCGCGAGCGCCGAACTGTCGGGCTTGTTCGCCAGCGGCTCGTGGGGCTGGTCACTGGCGCCGCAGGCGCTGCTGCCGATTTTCGATGGCGGCGTCAACCGCGCCAACCTGGCCTCGGCCGAGGCCGGGCGCGAAGCCGCGCTGGCCCAGTACGAGCAAGCGATCCAGACCGCCTTCAAGGAAGTGAACGACGCCCTCGCCGGCCGCGACACCCTGGGCGAGCAATGGCAGGCCCAGCAGGCGCTGGTGAAGGCCGAGGGCGAACGGTTGCGGCTGTCGGAGCTGCGGCTGCGCCAGGGCGTGGCGAGCGACCTGGAGCGGCTGGACGCCCAGCGCAGCCTGTTCGCCGCCGAACAGGCGCTGGTGCAGACCCGCTACGCCCGCTTGCAGAACCGCGTGGCGCTGTACCGTGCCATGGGCGGGTTCTGACTCGACTCAGTCGATCGTCTGCAGCGTGTCGCCCAGCGCGCTGACCAGGCGGTCGATCTCGGCGGGCGTGCTGACGAAGGGCGGCGCGAGCTGGATGGTGTCGCCGCCGTAGCGCACGTAAAAGCCCTTGCGGTACATGGCCAGGGCGATCTCGAACGGCCGCTTGGCCGGCTCACCCGGCACGGGGGCAATGGTGAAGCCCGCCGCCAGGCCGAAGTTGCGGATGTCGACCACGTGCCGCACGCCTTGCAGGCCATGCACCGCGCGCTCAAAGTGCGGCGCGAGTTCGCGCACGCGCTCGATCGCGTGCTCGCGCGCCATCAGGTCGAGCGTGGCGATGCCGGCCGCACACGCCACCGGGTGGGCCGAGTAGGTGTAGCCGTGCGGGAACTCCAGCATGTAGTCGGGCCCGCCCGCCGCCATGAAGGTGTCGTAGATCTCGCGCGTGGCCACCACGCCGCCCAGCGGCTGCACGCCGTTGGTCACCTGCTTGGCGAAGTTGAGGATGTCGGGCGTCACGCCAAAGGCCTCGGCGCCGGTCCAGGCGCCACTGCGGCCAAAGCCCGAAATCACTTCGTCAAAAATCAGCAGGATATTGTGCTGGGTGCAGATCTCGCGCAGGCGCTGCAGGTAGCCCTGCGGCGGGATCACCACGCCGGCCGAGCCCGAGAACGGCTCCACGATCACCGCCGCGATGTTGGACGCGTCGTGCAGGTTGATGAGGTTGAGCAGCTCGTCGGCCAGGGCGGCGCCGGGGTAGGCCCCCTGCCCTTCGGCTGGCGGCATGCCGCGGAAGAACGAGCCGTTGGGCGGCTGGGTGTGCGGCAGGTGGTCGGCCTCCACGCCCTGCCCGTAGAGCTTGCGGTTGGCCACGATGCCGCCCACCGAAATGCCGCCGAAGTTGACGCCGTGGTAGCCCTTCACGCGGCCGATC
>JAUWAE010000147.1 GCA_030602185.1 Comamonadaceae bacterium
ATGGTCTGTCGGGGTGCATTCATGGCGTTGCTCCTGTCGTGAACGAGGCCAATTGCCTCACTTCACAACATCGCCATGAGTGCCTACGCCGTCAACCAACAATCCATGCTCGGAGACTACCGCGCGAGCGGTTTAGTCCCACGCTGCAAAGTCGTCGCCCATCTAGAACGCCATCAAGCGGCAACGGATCGTCTACAGACGCGGCTCTCGGCCAAGACCCGTTAGAGGCGGACCCGGTAAGTTCGGGTTTACACACAGCTCTTCGACTTTTCTGGTAGGTTGGGTACGTTGCTGTCCTTGAGCCATACCCTGAAAAGTTCGTGCAGCGGGATACCGAGATTTTCGATCACTTCGTCGTACGGCGGGATGGAGAAACCTGCGCTGAAGCCTGCGGGACGGCTCGCGAACGGGTTGATGCGGGGCCTTTTGACGGCCCGTGTTTTCGGGACACATTCGAATAGCGCTTTGGAACGCAGCGTTTCAAAGTCCAACCCCTTGGCTTTGGTATTCAGGGCTTTGATCTTTTGCACCATGTTTTCTGTAAACGCGTTGGTGATGGGGGGAGACGTATCGAAGAAGTTCAGGATGGGGTCTCGCCAGTCCCGGATCGTGTCTGCTGTGCGGTGCCATTCGCTGAGATGCTGGTCGGCGACAAACTTCAGCCAATCGTCGAGGATCGCTCCAGCATGAGCCCTGTCTGGCGCTGAATACAGGCTATAAAAACGCTCTTTCGCTTGGTGTGTCAGGTTCAGCTTTTTGTCGCCCTGAAGCAAGGTGTCAACCCGGCGTTGAGCGGCCGGTTCCAGCCGCGTGTAGGTGGTCTTGAGCCAGGTGGTGTCCTTGCGGCTCAGGCTCTTGAGGGGATCGCGCTTCAAACTCTTCAGGGCGTCCGTGAACTTGTCATTGATCAGTTTCATGACATGGAATTTGTCCACGATCAGTTTTGCGTGCGGAAGTGCTGTGCGGCAGGCGTTCCGGATCGGGCTGTACATGTCAATGCAGATGATCTGTACGTCTTTTGGGCTGTGTAGCGCACGAAGGTATTGCACAACCCGTTCCTTCTCGCGGCCGATGTGCAGTTCCACCAGGGTGTGGTTTTCCAGATCGGTCAGCAAACAAAGGTACTCACCGTTCTTGTACAGCTCGTCGATGCCGAGGACCTTGGGTGTCACCGTTTGGCGTTCGGCAAACAGGCGATCGTAGAACTCTTTGCGAATCTCCCGCACGGTCTTTTCGAGCAAACCGGTCTCTTCCGCCAGCTCGACGTTGCTGCGCTTGTGAAAATGCGCTTCCAGGTGTTCAATGAGCCGTGTCGTGACCCGACGTCGAGTGTCCAAGCCTGGGATGGTGGCGCGAAAAAGCCGGTTGCAGGCCTTGCACTTGTAGCGGTTGCGCTTCAGGTTGATGGTGACGTGTTGGTCCCTCAAGGGCTCGTCCCGGTACAGTCTGTCATCGCTGTTGCCAGACTTTGTGAAGAGGGGGCTTAGGCAGTTTGGGCATCCCGTTGGCAGGGGTTCAGTGACGTAGAAAGTGACGTTGTTGCCCTCTGTCGAGATCGATTCGATCGTCACCGGTAATGGGTGCAGCAAGTGTGGTACGGTGCTCATTTGGAAGTCCCTGTTCAGACATTGTCCCGCATGCCGAAGGCGCCAAAATCATGCGGTGGCGGGCGCCTGAGCTGCCGCCTAAGGCGAAGGGCCTAACAAAAGAAAATTTGGATCTTGAGCATCAGTTTGTGGATGCCAACTTGAGCACACGCAGACGGTCAAGGTGCTGTAAAATCTTCGTTGTGGTGTCACTGTTTGGTGTCACGACATTCCCTCAAAAACTTGACCGAAATACGGAAAAAGTTCTTTTGAATCAATGGCTTGAAGGAGCGCTGGCGGGAGTCCCATCAGCCACCCCAAATGCACAAACCCCTGCAAACACTTGCAGGGGTTTTTTTCTAATGAGCGAGTCTTTGACAAGTGCCCGTCTGGTGCGGCTGCTGGCCGACTGGGCGCCGTTGGGTTCGGCCGCAGGAAGCCGACACGGGGCTGTCCAATGGGCGGCTCGGTTGAACCCGTTCGAGGTGGTCCGCTTGCGCGCCGGGCTGGACGCGGTGGATGGCTTGTCGGCTGCGCAGCCTGCTCGCGAGCTCGTCCAGGATCTGGCATGGGGGCAGGCGGCGCTGGGCGACTTGCGTGCCTCCTTGACCCGTGAAATGCAGCGGGCCGGCGAGGGGCTCGTGGCGAGTGGCGCCCCATCGGTCGATGCCTGTCGCCGGGCCACCCAGGATCTGCAAAGGCTGATGGAGTCGGCCGAAGAGGCCTTTCGGGCCGAGTTGCGCCGCCGCCTCTGGTTGGGCTCCCCCCGCTTGCGCCGGCTGGCGGCACTGGATGCGGTGTTGGCCGCTTCGGTGCGCGAACGCCAGCAGCGTCTCCTGGCCACCCGGCTGCTCGCTCGCCTCGAGGCGCGAATCCAGTCGCTGGGCGACGGGGTGTCGCCTTCGACCCTCTGCCAGGACTGCCTGCGGCTATGGGAGGCGGAACTCGATTTGCGTCTCCAGCCCGCCCTGGGCCTGCTGGAGGCTTTGCACAACGAATGTCAACCACTGTCGTGAACAAATACCTTGCAGCTCTGGCTTTCGTCGTCGGTCTGGTCGTCGTGGCCTGGGTGGCGCTCGGATTTGCCGGGCACCACCCCCTGGCCCTGGCCATGACGCTGGCGATCGCTTTGGCCTACCTGGTCGGGGCGCGTGAACTCTGGCACGCCGGCAGTGAGGCGGTTGCCGCCAGAGCCGTGTTCCAACGCACCCGCGAACTGCCGGCGGACCTTGAAGGCTGGCTCGCAGACCTGCCGCGCACCTGGGGCACGGCGGTGCGCCAGCGGCTGGACGGCGAGCGGGTGCCCCCTGGCGGGCCGGCCCTGACCCCGTACCTGGTCGGCTTGCTGGTGATGCTGGGCATGCTCGGTACGTTCCTGGGGATGGTGATGACCTTCCGCGGGGCGGTGCTCGCCCTGGAAGGTTCTGCCGACTTGCAGGCGATCCGGGCCGCTTTGGCCGCACCGGTCAAGGGCCTGGGGCTGTCGTTTGGCACCTCGGTGGCCGGCGTGGCAGCGTCGGCCATGCTGGGCCTGATGTTGGCACTGGTGCGCCGCGAACGCGCGGCCGCTCTGCAGGCCCTGGAGCGGTGCGTGCGAGTGGTGCTGCAGCCGCACACCCGTGCCCATCGGCGCGACGAAGCGTATGAGGCGGTGCAGGCGCAGGCCCGCATGTGGCCCGTTCTGGCAGAGCGTTTGCAATCGGTGGCCGAGGCGCTGGAGCGGCAAGGTCAGCAGGCCAACGAGCAGGCCCTGGCCCGTCAGGCGGCGTTCCACGAGGCCAACCAACGGGTCTACGGTGAGCTGGCGGCGCGTGTCGAAACGGCTTTGAAAGACAGCCTGGTCGCTGGCGCGCAGGCGGCTGGTGAGGCACTGCGGCCTGTCGTGGGGCAAGCCATGCAGGCCATGGCCGAGGAAACCCGCCGCCTACACCAGGAACAGGTGACTTGGGTCCGCACAGAGCTGGACCGCCTGCTTGAGACGTTCCAGCAGACCATCAATCGCTGGCGCGCCGAGCAGGCCGAGGCCGAGGGGGCACGGCTGGGTGCCTGGAGCGAGGCCTGGGCGGCGTCTACCGAGTCACTCAGCAGCCGCTGGAGCGGGCAAGTTCAAGAGGTGGTGACCGCGGCCGAGCGCCTGCTGGCCCAGACCGAGGCGCTGGTGCAGGCCCGTACCGCAGCGGAAGCCACGTGGCAACGCGAACAATCGGACCGGGCACAGGCCAGCGCGGCCTGGCTGAAAGAGGCCATTGCCACGTTGCGGGCCGAGGAGGCCGCGCGGGGGGATGCTGCCGTACAGCGGCTTGCCGAGCTGGAGCGTGCTGTCACACAGCACCTGGCACAACTCGGCCAGAGCCTGGAGGCGCCCTTGCACCGCCTGCTGCAGAGCGCGGCCGAGGTGCCCGCCAGTGCCGCCCAGGTGCTCACCGAACTGCAGGATGCGGTGTCACGCTGGTCGGACCGCGACCGCACCGATCTGGCCGAACGGGTCCGGCTGATGCAGCAGCTCGACGAGTTGATGGCCGCCCTGCGCGCCACCAGCGTGGGTGTGTCGGACGACTTGCGCGCGCAGGCGGTGCAAGTGGCGCAAGCCGCGGGCCATGTGCAGGCCAGCGCGGTCGAGCTGTCGGCCTGGGGGGACTCCTTCGCCCGGGGCGTGCAGGCCTACGGCGCCTCCAGCGAGCAGGTGCTGCAGACGCTGCGCGACCTGGAGTCGGCACTGCGCGACGCCATGGCCCGCAGCGACGACCAGCTGGCCTATTACGTGGCCCAGGCCCGCGAGGTGATTGACCTCAGCATTGCGGCCCAACAGAGCATGCTCCAGGACCTGCAGCGCTGGCGCGAAGACGCTGCGCGCCGCCCCGAGGAGGCGGCCGCGTGAGCAGCAGGGACCCGTCGGACGATGACGCCACCGCCCCGCTGTGGTCGGTGTTCGGCGACCTGATGTCGGGGGTGGTCGGTGCCTTTGTGCTCGTGTTCATCGGCGTGATGGCGGTGCAGATGGAGTTGACCGCCACCTTGCAGACCGAAATGGCCAAGCGCCGGGAAGAGGAGCTGCGCCGCGTGGCGTTGGAGCAAGCCCTGGCGATCCCGCTGCAGACTGGGCGCGTCACCCTGAGCGAGGGGCGCATCGGCATCAGCGGCAGTGTGCTGTTTCCCTTGAATTCCGACCAGTTGCACCCGCAGGGCCGCCAACTCCTGCAAAGCCTGGTGCCACCGCTGCGGGTGTACCTGGCCGAGCGAGACGAAATGCTGATGGTCAGCGGTTTCACCGACGACAGCCCGGTGCACGAAGGCAACCGGCGCTTCGCGGACAACCTGGAGCTGTCGGCCCAGCGCGCTTTGACGGTGACGCGAGCCCTGATCGATGAAGGCATGCCGTCGGAGCGGGTGTTCGCCGCCGCCTTCGGGGCCCAGCAGCCGGTCGCATCCAACACCGACGAGACCGGCCGTGCCCAGAACCGCCGGGTGGAAATGGCACCGGTGCCCCGGGTCACGCGCGAGGCACGGGAGTTGGCAGGCCAATGACCATGGCTGCAGACGCGGTAGGTGATCCACTGGAGCAGGGAAGCGCCCACGCCGAATTGGCCGCCGTCCTGGTGGAACTGCATCGGCAGGGCGCCGCTGATGTGGATCCCCTTGGGTTGTGGTTTCTGGAGGGTTTGATCGAGCGCCTGCCACAACAGCCGCCGCCGGTCGCGGCGCATATCGAGGCCGCGGCCTGGGATGGCGTGAAGCGGCTGCACGAACGCTTGGCCCAGCGCCCGCCCACGGTGCCCCAGGGCAAGGGCGCGGTCACCCCACCGGCCAGGCCGCTGGCTGCATTGGTCGCGCAGTTGAAGCGGCCCCATGCGTCACACAGTGCCGATCCCGCCATTTCCTCCCCGGACCCAGGGCCAGCGCCGCTCGAGCGTTTCCGGGACACATGGCGCAAGGTCGATGCGGTCGGCCAAGTGGACCGTGCGCTTGCCCGCGCCCCGGCCAATGCCGGCCCCTTGAACCCACAGCGGCTGATGGTCCAGGCGCTCGACCGCCTGCGGCAGCTCTCGCCCGATTACCTGGCCCGTTTGATGACCCAACTGGACGCCCTGGCCTGGCTTGATGCCGAGCAGCCCGATCAGGCGGTCGCACAAGCGCCCAAGGGGGCGGGGGCAGGGTCTTCCAAAGCGGGTGGTGGGCCGCGCCGACCGGGTCGGCGCCGCGCCTGAGGGCGGGCTGGGCGCATGCTGCCCGGTGCCGTCAGCGTGCAGCGGCGGGGCGTGCCGCCGCAAGGCCCACGCTGACCAGCGTGGACAGCAGCAGGGCTCCGGCAAATGGCGCCAGCGTCGGGATGCTGCCAGGGAAGCTGGCGGCTAGCAACCCGCCGCTCAGGCTGCCGGTGGTCCACCAGCCAGGCAGCACCGCGCCCAGCAGCCCGGCCAGGCAACCCGTGATCGCTGCCGTGGCGGTCATCTTGCGCCACAAGCCCAGCAGCACCGGCACCACCGCGGTGGCACACAGCAGGTCGGCAATCAGGAACAGGCGCAGCACCGACAG
>JAUWAE010000153.1 GCA_030602185.1 Comamonadaceae bacterium
CAGTGCCGCGCGCTGCAGCAGGTCGTCCAGCGAGGGTTCACGCACCCCTTCGTTGTCCGGGTGTACGCCCACCGTCGCCCACAGGTTGGTATGGGCCAGCGCCAGTTCGTGCACCTGCTCAAACTCCTCCAGCGTGGTGCCGATGCACAGCGCACGGTCCACTTGGGCTTCGCTCATGGCCTTCAGGATGTCGGGCAGTTGGCTTCGCAGTTCGGGAAAGTTCAGGTGGCAATGGGAATCGACAAACATGCAGGGAAGCTCAGACGGTCTGCGTGGGGCGGTCGGAAGCGAGGTGCGCCCCGAGGATTTCTTCGATACGGGCTTTGAGCATGCGCGATTTCTCGTCGGACGGGAAGCGAATGCCGATGCCCTGCGAGCGTGAACCGGTGGCGCCCGCCGGCGTGATCCAGGCGACCTTCCCGGCAACGGGGTAGCGCTGGGGGTCATCGGGCAGGGTCAGAAGGACGTACACGTCCATGCCCAGCTTGTACTCGCGCACCGAAGGCACAAAGATGCCGCCTTCGGCGAACAAGGGAATGTAGGCGGCGTACAGCGCCCCTTTTTCCTTGATCGACAGCTGGATGACGGTGGGGCGGGCCGCGCCGGAAGGTTCAGCAGCGCTCATGCCCACTTAGTGTAGCGCCAGTGCCTGGCGGGTGCGCTGCGCCCAGGCTTCCAGCTGAAGCCCCGCGTTGAACGGGTGTTCCATCGTGCGGGCGGCTGCCTGCAGCTCCCGGTGCCAGCGCGCCAGCGCCGCCATCCCTGGTGCCGGCGGCAAATGCGCGGCAGCAAAGAACCGGGGCACCCCGCCAGCGGCGCGCACCATCAGGTCGTGGCACAGTTTCTGCAGCACATCCATCAGGCGGGGCACCGGCCACTCGGCCACGTGTTGGAAATCGCCACGTGCCAATGCCTGCGGCAACTGTGCCCACAGGCCGGCGGTCAAGCCCAGCCGGGCGAATTCCAGCGCCTCATCGGGGCGCCCACCTGCGGCGTGCCACCACGCCTCAAGATCGGCGGGGGCGGCAGCACGCCCACCCGCTGCCGCGGCGGCCTCCTGCAACCACCTCTGGGCTTCGGCCTCGCCGGGCCAGGCCATGGCGTGCGTCTGGCAACGGCTGCGGATGGTAGGCAGCAAGGCATGGGCGGCCTCGGTGGCGAGCACAAATCGCAGGGCCCCGGCGGGCTCCTCCAGCGTTTTGAGCAGCGTGTTGGCGGATTCCACATTCAGGCGTTCGGCTGGGTACACCAGCACCACTTTCGTGGCCCCGCGCGAACGGGTGAACTGACCAAAGGCCACCGCCTGCCGAGCCGCCTCCACCCGGATGAAGCGGCTGGGTTTGATTTCCTTTTTGTCGATCTTGTCCTGGGTCTTTTCATCCAGCGGCCAGCCCAGCTCGAGGGCAAGCGTTTCGGGCATGAGGACGCAGAGGTCTGGGTGGGTGCGCACATCCACCGCATGGCAGGCACTGCACGTGCCGCAGGCCCCCTCTGGCCCGGGCTGTTCGCACAGCCAGGCGCGTGCCAGGGCCAATGCCAGCGGGTACTGGCCCAGCCCCGCCGGACCAGCCAGCAACAAGGCGTGGCCGCGTTGCTGCAGCAGCTGCTGCAATTGAGCCTGCAACCAGGGCGGCAGCTGGCTCACTGGAGTACCCCGCGGGCCCGGCAGATGGCCTGGACCTGCTGCCAGACGGCTTCCCTGGGGTGATCGGCCTCCACCCGGGCGAACCGCTGCGGATCGGCCTGGGCGCGTGCGGCGTATCCATCGGCCACACGGCGAAAAAACGACACGGGCTCGGCCTCGAACTTGTCGGGGCTGCGCGCGCTCGCCAGCCGTGCCGCGGCCGCTTCGGGGGCCAGGTCGAACCACAGGGTCAGGTGCGGCTGGCGCAGCGGTGCGGGCCCCTGCACCCAGGCCTCCAGTTGGCCGAGCACCGCCAGGTCAAAACCGCGGCCGTAGCCCTGGTAGGCAAACGTCGCGTCGGTGAAGCGGTCGCAGAGCACCAGTTCGCCGCGGGCCAGGGCAGGTTCGATCACCCGCACCAGATGGTCGCGCCGCGCCGCAAACATGAGCATTGCCTCGGCCAAAGCGTCCATGGGCTCCTGCAGCAGCAGGTCGCGCCGCCGTTCCGCCAGCGGGGTGCCCCCGGGCTCGCGGGTCTGGGTGACCTGGTGCCCCTGGGCGCGCAAGGCATCGGCCAGGGTGCCGATGTGGGACGACTTGCCCGCACCATCGATACCCTCGAAGGTGATGAACCAGCCGCCTTGGCCTGGGGTGGGGTGCTCGTGCATGGGTCAGCGGTTCAGGATGAAGCGGCGCACGGCCGCGTTGTGTTCGTCCAGCGTGCGGCTGAACTGGCTGGAGCCATCACCACGCGCCACGAAATACATGGCCGGGGTGCTCGCCGGCTGCACTGCCGCCAGCAGCGAGGCCATGCCCGGCAGCGCGATGGGTGTGGGCGGCAAGCCGGCGCGGGTGTAGGTGTTGTAGGGTGTGTCGGTGTCCAGATCCACACGGCGCAGGCGGCCGTCGTAGGCCTCTCCCAGCCCGTAGATGACGCTGGGGTCGGTCTGCAGCCGCATGCCGATGCGCAAGCGGTTGATGAACACGCCTGCGATGTCGGCCCGGTCGCTGGCGAGTCCTGTTTCTTTTTCGATGATGCTGGCCAGCACCAGGGCGTCGTCGGGACTGCGCAGTGGCAGGTCCGGCTGCCGTTGACCCCAGGCCTGGGCCAGGCGCTGGTCCATGGCCGCGGCCGCCTGTTGCAGCACGCTGGTGGCGGTGGCGTACTTGGGGTAGACGTAGGTGTCGGGGAAAAACCGCCCTTCCGGGTGCGGCACCCGCAGCCCTACGGCGCGGGCCACTTCCGACGGCGACGCGCGCTCCGGCAGGTCGTAACGGAGGTGTTCGGCACCCTGCAGCGCCTGCAACACCTGGCGCAGGTTCCACCCCTCAACCAGGGTGACCCGGCGCACCGCCTGGTCTCCCCGCACCAGTTTGTCGAGCAACTGGCGGGGCGTGGTGCTGGCACCGATCTCGTAGCTGCCGGCCTTGATGTCGCGCGAACGCCCCGAGGCGCGGAACCACAGGTGCAGCCACCATTCCGGCGTGGTGAGCCCGGAGGTGGACAGCACGCCCGCCACCGTGCGTGCACTGGCCCCGGGCGGCACGGTCACGTCCAACACGGCGCCGGCCTGCGGGGCAAAGCCGAGCGGACGGTTCAGCCAGACCACCACCGTGGCCCCCGCCAACACCACCAGCGCAACCGCTACCGCCAGCAACCATTTCAAGGTTTTGAACACGGACACCCGACCTCGGAGACAATAGACAACATCCGATGATAAGTGACTGTTCGCATGAGTGAGTTCCCCATTGCCGCCGACTTTGATGCATCCGTTCTGCGGGGTGTGTGCCGGCTGCCCCACTGTGGCGTGATACGGGCCGCGGGAGAGGATGCGGCGAAGTTTCTGCACAGCCAGTTGACCCAGGATTTTGCCCTGCTGGGGCTGAGCGAGGCCCGGCTGGCCGCCTTCTGCAACGCCAAGGGGCGCATGCAGGCCAGCCTGATCGGCTTCAAGCGGTCGCACGACGAAATCTGGTTGCTCTGCCCGGCCGACCTGCTCAGCCAGACGCTCAGGCGCCTGAGCATGTTCGTGTTGCGCTCCAAGGTCAAGCTCTCCGACGCCAGCGCCGACATTGCCGTCTACGGCGTGGCCGGCGACCTTGCGCCGAGCGAACTGCCTGCTGCGGCCTGGGGCCATGCGGCCGTCGACGGGGTGGAGTGGGTGCGCCTGCCGGCCGCCGAAGGTGTATCCCGCGCCGTGGCCTGCGTGCCCGACAACGCTTCAGCTCCCTCGGGCCCGACCCTCGACAGCGCACTTTGGCAGTGGCTGGAGGTCCGCAGTGCGGTGGTACCAGTCACGCAACCCGTGTACGAGGCCTTTGTGCCCCAGATGCTGAACTACGAATCCGTGGGCGGCGTGAACTTCAAAAAGGGCTGCTACCCCGGCCAGGAGGTGGTGGCGCGCAGCCAGTTCCGCGGCACGCTCAAGCGCCGGGCGTACCTGGTGCATGCAGACGAGGCCCCCGCGACAGGGCAAGACGTGTTCCACGCGGCCGATGCCGAGCAACCCTGTGGCACCGTGGTGGCGGCTGCCCCGCACCCGGCGCACGGCTGGGACGCGGTGGTCTCGATGCAGACCAGCGCCGCCGACGGCCAGCGGCTGACCCTGGGCATGGCCAGCGGGCCCCTGCTGACCTTGCTGCCCCTGCCCTACCCCTTGCTGGACGACATTTGAGCGGGCCATGTGCCTGATTGCCTTCGCCATCGGCGGACCGGACTCCTGTCCCTTTTTGCTCGCCTCCAACCGAGACGAGTGGTGGCAGCGCCCCACCCAGCCACTGGCCCAGTGGCACACGCCCCGGGGGCAGCAGGTCTGGTCGGGCCGCGACGAAACCGCCGGTGGCACCTGGCTGGGCTTCAACGCCCAAGGCCGGGTGGCCATGCTGACCAATGTGCGCCCGGCCCAGCAGGAAAATGCGCCCCAGAGCCGGGGTCGCCTGGTGCTGGAATGGCTCGAGGGCGCGGAATTGCACGCCACGCCCACAGACTTTCTTGAGCACCACCGGCCGCAGGCGTACAACGGGTTCAACCTCGTGCTGGGCGATGTGCGGTTTGCCACCTGGTGGTGGCTGAGCAACCGCGAACCGTCTGACACACCGGCTCCCGCCTTGGGAGCCGGGTGGTGGGGCCACCCCCTGGCACCCGGCATATACGGCCTGTCCAACGCCCACCTGGACACCCCCTGGCCCAAAGCGCTGGCCTTAAAAGCGGCCCTTGCCCAATCGCGCACGCTTCTCGCCAACGGCACCGCGGCCGACTGGCGTGCGCCCCTGCTGCAAACACTCACCCGTTTGCCAGACGCCGACCCAACAGACCG
The DNA here is from genome assembly GCA_030602185.1 of Comamonadaceae bacterium. Lineage (GTDB taxonomy): Bacteria > Pseudomonadota > Gammaproteobacteria > Burkholderiales > Burkholderiaceae_C > JAUWAE01. The sequence continues at coordinate 4,942 of JAUWAE010000153.1, forward strand.
GGAGCCCCGCTGGGAGACCACCCTGGCCAGCCCGTTCGTGTACGCGCCAGCCCGCCGCTACGGCACCCGCAGCAGCCTGCTCGCTCGCGCCCGGCGCGGCCTCCGGGGCACCGCCCTCGAACTGGAAGAGTGGAGCCACCCCGTCGCGGACGCCCCGTTACCCGCATCTCAAAGCCACTGGCCGCTCGAGCGGAGCACTCAGAGGGTTTTTTCCATCAGTACATGGGGAATGCCCACCTCGTCGTAAGGCGTGCCCACCACCTGGAAGCCCATGCGGGCATAGAACGCCTCGGCGGTGCGCTGCGCACTCAGGCGCACGGCACGGTCTCCACGCGCCCGGGCCGCTTCAACGAGCGCAGTGAGCACCTGCCGCCCCACGCCGGTGCCGCGCAATACGCGGTGCACCGCCATGCGGCCCACCTTGGCCACGCCGCCATCCGACGGCAGCAAACGCCCGGTGGCCACCGCCTGCCCTAGCCGGTTGTGCACCACCGCATGCAGCGCCTCGGCATCGGCCGCGTCCCATTCATCCTCCTGTGCAATGCCTTGCTCTTGCACGAACACCGAGGTGCGCACCTCGCGGGCCGCCTGGGCCAGGGCCGACCAGGGGCCGGTTCGCAGCTCCGTCACTGGCTCACCCGCCTCGTAGCCCTGCATCAATGCCCGCAGCGGGGCGGGAATGGGCCGGGAGGTTTGCGTGGCCGGGTCGGCAAACACATAGATCAGCTCGCCCGTGATCAGGTGCTCTTCCCCGCGAAAGATCGCGCCGGTGATCGTCATCGACGAATTGCCCAGCCGGGTGCAGCTCATGCCGATGTCGAGCTGGTCGTCCATGCGGGCCGAGGCGTTGAACTCCACCGACGCCTTTTTCACGTACAGCTCGCCGCCCAGCTGGTGCATGGCGTCTTCGTAGGGCAGCGCCAGGGCGCGCCAGTACTCCGTGATGGCCACGTCAAAGTACATCAGGTAGTGCGCGTTGAAGACGATCTTTTGCATGTCGACTTCGGCCCAGCGCACGCGAAGCCGG
>JAUWAE010000092.1 GCA_030602185.1 Comamonadaceae bacterium
GGCGTGGGCCAGCAGGTCGGCCACGGCCAGTTCGTGCTGGTCGGAGCTCTGGCGCAGGTCCACCGTGGCCAGGTGGAAGCCGAACACCTCCACCGTGCGGATGAGGGGTTTGAGCCGGTGCTGGGCCAGGGCTTCGCAGCGTTGTTCTTTCAGCGAAGCGTCGATGGTGCGCAGGTCGGTCAGCAGCTCGTCGGCGCTGGCGTAGGGGTTTTGCGGTGCCACGGCGTGGCGCGCCGCTTCACCACCGGTGAGTGCGTGCAGCGTGGCGGCCAGGCGGGCGTAGATGCCGGTGAGCGCGCGGCGGTAGGGCTCGTCCTGCCGGTGGGCGTTGGTATCGGGCGAGCGTTCGGCCAGCGCCTGCATGGCCGGCGGCACTGGCAGCAACATGGCCGACAGCGACAGCTCCGCACCCAGGCGGTGCACCTCGGTCAGCAGGTGGCGCAGCACCCTGTCGGCCTGCTGCTGCAGCGCGTGGCGCAGGGTGTCGGCGGTGACGTTGGGGTTGCCGTCGCGGTCGCCCCCGATCCACTGGCCCATGCGCAGGAACGGCGCCACCGGGCGGCCGTCGAGCGCTTGCTCGATCTGGCGGTACAGGCGCGGGATTTCCGGCAGAAAGGTGCTCTGGTAGTAGGTGAGCGCGTTCTCGATCTCGTCGGCCACGGTGAGCTTGGTGAAGCGCAGCAGCCGGGTGTGCCACAGCTGCGTCACGCGGGCCAGCATCTGGGCTTCGTTGGCGGCCAGTTCGCGCGCCAGCAGGCGGTCGGCCTCGCCTTCGCCACAGGCGGCCTGCTGAATGGCGTCGCGCTCGGCCAGCAGGCGGTCGATGTCGCGCTCGGCGTCCAGGATGCTCTTGCGCTGCACCTCGGTCGGGTGGGCGGTGAGCACAGGCGACAGGTGGCCGTGGGCCAGCGTCTGGGCGATGGCGTCGGCGTCCACCCCGGCGTCGCGCATGCGCGCCCAGGTGTGGGCCAGGCTGCCCTCCTGCACATGGCCGGCGCGTTCGTGCACTGCGCGGCGGCGGATGTGGTGCCGGTCCTCGGCCAGGTTGGCCAGGTGGCTGAAGTAGGTGAAGGCGCGGATCACGCTGACCGCCTGGTCGTCCGAAAGGCCCTTGAGCAGCTTCTTGAGCTGCTTGTCGGCGGCGTGGTCGGCCTGGCGGCGGTAGGCCACCGAGAGCTGGCGGATCTGCTCGATCAGCTCGAAGGTCTGCACGCCCTCGTGTTCGCGGATCACGTCACCCAGCAGGCGGCCGAGCAGGCGGATGTCGTCGATCAGGGGTTGGTCCTTGTCGGGCACGGGGGCGGGGCGGCGGGGCATGGCGGTCTCAGCGGGTGGTGGGAAGGGGGGCGGCGGAGGCGTGTTCCATGGCCTGGGCCATGGTTTTGCCGAGTTCCACGCCCCACTGGTCGTAGGCGTGGACGCCCCACAGCGCGGCCTGGCAGAACACCTTGTGCTCGTACAGCGCCACCAGGGCGCCCAGGGTGTGGGGGGTGAGGGCCGGCAGCCACAGCGTGTTGCTGGGCACGTTGCCGCGGAAGGTGCGGTGGGGCGCCAGGGCGTGTGCCCGTTCGGGCGACAGGCCCTCGGCCTGCAGCCGCGCCGCGGTGTCGGCAGCATCGCGGCCGAGCGCCAGCGCATCGGCTTGGGCCTGCAGGTTCAGGTTGACCACGCGGTGGTGTTCCTCGGCCAGCGGCAGCGGGGTGTCTTCCGCATCGACGCCGATGAAGTCCACCGGCACGCGGTGCTGCCCCTGGTGCAGCAACTGGAAATAGGCGTGCTGCCCTTCGATGCCCAGCCCGCCCCAGACGATGGGGCCGGTGCCCACCTGGGCCGCCTGCCCGTCCACATGGGTGGACTTGCCGTTGGATTCCATGTCGAGCTGCTGCAGGAAGCGGGCGAAGTGGAACAGGCGGCCGGCGTAGGCGGCGATCAGGTGGGTGGGGCAGCCCAGGAAGTTGCGGTTCCACACCCCCAGCAGCGCCAGCATCAGTGGCAGGTTGCGGGCGGCGGGCGCGTCCCAGAAGTGGCGGTCCATGGCGTGACCGCCGGCCAGGAAGGCGCGGAAGTGCTCGGCCCCGATCGCCACCGCCAGTGGCAGGCCGATGGCCGACCAGACCGAGTAGCGGCCACCCACCCAGTCCCAGAAGCCAAAGGTGTGCGCGGGCGCATAGCCTTGCGCGGCCGACACCTGGGGCGAGGCCGTGACCGCGATCAGGTGTGGTGCCTGCTGGGCGGCGTCGACCAGGCCATGGTCGGCCAGCCAGCGGCGGGCCGAGGCGGCCAGCGTCATCGTCTCCTGGGTGGTGAAGGTCTTGCTCTGCACCACGAACAGCGTGCTGGCCGGCCGCAGGCGCCGCAGCACCGAATGCAGCGACCAGGCGTCGGGGTTGGAGACGAAGTGCACCTGCACCTCGGGGTGGGTGTAGGCGTCCAGCGCCTGTACCGCCATGCGCGGCCCCAGGTCGGAGCCGCCGATGCCGATGTTGACCACGTCGGTGATGCGCTCACCGCTGTGGCCGCGCCACTCCCCATTGCGGATGCGCTCGGCCGCCGCCAGGAAGCGGTCGAGTTCGTGGCGCACCTGGGCCGCGACGGTGGGGCCCCAGGGGGGCTCGGCCCAGTCCCCGCCGCGCAGGGCCACGTGCAGGGCGGCACGGCCTTCGGTGGCGTTGATGGGCTCGCCGCGGCGCTGCGCCTCGGCCTGGGCGCGCACGCCGCTGTCTTCGGCCAGGGCCAGCAGGGCGTCGAGCACGGCGGGCGTGACGGCCTGGCGGCGCGCGTCCAGCCGCAGGCCGGCGGCCTCCCATTGCAGGGCGGCGTCGCGCGCCGGGTCGGGCACCCCGAGCAGCTGGCGCAGGTGCGGCACCCCCTGGGCGGCCAGGGCCTGCAGGCGTTGCCAGGCGGGGCGGTCTTGCGGAGGGCGGAACGGCGGCAGGGTCACGAGGCGCGGCAGATCTTGAGCATGTTGGTGCCGCCCGGGGTGCCCATGGGCTCGCCGCAGGTGATGGCGTAGACGTCGCCGGTCTGCACGATGCCGCGGGCCTTCAGGTGCTGCTCGGCCTGTTCCAGTGCGGTGTCGCGCTCGGCGCTGGTGTCCATCAGCAAGGGGCGCACGTTGCGGTAGAGCGCCATGCGGCGCTGCGCTGCCAGCTTGGACGTCACGGCGTAGATCGGGATGTTGACCTTATGGCGACTCATCCACAGCGCGGTGGAGCCCGAGTCGGTGAGCGCGACGATGGCCTTGGCCCCCAGGTGCGAGGCAGTGAACAGCGCGCCCATGGCGATGGACTGGTCGATGCGGTGGAAGGTCTTGCCCAGGAAGTCGGACTCGAGTTCGTGGTGGTCGGCCTTTTCGGCGGCCTCGCAGATGCGTGCCATTTCCTGCACCGTCTGCAGCGGGTAGCGGCCGGCGGCGGTCTCGGCGCTCAGCATCACCGCGTCGGTGCCGTCGAGCACGGCATTGGCCACGTCGCTCACCTCGGCGCGGGTGGGCACCGGCGCCTGGATCATGCTCTCCATCATCTGCGTGGCGGTGATGACGACCTTGTCGTGCTCGCGCGCCAGCCGGATCATGCGCTTTTGCAGCGCCGGCACGGCGGCGTGGCCGACCTCCACCGCCAGGTCGCCGCGCGCCACCATGATGCCGTCGGACACCTGCAGGATGTTCTCCAGCTCGGGGATGGCTTCGGCGCGCTCGATCTTGGCGATCAGCCCCGGTTTGTGGCCCGGCGGGCAGGCCACCTGACAGAGCTGGCGGGCCAGCGCCATGTCGGTGGCGTTTTTGGGGAAGCTCACCGCCACGTAGTCGGCCCGCAGGGCCATGGCGGTCTGGATGTCGGCCATGTCCTTGGCGGTGAGCGCCGGGGCCGTCAGGCCGCCGCCCTGCTTGTTGATGCCCTTGTTGTTCGACAGCTCACCGCCGATGGCCACGGTGGTGTGCACCGCGGCGCCGTCCACCCGCGCCACCTTGAGCACGATCAGCCCGTCGTTGAGCAGCAGCGTGTCACCGGGTTTGACGTCGCGCGGGAGTTCCTTGTAGTCCAGCCCCACGCCCTCGGCGTCGCCAGGCGTGGTGCGCTCGGCGTCCAACACGAAGGGCGCCCCTTCCTGGAGCTGTACCTTGCCGTCGGCGAACTTGCCCACCCGTATCTTGGGACCCTGCAGGTCGGCCATGATGGCCACCTCGCGCCCGGCGCGCTGGGAGGCCTCGCGCACCAGCCGGGCGCGCTCTTCGTGGTCGGCCGCGGTGCCGTGCGAAAAGTTCAGGCGCACCACGTTCACCCCGGCGCGGATCATGGCCTCCAGCATGGAGGGGTCGCTCGACGCGGGGCCGAGGGTGGCAACGATCTTGGTGGCGCGCTGGGGCATGCAGGGGTCTCCGGGTGGATGGCGGGCGTCATTCGCCCATGGAGCTGGCGGATCAACCAGACATTATTCCAGTTCGGTCGTTCGCTCCCTTGAAAGCCGGGGGGTGCGGCAGTGAAAGTAATTCATGGACACAGGGCGCAGCGTGGTGGCCGGCCGTCAGTGTTTGCCAGAAGAATTTATTTGTCCTAGACAAATAAATGTAAAACTGCTAAATTTCACGAAATTCATGCGGTCAACTCGACCTCAACGACGCCAATTATTTGGGAACCCCATGGCACGCCAGCACACGGAAGCGATCGGATTGGAGGCGCAGCAGCGCCTGGGCGACGCCGTCCTGACGGTGGCGCTGGCTTTGTACGCGGCCGGGGCGGTGGTCCTGGGCGTGTGGTTCGACAACCCCGCGATGCCGTGGGGGGCCGCGGTCTTGTGGGCCCTGGGGTTGTCGCTGCCAGGCCTGGCCGGCTTCCTGGTGTGGCGGGGGCGCCTGGTGGCGCGCCTGCTCATGGCCACATCGCTGCCCGCTTTGGTGGCGTTGCACATCCAGCTGTCGGCGGGCATGCTCGAGTTCCACTTCGGCGTGTTCGTGACGCTGGCGCTGTTGCTGGTGTACCTCGACTGGCGACCGGTGGTGTGGGCGGCCGCCCTGTTCGCGGTGCACCACGTGGCGTTCGACCGGCTGCAGGCCATGGGGCTGGGTGTGTATTGCCTGACCACGCCCAATTTCCCGGTGATCCTGCTGCACGCGCTGTACGTTGTGGTGCAGACCGCTTTGCAGGTGGTGCTGGTGCACCGGCTGGCGCGCAGTGTGCGCGACAACGCCGAGGTCGCCTTGCTCGCAGGCCGCCTGCAGGACGGTGAACGCATCGTGCTGGACAGCGCGGCCCTGACGGTGCGCGCGCCGCTCGCGGTGCAGCTGCAGCAGGCCCTGGGTCGCATGGCGGCGGCGGTGTCTCAGGTGCGAGGCAGCGTCGAGAGCTTGCAGATGGCCAGCGCAGAGATTGCCAAAGGCAACCAGGACCTGAGCACCCGCACCGAGCAAACCGCCAGCAGCCTGCAGCAAACCGCGGCCAGCCTGGAGCAGCTGACGCAGACGGTGCAACAGAGCGCCGAGGCGGCCCAGCTGGCGCGTGAGCTGGCGAACCAGGCGGCGGTGGCGGCTTCCCGCGGTGGGGCGGTCGTGGCGCAGGTGGTCACCACCATGGGTGAAATCGACCAGAGCAGCCGGCGCATCGGCGACATCATCGGCGTGATCGACGGCATCGCGTTCCAGACCAACATCCTGGCGCTGAACGCCGCCGTTGAGGCTGCCCGAGCCGGCGAACAGGGCCGCGGGTTTGCCGTGGTGGCTGGCGAGGTGCGCAGCCTGGCCCAGCGCAGCGCCCAGGCGGCCAAAGAGATCAAAGACCTGATCCTGGCCAGCGAGCAGCGCGTGCGCGATGGCAACGCCCAGGTGCACGAGGCCGGGCAGGCGATGGACGACATCGTGGCCAGTGTGGGCCGGGTCTCGGAGCGCATTGGCGAGATTTCGGCCACCGCGCAGGCGCAGAGCGGCTCAATCGCCGAAGTGAACGGCGCCGTGGTGCAACTCGATCACATGACCCAGCAGAACGCCGCCCTGGTGGAGGAAAGTGCCGCCGCCACCGAAAGCCTGAAAGACCAGGCCGAACAGGTGCTCGATGCGATGGCGGTGTTCCGCCTCGGGGCCGCCGCGCAGGCGGGTCTCCCGCGCATCGGTCGTTGACAATCGGGGTTTTGCAACTGCAGCTTCGTCTCCCTCATGCCCTCCTTGTCCACGCTGTCCCGTCTCAAGCCCCTCAAAGGGGTGCGCATCGTCAGCCTGGCGCTCAACCTGCCCGGCCCTGCCGCCCTGTGGCGGCTGCGGGCCATGGGCGCGCGCTGCACCAAGGTCGACCCGCCGGCCGGTGATCCGATGCGCCTGTACAGCGCCGCCGCGTTTGCCGATCTCTCGGCGGGACTGAAGGCGGTGACACTGGACCTGAAGGCGGCCACCGGCCAGGCGCGGCTGCACCGGCTGCTGGCCCAGGCCGATGTGCTGCTGACCTCGTTCCGCCCCTCGGCCCTGGCCAAGCTGGGGCTGGACGGCAAAAGCCTCAAGCGCACCCATCCGGCGCTGTCCCTTGTCACCATCGTGGGGGCGCCCGGTGAGCGCGCCGAAGAACCGGGTCACGACCTGACCTACCAGGCCGAGGTGGGACTGGTGCCCGACCTGGCCCTGCCCCCCAGCCTGCTGGCCGACATGGCCGGGGCGCTGACCGCGACCGAGGCCGTGTTGCAAGCCGTGCTGGTGCAACGCCAGACCGGCCAAGGTGTGCGGCTGGAGGTGGCACTGTCGGAAGCGGCGCGCTGGCTGGCCCTGCCGCGCCAGTGGGGCCTGACCGCGCCCGGCCAACTGCTGGGTGGCGCGCACGCCGGCTACCGCGTGTACCCGTGCAAGAACGGCCGGGTGGCGCTGGCGGCGCTGGAGCCCCACTTTGCCGCGGCACTGGGGCGGGTGGTGGGCCTGGGCCCGCTCACGCCCGAGGCCTGCCTGCTGCCCGCCACCCATGAGGCGGTGGCCGCTTTCGTGGCCCGCAAAACCCGCGCCCAGCTGGACCAGCTGGCCACCCAGCACGACCTGCCCCTGCTCACCCTCCCCGCCTGAGGCGCAAAAAAACCGCGCCCGGCAAAACCGTGGCGCGGTGTGGTGGGGCGCAGCGCCGGCCGGGCCGGGCTGTCAGGCGCGCTTGGCCAGCACCTCGAACGCCGGCAGCGTCTTGCCTTCCAGCACTTCCAGGAAGGCGCCACCGCCGGTGGAGATGTAGTCCACGTCGTCTTCGATGTGGAACTTGGCAATGGCCGCCAGCGTGTCACCGCCGCCGGCGATGCTGAACGCCTCGGAGTGGGCGATTGCCGAGGCCATCATCTTGGTGCCACCGGCGAACTGCGGGATCTCGAACACGCCCACCGGGCCGTTCCACACGATGGTGCCGGCGTGGGCAATGATCTCGGCCAGCTTGGCCGAGGTCTTGGGGCCGACGTCCAGGATGCGGTCGTGCGGGCCCACCTCGTCCACCGAAATGCGGTTGGCGCGGGCGAGCGCCGACACCTCGTCGGCCACCACCACGTCCACCGGCAGCGGCACCTCGGCGCCGCGCTCTTTCATGATGTCCATAACCTGCTGGGCCTCGCGCACCATCTCGGGCTCGGCCAGCGAATCGCCAATGCGCTTGCCGGCCGCCAGCAAGAAGGTGTTGGCAATGCCGCCGCCCACGATCAGCTGGTCCACCTTGCTGGCCAGCGTTTTCAGGATGGACAGCTTGGTGCTGACCTTGGAGCCCCCCACGATGGCCACCAGCGGGCGGCGTGGGTTCTCCAGCGCCTTGGTGATGGCGTCCATCTCGGCGGCCAGCAGCGGGCCGGCGCAGGCCACCGGCGCGGTCTCGGCAATGCCGTAGGTGGTGGCTTCAGCCCGGTGGGCAGTGCCGAAGGCGTCGTGCACGAAGATGTCGCACAGCGCGCCCAGCTTGGCGGCGAGTTCGGGGTTGTTCTTCTTTTCGCCCTTGTTCAGGCGGCAGTTCTCCAGCAACACCACCTCGCCGGGCTTCACGGCAAAGCCGCCGTCCACCCAGTCGGACACCAGCGGCACCTCACGGCCCAGCAGCTTGCCCAGCCGGCGGGCCACCGGGGCCAGCGTGTCCTCGGGCTTGAACTCGCCCTCGGTGGGGCGGCCCAGGTGTGACGTGACCATCACCGCGGCACCCGCGCCCAGCGCCATCTGGATGGCGGGCAGCGAGGCGCGGATGCGCGTGTCTTCGGTGATGTTGCCTTCGTCGTCCTGCGGCACGTTGAGGTCGGCGCGGATGAAGACGCGTTTGCCAGTGGCCTGGCCATTGGCGCAGAGGTCGGAGAAGCGCAGGAATTTCATGGCGTGTGTGTGGGTGGATGCGACAGGAAAAATCCCTCAACTGTACTGCAGCCGGCGCGCCGTCAGGCCGCGGCCAGCACGCCCAGCAGCAGTTCGCGCACCCCTTCCCACACGATCTGTACCCCCAGACACAGCAGGATGAAGGCCGACAGCCGCAGGAAGATGACGGTGCCCGCGTCGCCCAGCGGCCGCAACAGCCGCTGCGCGTAGCGAAAGGCCAGGTAGAGCAGGGCACCGATGGCGATGAGCGCCAGCGCCCCGCCGCCCATGCGGGCCAGGGACAGCGCCAGCCGTTCGTCGGCCAGCGACACGCCCACCGTGATGGCCGCCGCGATGGAGCCAGGCCCGCAACTGACCGGAAAGGTGAGTGGGTAAAAGGCCTGGCGCCGCGCCATTTCGGGGGTGAAGGCCTCGGCCAGTTCGGTGCGGCTGTCGTCGCTGGCGTGGGAGGTGTTGAGCAGCCGCCAGGCCATGGACGCCACGATCAGCCCACCCCCCACCCGCACGATGGGCAGCGAGATGCCGAAGAATTCCAGCACATAGGAGCCCACCACCATGGAGCCCAGCATCAGCGCCACCATGTTGCGGGCGATGCGCCGGGCGAGCGCGGCGCGGGTGCCGGCCGAGGCCCCCTCGGTCAACCCCAGGAAGATCGGGGCGGTGGCGGCGGGGTTGAGGATGGGCAGCAACGCGGCAAAGGCGAACAGAAAGCTCTTGCCGGCCGCGCCCAGCAGTTCCAGGGTCATGCGGGGGCCAGGGGCGTGAAGTCCTCCCGTTCGGCGATGAAGTTCGGGCGCAGCGCCAGGCCACAGAACGGCGCCACCGGCGTGTTGTGCACGCTGTTGAACACCAGGAACACGTTGCTGCGCGGCAGCGGCGTGATGTTGGAGCTGGAGCCGTGCATCACGTTGCACTCGAAGAACGTGACCGAGCCAGCCAGCCCGGTGGGCGCGGTGATGCCGAAGTCTTCCACCAGCTGGGTCAGGCTCACATCGTCGGGCACGCCAATGTCCTGCTGCTTGAGCGAGGCCTTGTAGTGGTTCTCGGGCGTGGCGCCGATGCAGCTCACGAAACGCTGGTGCGAGCCGGGAATGATCATCAGCGGCCCGTTGTACGGGGTGTTGGCGGTCAGGGCAATCGAGCAGCTC
>JAUWAE010000027.1 GCA_030602185.1 Comamonadaceae bacterium
CGGCTGGTCAACTTCGGCCACCTGGGCGACGGCAACCTGCACTACAACGTGCAATGCCCCGAAGGCATGGACAGCGCCGCCTTCCTGCAGGCGCACGAACACCGTGTCAACACGCTGGTGTTCGACGCGGTGCGCCGCCACGGCGGCTCCATCAGTGCCGAACACGGCATCGGCAGCCTCAAACGCGACACCCTGCCGCACTACAAAGACCCCACCGCCCTGCGGATGATGCGCGCCATCAAGGCCGCGCTGGACCCGCAAGGCCTGCTCAACCCTGGGCGCGTGCTGTAAGCTGCGGGCCCTTTGACCCTGACATTGACCATGACGACCGAACGCCCCGCCCTGCCCGACCGCCTCTCCATCGACCCCCGCAGCCCCCACCACGTGGCCGCCATGTTCGAACACGACGTGGGCATCCGCCTCAACGGCAAGGAACGCTTTGACGTCGCCGAGTACTGCGTCAGCGAAGGCTGGGTGCGCGTGCCCGCCGGCAAAACCGTGGACCGCAAGGGCCAGCCCCTGCTGATCAAGCTCAAAGGCGCGGTGGAGGTGTTTTACAAGTGAAGCCGCTGCTGATCGTCAAGAACGGCAGCACCCACCCCGAGATCGCGGCCCAGTGGGGCGATTTCGAAGACTGGATCGCCTCCGGTCTGGGTGCGGCCAGGACTTCCGTGTGGGTGGTGGACCCGCGCGAAGGTGCGCCCTTGCCCAGCCCGGCGCAGGTGGCGGGCGCGGTGCTGACCGGCTCGCACAGCATGGTGACCGACCGCGAACCCTGGAGCGAACAGACCGCCGACTGGCTGCGCACCGCCGTGGCGGCCGAACTGCCCGTGCTCGGCATTTGTTATGGCCACCAGCTGCTGGCCCACGCCTTGGGTGGCGAGGTGGCTTTTCACCCGGTGGGCATCGAGCTGGGTACGGTGGACGTGGCGCTGGACCCGCAAGCGACCCAGGACGACCCGCTGTTCCACGGCCTGCCCGCGAACTTCAAGGGTCAGGCCGCCCACCGCCAGCACGTGCGCCGTTTGCCGCCCGGCGCGGTGCGTCTGGCGGGCAACGCGTTCGAGCCGCACCAAGCGTTCCGCGCTGGGCGCCGTGCGTGGGGCGTTCAATTCCACCCCGAATTCGGTGCCGCGGCCACGGCCGCCTACGTGCGCCTGCACGCCGATCCAGGCCAGCCTGCACCCTCCGTGGCCGACACGCCCGAGGCAGCATCGCTGCTGGCCAGGTTTGCCGCGCTGGCCTTGCAGCCCCACACCTAAAATCACAGTTTTTGAAAGCCTGCCCGTGAACCGCCCCGTCCGCCGCCAGTACGAAGACTTCATGCGCCACGTGTATGAGCACGGCGTGGCCAAGGGCGACCGCACGGGCACCGGCACCCGCAGCGTGTTCGGCCACCAGATGCGCTTCGACCTGAACGAAGGCTTCCCGCTGGTCACCACCAAGAAGGTCCACCTCAAGAGCATCATCCTGGAACTGCTGTGGTTCCTGCGCGGTGACCGCAACGTGAAGTGGCTGCAGGAGCGCGGCTGCACCATCTGGGACGAATGGGCGCGCGAAGATGGCGATTTGGGCCCGGTGTACGGCGTGCAATGGCGCAGCTGGCCCACGCCCGACGGGGGCCACATCGACCAGATCGCCGACGTGGTCAAGCAGCTCAAGACCAACCCCGACAGCCGCCGCATCATAGTCAGCGCCTGGAACGTGGCCGAACTGAACCAGATGGCGCTCATGCCCTGCCACGCCTTCTTCCAGTTCTACGTGGCGCCGGCCACCAAAGCCGGGGGCAAGGGCAAGTTGAGCTGCCAGCTCTACCAGCGCAGCGCCGACATCTTCCTGGGCGTGCCCTTCAACATCGCCAGCTACGCGCTGCTGACCCACATGCTGGCCCAGCAGTGCGACCTGGACGTGGGCGACTTCATCTGGACCGGCGGCGACTGCCACATCTACAACAACCATTTCGAGCAGGTGGCGCTGCAACTGAGCCGCGAGCCCCTGCCCTACCCCACGCTGCACATCAAGCGCCGCCCCGCGTCCATCTTCGACTACGAATTCGACGACTTCGAGGTACGGGACTACCAGCACCACCCAGCCATCAAGGCACCGGTGGCGGTGTAAGACGCCCGCCATGCTGAACCGCAGCCAGGCGATCGGGCTGGTGGCCCTGACGCTGATGTGGGGCGTGAACTGGCCGGTGATGAAGCTCTCGCTGCAGGAGCTCAGCCCGCTGTACTTCCGCGCCCTGACCATGACCGGCGGCGCGCTGTGGCTGTTCGCGTTCTACCGCCAGCGCGGCGTGCGCCTCATGCCACAGGCAAGCGAATGGCGCAGCATCGTCACCCTGGCCCTGCCCAACATGCTGGGCTGGCACACGCTGGCCATTTTCGGGGTGGCGGCGCTGGCGTCAGGCCGGGCGGCGATACTGGGCTTCACCATGCCGGTGTGGACGGTGCTGCTGGGCGCGCTGTTCTTTGGGCAGCGGCTGACGCGGCGCTCCACACTGGCGGCGTTGTTGGTAGCAGGTGCCGTGGCCCTGCTGCTGGCCGACGAACTGGGTGCCATGGCCGGCCGCCCCATCGGCGTGCTGGTGATGCTGGGCGCCGCCATCAGCTGGGCCGTGGGCACGCTGATGATGCGCCGCGCCACGCTGACCCTGCCCATGGAAGCCCTGACCGTGTGGATGATGGGCCTGACCGCGCTGGCGCTGTGGGTGCTGGCCGCCACCTTCGAGCCCTGGCCGCAGTGGCAATTCAGCCCGCGCATGTGGGGGCTGCTGGCCTACGGCGTGTTCATGAACTACGGCATCGCGCAGATCATCTGGTTTTCGCTGGCCCGGCACTTGCCACCGGCCACCAGCGCCATGAGCGTGATGATGGTGCCCCTGGTGGGCACCGCCAGCGCCACCTTCATTGCCGGCGAATGGCCGCGCTGGACCGACGGCGTGGCCGTGGTGTGCGTGATGGCGGCCATCGCCACCGTGCTGCTGCCGCCAGGGGCCTGGCGGCGAGCGCTGGGGCGCTGACACGCGCCTGGCCCGCGCCAACGACAACTCATTCGACGATGACGTACACCTTGGTCACCGTCTCCAGCACCTCGAACGACCCGGTGAATCCGGGCGGGATGTGGATGGCCTGTCCCGGTCCCGCCTCCTCGTGGCTGCCGTCGTCGCGGTGAATGCGGCAACGGCCCTGCAAGACGGTGAACACCTCGCGCTCGGTGGGGCCGAAGGCGATGGCCCAATGGCCCGGCTCACAGCGCCACACACCGGTGCTCAAACTTTGGGCACCGATCAAAGGCGCGTCCAGCGCGTTCCAGGTTTCCCGCAGCGGGTTGCCAGCGATCAGACGATCGGGCTTGGGGTGAGACAGTTCGGGCTGCCCGGTCACCGGCAAGCCGAACGACAGCAGATCGTAGGCCGACATCACAACCTCCCTTAGGCGCGCGGCAGCGTCACGCCGTGCTGGCCCTGGTACTTGCCGCCCCGGTCCTTGTACGACACGTCGCACACTTCGTCGCTCTCGAAGAACAGCACCTGCGCGCAGCCCTCGCCCGCGTAGATCTTGGCCGGCAGCGGCGTGGTGTTGGAAAACTCCAGCGTCACGTAGCCTTCCCACTCGGGTTCGAACGGGGTGACGTTGACGATGATGCCGCAGCGCGCGTAGGTGCTCTTGCCCAAGCAGATCGTCAGCACATTGCGCGGGATGCGGAAGTACTCCACCGTGCGCGCCAGCGCGAAGCTGTTGGGCGGGATGATGCAGTGGTCGCCGTGGAAATCGACAAAGCTCTTCTCGTCGAAATTCTTCGGGTCCACCACCGTGCTGTGGATGTTGGTGAACACCTTGAATTCGGGCGCGCAGCGGATGTCGTAGCCGTAGCTGCTGGTGCCGTAGCTGATGATCTTCTTGCCGTCGGCCTCGCGGATCTGGCCCGGCTCGAACGGCTCGATCATGCCGTGCTGCTCTGCCATGCGGCGGATCCACTTGTCACTCTTGATGCTCATGGGCGTGCTCCATTTGCCACGGATTGTAGGAGCAGCGCTCAACGCCCCAGGATGGCACCGGTCAGCGCACGGGTGTTGTGCCGCATCATGGCCAGGTAATCGGGCGCCGGGCCCCCAGCGGGGGTGAGCGAATCGGAGTACAGCTCGCCAGAGGGCGTGAGGCCTGTTTCCTGCGCAATGCGTTCGATCAGGCGCGGGTCGGAGACGTTCTCTACGAACAGCGCGCGCACCTTGTCCTGCCGGATTTGCCGCACCAGACGGGCCACGCCCTGCGCCGAGGCCTCGCTTTCGGTGCTGACGCCGCGCGGTGCCAGGAAGGTCACCCCGTACGCTTTGGCGTAGTAGCCAAAGGCGTCGTGAGAGGCGATCACACGGCGCTGGTCCACCGGCACCTCAGCCCAGGCGGCACGGATTTCCTCTTCCAGCGCCGCCAGCTGGCCCGCATAGGCTTTGGCCCGTTGCTGGTACCCATCGCATCCGGCGGCATCGGCTTCGCACAAGGCCTTGGCGATGTTGCGCACATACACCTGGGCGTTGGCCACGTTCTGCCAGGCGTGCGGGTCCACCGCCCCATGGTTGTGGCCGTCGTGCTTGTGCGCATGACCCTGGGTACCCAGCGTGCGGACCCCTTCGCTGGCCACCACGTGGCGCCCCTTGAAGCCCGCGTTCTTCAACAGCCGTGCCATCCAGCCCTCGAAGCCAAGGCCGTTGGAAAACACCACCTGCGCCTGCGTCAGCTGGCGAGCGTGCGTCGGCGTGGGCTGGAACACATGTGCGTCACTGCCCGGGGCCACCAGCACATCCACCCGAACGCGGTCACCCCCCACCTGCTGCACCCAGTCGCCCAGAATGCTGAAACTGGCGACCGCCTGGACCGCTGCCCCCGCGGGCGTGGCCGATTGAGCGAATGCCGACACCCCCACCCCAAAGACAAGGACCCCGAGCCATGCTCGCCAAGCCTTACAACGCAACATATCAACCTTTCAAATGAACATGGGAGGGGCGGCGGGCGCGCAACGCCCCAAACGGCGCGATCAACATCGACACGAAGTAAAAACCGCCCAAGCACAACACGATCGCCGGGCTGGTGGGCCAGTCGGCGTGGTAAGACAGCAGCAGGCCCATCGTGCTGGCCACCGCAGCCAGCAACGGGGCAAGCCACAGCAAGGGCTGGATGTGCCGCACCCACAGACGCGCGGTGGCGGCCGGCAGAACCAGGATGCCCACCGCCATCAGGGTGCCCAGGGCATGAAAGCCGGCCACCAGGTTGATGACCACCAAGCCCAGGAAGCCGTAGTGGGCCACCGGGCTCCAGCGGCTCACAGCGCGCAAATAGTCGGGGTCCACGCATTCCAGCACGAGCGGGCGATACAACACCCTCAGGACCAGCCAGGTGGTCAGCATGATGCTGCCCAGCAGCCACAAGGCCGGCTCGTCCAGGGCCAGGGCGGTACCGAACAGCACGTGCAGCAAATCGACGTTGTTGCCTTTGGTCGAGACGATGAGCACCCCCAACGCCAGGGACAGGAGGTAGAACACCGCCAGGCTGACGTCTTCCCTGAGCACCGTGGAGCGGGCCACCAGGCCCGACCCGACGGCCACCAACAGCCCGGCGGCGATGCCCCCGACCGTCATGGCCCCCAAAGACAACCCCGACACCAGGTAGCCGATGGCCGCACCAGGCAAGATGGCGTGGGCCATGGCATCGCCAGTCAGGCTCATGCGGCGCAGCATGAGGAACACGCCCACCGGCGCGGCGCTGAGCGACAGCGCCAGGCAGCCCAGCAAGGCGCTGCGCATGAAGCCGAACTCCACGAACGGCTGCAACAACTCGGTCCATCCCACCGTCATGTGGCCTCCTGGTGCACCTGGGGCACCGCCACCGGCTCGGGAGCGGGCGGCGCTTCGCAGACCGGCGCATCGTCTTCAAAGGCTTCTTGCCGGCCCCGGGCACGGGCGAGGTTTTCCGGTGTGAGCACGAGCTTGGTCGGCCCGATGGCCACGGGTTCGCGCGCCAGCAACAGTGTCAAGGGGAAATGCTCACGGACCGTGTGCAAATCGTGCAGCACCACGATGACGGTGCGGCCCTGTGCGTGCCAGCGGTGCAAGATGGCCAGCAAGTCATCGGTGGTGCGCTGGTCAACGGCTGCAAACGGCTCGTCGAGCAACAAGGTGGGGGCGTCCTGCAGCATCAGGCGGGCGAACAGCGCGCGCTGGAACTGCCCACCAGACAAAGTGTCCAGCGTGCGACGTTCAAAACCCTGCAGCCCCACGGCCGCCAAGGCTTGCGCCGCACGATCCCGGTGGCTGGCGCGCCACGACCACAGGGCGCCCACCTCGTGCCAAAGTCCGGTCAGCACCAGCTCCTGCACGCTGATGGGAAAACTGCGGTCGATGGCGGGAAGTTGCGGCAAGTAGGCAATCTGCCTCGGCCCCAAGCCTTCCATATGACCGCCAGACAGTGGCACCTGCCCCACCATCGCCTTGAGCAAGGTGGACTTGCCAGCCCCGTTGGGCCCCACCACAGCCACCATGCTGCCGGCGGGCCAGCAAACGGACAGGTGGTGCACCGCCGGATGGCGCTCGTAGCCCACGGTGAGGTTGTGCAACACCACGTCCGCGGGGGCAGGACCCGGTACAGCGGCCGAAGGTGCTCGAGCAAAAAACATGGCGGAAGGTGAATAATCGCAACTGAATTGCAAAACCAAAGTATCATAACGCAACTCGGTTGCAATTTTGCATTCAACCATGGCCCAAACCCTCACTCCGCCCACCGACATGCTGTCGCGCCTGCGCGAGGCGGGATTGCGCCTGACGCCCGCCACGCACGCCGTGCTGACGATGTTCGCGACCGACCCCACCTGGGCGCCGACCCATGCAGAGGTGCTCGAAGCCCTGCAACGTCAGGGCATCACGGTCAACCGGGTCACTCTCTACCGGCTGCTCGACAGGCTCGCTGGCTGTGGGGTGCTTGAACGCCACACCGATGGGGCCGAACGGGCCTGGCGCTTCACGCCCGCGGCGCCTTCGCCCACCGACCATGGCATGGCCACCCGTTTCGAGTGCGACGCCTGCCACCGGCAGTTCCGCTTGAGCCAGGCCACCGAAGCCACCCAAGCGGCGGCTGACGCGCTGCTGCAAGCACTGGCCGACATGGGGCACAAGGCGCAGCGTGTGGACCTCGCGATCCACGGCACCTGTGCCGGCTGCGATCCGGGTGCGCACGTCGGGGAGTGATGCGCACCGCGCGCGCCCTGCAGGCGCTCAGTCGTGCTCGCGCAGTCCCTCGAAATAGGCTTTCAATTGCCGCTCCCAGCCGCGCTTGGCGGTGTCGTCGGCAAAGCTGGCCTCGAAGCTGTTAAAGGCGAGCTGGTAGGCGTGGCGTAGCCCCAGGTCCAGCGCGGTAAACAGCTGCAAGAAGTTGTCGTTCAGGTAGCCGCCGAAGTAGGCCGGGTCGTCGGAGTTGACGGTCACGCACAGCCCCGCGTCCAGCAGCTGGCGCAGGTTGTGCTGCGCCAGGGTGGGGAACACGCGCAGCTTGACATTGGACAGCGGGCACACCGTCAGCGGCACCTGCGCGTCGGCCAGGCGGCGCATCAGCACCGGGTCGTGCACCGCCTGCACGCCGTGGTCAATGCGCTCGGCGCCGAGCACGTCCAGCGCGCTCCAGATGTAGGCCGGCGGCCCCTCCTCGCCCGCGTGGGCCACCACGTGCAGGTCCAGCTCGCGGCAGCGGGCGAACACCCGCTCGAACTTTTCGGGCGGGTGCCCCACCTCGCTGGAGTCCAGCCCCACACCGATGAAGTGGTGCCGGTACGGCAGCGCGGCTTCCAGCGTGGCGAAAGCATCTTCCTCGCTGAGGTGGCGCAGGAAACACAGGATGAGTTTCGCGCTCAGCCCGAACTCCTGGTGCGCCCGCTGGCAGGCGTGGTGCAGCCCCTGGATCACGGTACCCATGGGCACGCCGCGCGCGGTGTGGGTCTGCGGGTCGAAGAAGATTTCGGCGTGCACCACGTTCTCGGCGGCGGCCTTTTCCAGGTAGGCCCAGGCCATGTCGAAGAAGTCCTCCTCCTTCAACAGCACACTCGCGCCGGCGTAGTAGATGTCCAGAAAGCTCT
Source organism: Comamonadaceae bacterium (assembly GCA_030602185.1). Taxonomy (GTDB): domain Bacteria; phylum Pseudomonadota; class Gammaproteobacteria; order Burkholderiales; family Burkholderiaceae_C; genus JAUWAE01. The sequence continues at coordinate 8,119 of JAUWAE010000027.1, forward strand.
GCAGGTCGGTGAACGCATAGGCGGCACGCAAGGCCTCCACGCTGGCGTACGGCAGCGCCACGCCGTTGCGCTGCGCCAGCTTGAAGATCAGCTCGGGCTCCAGCGAACCTTCGATGTGGATGTGCAGTTCGGCCTTGGGCATGCCCCGCAACACGGCGGGCAACCGCTGGGGGGTGATGTGGGGCAGGTGAAACATCAGCACACTCCAAAAGTGATGCCGCAGCCCTGGAGGTAGCGGCGGTAGGCGGCACTCAGGCGGTCGGCGGCGCTGTGCGCCTCGCCACCGCTCAAGGGCAGCCGCTTGGGTTGCTGCGACTCCAGCACCGGCTGGTCCTGCGAGAAGATTTCGACCTGGAAATCGCGCAACACGTCGTCAGACGATACCGCATCCGTGGTGTATTGGGCAAACCACAAACGGCAACTTTCGGGCGTGGTGGGGCAGGCCCAGATGGTGTAGCTGTCCTGCGGGCCGCCGGCGTCACCCTGCTTGCTGAGCAAGGCGCTGTAGGGGCTGAGGACCTCGTAGCGGTAGGTCACCCAGTCGCCGCCGGCGGCGGCCGCACTGGCCCGCGGCTGCCAGGCCTTGTAGGCCTCGATCACCGGGCGGCCGTCTGCGGTGTGGGTCACCTCGTAGGGCGGCACCTCGGGGTGGTCGGCATCGCCCAGCCAGCCCTCGTGCACAAAGGCGAAGTGCGAGGTGTCGAGGAAGTTTTCCACGGCGCGCGGGGCGCTGGTGGCCACGTCGAACGGGCCGTAGATGAGGCGGCGCTGCGGCAGATGGTTCAGGCCAGGCAACAGGTGAACGTCGGTCGATGGGTCGGCCAGCGACACCCAAATCAGGCCTTCGTGCTCGGCAGCGGGATAGCGGCACACGCCGCTGCTGGCCGGTGGCGTGAAGCCCGGCTGGGCTGGAATGCCCACGCAACGCCCAGCCGGCTCGAAGCGCCAGCCGTGGTAGGGGCATTGCAGATGACCGCCCACCACCCGGCCCATCGAGAGCTGAGCGCCACGGTGTGGGCAACGGTCCACCATGGCCACCGGCTGGCCCTGGGCATCGCGCCACAGCACCAGCGGCTGGTCCAGCAGGCGGACGCCCTGCGGCTCGGCGCCCAGTTCGGTGGCCAGGCACACCGGCCACCACCAACGTGTTTCGTTCAACATCGCATACCCCTTGGAATCAAAACAAAAAAGCCACCCGACCAGGCAAGCCCGGTGGGGTGGCCGTGCCGCGTGCGGGCATCGCGCCCGCACCGGCCCTGTGAGCCTGGAACTGGCGCTTACTTGCCGGACGGCACGCGGCCCTCGACGCCCTTGACGAAGAAGTTGATGCCGTCTTTCCAGGCCTGGTCGGCCTGCACACCCGCGGCGAGCACTTCCTTGCCGCTGTTGTCAACGATCGGACCGGTGAAGGGCTCGAACGTGCCGGCCTTCAGCCCGGCCTTGACTTCCTCGACCTTGGCTTTGGCTTCGGCCGGTACCACGTCGTTGATCTTGATCAGGTCGTTCAGGCCTTCCTTCACGCCCCAGACGGTGCGGGTGGTCTGCCAGGTACCGTTCTTCACGTCCTCGATGGCCTTGATGTAGTACGGGCCCCAGTCGGCAATCGCCGACGCCAGGTGGGCTTTCGGGCCGAAGGCGCTCATGTCGCTGTCCCAGCCGAAGGCGTACTTGCCGTTCTTCTCGGCGGTTTGCAGCACGGCGGTGGAGTCGGTGTTCTGCAGCAGCACGTCGGCGCCCTGGTTGATCAGGCTTTGCGCGGCATCGCTTTCCTTGGGCGGGTCGAACCAGGTGTTGACCCACACCACCTTGACCTTGACCTTGGGGTTCACGCTGAGCGCACCCAGGGTGTAGGCGTTGATGTTGCGCAGCACTTCGGGGATGGGGAAGGACCCGACGAAGCCCAGGGTGTTGGTCTTGGTCATGCTGCCAGCGATGATGCCGGCCATGTAGGTGTCCTGGTAGAAGCTGGCATCGTAGATGCGCATGTTGTCAGCCGTCTTGTAGCCGGTGGCGTGCTCGAACTTCACGTCGGGGAAGTCGGCGGCCACTTTCAGCATCGGCTCCATGTAGCCGAAGGACGTGGCGAAGATGATCTTGTTGCCCTGCTGCGCCAGGTCGCGGATGACACGCTCGGCGTCGGCCCCTTCGGGCACGGCTTCCACGAAGGTGGTCTGCAACTGGTCGCCAAAATGCGCCTCGGCGGCCTTGCGGCCCAGGTCGTGTGCAAACGACCATCCAGCGTCACCCACTGGGCCCACGTAGATCCAGGCGGCCTTCAGCGGCTCCGCCTTGGGCGCCTCGGTGGTGGGGGCCGGTGCCGGCGCCTCTTCCTTCTTGCCACAGCCCAGCAAGGCAGCAGATGCCACCACGCTCAGGGCCGCCGCCTTGAGCCACACGCGTTTGCGAACGTCGATCATCTCAAACACTCCTCAGACAGAGAAATAAAAAGCCATTATGTATGCAGTCCGGTACTCACGAACCAGGGTAAAACGGCTTGCCGATGGACTGCGGCATGTTGGTGCGGATCCACAACGGATTGCGTGAAATCAGCACCAGCACGACCACGGTGGCCAGGTAGGGCAGCATGGTCAGCACCTGGCTGGGGACATTCACGCCCATGCCCTGCAGGTGGAACTGCACCATCGTGAGACCGCCGAACAGGTAGGCACCAAGCAATACCCGTGCCGGCCGCCAGGTGGCGAAGGTCGTCAGCGCCAGCGCGATCCAGCCCTTGCCGGCGATCATGCCCTCCACCCACAGCGGGGTGTAGACGGTGGACACGTAGGCACCCGCCAGCCCGCAGAGCGCGCCGCCCACCACCACCGCCAGCAGGCGGATGCGCCGCACCGGGTAGCCCAGCGCATGCGCCGATTCGGGGCTCTCGCCCACGCTGCGCAGCACCAGGCCGGCGCGGGTGCGGTAGAGGAACCAGATGAGCGCCAGCGTGAGGAACACGGCAAAGTAGGCCATGGGGTGCTGGCGGAACAGCGCCGGTCCGATGAACGGAAGCTCGCTGAGTAACGGCACCGCCGACATGCCCTGATCCGGCAGCTTGGCCTGGGTGTAGGGGATGCCGGCAAAAGCCGAAAACCCGGCACCGAACAGGCTGAGCGCCAGGCCGGTGGCGTACTGGTTGGTGTTGAGCCAGATCACCAGCCAGCCAAACACCAGCGACAGCACCGCTCCCGCAGCGGCACCCGCCAGGAAGCCCCAGCCGGTAGCCCCAATATGCACCACGGCGGCGAACCCGGCCAGGGCGCCGCACAACATCAACCCCTCGGCCCCAAGGTTGACGATGCCGGCTTTTTCGTTGATGAGCAGGCCAAGCGCCGCAATCGCCAGCACCGTGCCGGCGTTGAGCGACGAGGCGATCAGCAAAGCGGTCGCGTCCATCAGCGGCTCCCCCATTTGACGCGGTAAGCAATCAGTGTGTCGCACGCCAGCAGCACAAACAGCAACACGCCCTGGAACACGCCAGTGATGGCCTTCGGCAGCCCCAGGCGCGACTGCGCCAGTTCACCGCCGATGTAGAACATGCTCATGAGCACCGCCGAAAACACGATGCCTGCCGGGTGCAGCCGGCCCACGAACGCCACGATGATGGCGGCAAAACCGTAGCCCACTGGCACGTGCGGCGTGAGCTGCCCGATCGGGCCGGCCACCTCCAGCGCCCCGGCCAGCCCCGCCATGCCACCCGACAGCAGCAAGGCGATCCACAGCGCGCGCCGCGACGAGAAGCCGGCGTAACGGGCCGCTGCCGGCGCCAGCCCGCCCACCTGCTGCGCGAAGCCGGAATGGGTACGGAACAGGTACAGCCACACCGCCACCACCCCGGCCAGCGCCAGCAACAGGCCCATGTTGACGCGCGAGCCGGTGAACAGCCGCGGGACCTGGGCCGCCTTCTCGAACGTCTGGGTCTGCGGGAAGTTGAAGCCCATCGGGTCTTTCCAGGGGCCATAGACCAGGTAGTTGAGCACCTGCACCGCCACGTACACCAGCATCAGGCTGACCAGGATCTCGTTGGCGTTGAAGCGGTCACGCAGCACGGCCGTCAGGCTCGCCCAGAACATGCCACCCAACACCCCGGCGGCCAGTACCGCCCACAGGATCCAGGGGCCAGTGGTCTTGTCCGCCATGAGCGCCACGCCGCCGGCACACACCGCTCCAATGACGAACTGCCCCTCGGCACCGATGTTCCAGACGTTCGAGCGGAAACACACTGCCAGACCCAGCCCGATGATGAGCAGCGGCGTGGCTTTCACCATCAGCTCACCCACCGCGTACCACGACTTCACGGGTTCCACAAAAAACACCTGCAGGCCACGGACCGGGTCTTTGCCCAGCACCATGAACAGGCCAATGCCGATCAGCACCGTGACCACCAGCGCCAGCACGGGCGACGCGTAGCTCCAGGCCCGCGACGGTTGCGGCCGCACTTCAAGCCTGAGCATGGGCCACCTCCTGCTCGGTGGGCTGCCACAGCCCCGACATCCAGGCCCCGATGCGCTCCACCGTGGCATCGGCGCGCATCACACTGGGCGACAGCCGCCCCTTGGCGATCACATGCAGCCGGTCGCAAATTTCAAACAATTCGTCCAACTCCTCACTCACCACCAGCACCGCGCAACCGGCATCGCGCAAGGCCAGGATCTCGCCCCGAATCTGGGCCGAAGCGCCCACGTCCACGCCCCAGGTGGGCTGGCTGACGATCAGCAGCTTGGGCTTGGCCTCGATTTCGCGGCCCACGATGAATTTCTGCAGGTTGCCGCCCGACAGCGACTTGGCCGCCGCGTCGGGCCCGTTGGCCTTGACCTGGTAGCGCGCGATGATGTCACGCGCCTGCGCTTTCAACACCCCCAGCCGGAGCCAGCCCAGCGGGCCAATGGCGTCGCGCCGTGACAGCAGCAGGTTCTGCGCCAGGCTGAGCGTGGGCACCGCGCCCCGGCCCAACCGCTCCTCGGGCACGAAATGCAGGCCCAGCTTGCGCCGCCGGCCTGGCCCCAGGCGCGACACGTCCTGCCCGCCCAGGCGGATACTGCCGGCCGGTGCACGCGGGTTCTCACCCGACAGGGCGTAGAGCAGCTCGCTCTGGCCATTGCCCGAGACGCCGGCAATGCCGACCACCTCTCCCGCACGCACCTGCAAGGCCATGCCCTGCAGCGCCGTGCCAAAGGGGTCGTCACTGGGCAGGTTGAGGCCCGCCACCTCCAGCACGACCGCACCGGGAGCATAGGGGCGGCTTTGCAGCGCCGGCGGCTCGGCCCCAATCATCAGGCGGCTGAGCGAGGCGTTGCTTTCTTCGCGCGGGTCGCACACCCCGGTCACCTGGCCGCCCCGCATCACGGTGCAGGCATGGCACAGGGCACGGATCTCGTGCAGCTTGTGGCTGATGTATAGGATGCTGCAGCCCTCGTCGGCCAGCTGGCGCAACACCACGAACAGCTTTTCCACCGCCTGCGGCGTCAGCACCGACGTGGGTTCGTCCAGGATCAGCAACTGGGGGCTGGTCAGCAGCGCGCGGATGATCTCGACCCGCTGCATCTCGCCCACGCTCAGGCTGTGCACCGGGCGGGCGGGGTCGATGTCCAGCCCGTACTCGCGCGCCTTCAGGCTGATGCTCTCGCTCACCTCCTGCAGGGTCAGCGACTTGTCCAGGCCGAGCCACACGTTCTCGGCCACGGTGAGGGTGTCGAACAGGCTGAAGTGCTGGAACACCATGCTGATGCCCAGCGCCCGCGCCTCCTGCGGGTTGCGGATGTGCACCGGCTTGCCGTTGAACAACACCGCGCCGTCGTCGGGCTTGACGGCGCCGTAGATGATCTTCATCAGCGTGGACTTGCCAGCGCCGTTCTCACCCAGCACGGCGTGGATGGTGCCAGGCGCCACCGTCAAGGAAACGTTGTCGTTCGCCACCACGCCCGGGTAGCGTTTGGTGATCTGCGTGAGTTGCAGGCGCGGGGGCTGGCTCATGCGGCAGACCGTTTCGTTGCGCGGGCGCTGCGCCCCTCGGCGGAAGCCCGCCGCAGGGCGGGGATGGGGGCTTCCTCGCTGGCCGGATCGTCCTGTCGCAGCGCGGTGGCGACGCTGCGGATGCTGTCGCGCAACCATTGCGCCGCCGGCGAGCCGTGGGTGCGCTCGTGCCAGAGTTGGTAGTACATGAGTCGGGGAAAGGTCACAGGACAGGGCAGGATGTCGACCGGCAATTGTTCCAGAAACCGCTCGCAGAAGTGGCGCCCGGTGGTCAATACAAGCAAACTCGATGCCACCATGGCGGGAATCAGGCTGAAGTGCGGGCAGCGTGCCACGATGTTGCGCGTCAGCCCCAGGGTGGCCAGGTGGCTGTCGATCACGCCGCGGGCGCCAGGGTGCATGGCGGTGGGCGCGATGTGCTCGGCCTGCAGCCAGGCCTCCACGTCCCAGCCGCGGCGCACCGCCGGGTGGTTGCGCGACACCAGGCAGACCACCTCGTCGCCAAACAGGCGGCCCAGGTGCAGGTCGTCGGGCGGCTGCGGCCAGTTGCCTATCACCACGTCCACCTCGCCCTGGGCCAGGTGCCGGTGGTAGTCGGAGTCGCCCGACAGGGGGTGGATCTCGATGCCGCACAGCGGCGCCTGCGCCTTGATATGGGCCACCAGCCGCGGCAGGAAGAAGGGGTCGAGGTAATCGCTGGCGGCCAGGGTGAAGGTGTGGCGGGCGGTGGCCGGATCGAAACGCCGTGCATCGGAAAACATCACCTCGGCCGAACGCAGGATGTGCCCGGCCGGCTCGATCATGCGCAGCCCCGCGGGCGTGGGCACCATGCCGGTGCCGGAGCGAACCAGCAACGGGTCGCCAGCCAGGTCGCGCAGGCGCCGCAGTGCCGCACTCACCGCGGGCTGGTGCATGCCCAGGCGCAGGGCGGAACGGGAGACGCTGCGTTCTGTGAGCACGGTGTGCAAGACCCGGATGAGATGGAGGTCAATCTTGTCGAATAGCGTCTGATCTTTCATACCCAGCCCCGCATGAACGGCATACCATGGCGCATATGCCGGCAATGCCGGCGCACCTTACCCTAGCGCGCATGAACACCCCTGCTTCCACCGAGCCCCTGGCACGCCCCCTGACCTTCGTGCGCCGGGGCGCCGCCGTGACGCTGCCGAATGTACCACCCAGCCGCACGCTGCTGGAGCTGCTGCGCGAGGACCTGCGCCTGACCGCCACCAAGGAAGGTTGCGGCGAAGGCGACTGCGGTGCCTGCACGGTGGTGCTGGCCGAACCCGATGGGAAAGGTCTGCGCTACCGGGCGGTCAACAGCTGCATCAAGCTGGCGCATTCGGTGCACGGCCAGGCGCTGTGGACCGCCGAGGACCTGGCCAGCGACCCGCTGATCGACCGCCAGGGCGCGGCACTGCACCCTGCCCAGAAAGCCCTGCTGGACGCACACGGCTCGCAGTGCGGCTTCTGCACACCCGGCTTCGTGATGAGCCTGTTCGGCATGTACCAGAACCACTGTGCGCAGGGTGAGGTCATTGACCGGGCCACGGCCCAGGCCGAGTTGTCGGGCAACCTGTGCCGCTGCACCGGCTACCGCCCCCTAATGGACGCCGCCCAGGCCATGGCCCAACTGCCCGCCGCACGGGTGGACGAACGCCGGCTGCGTGGCCTGCTGCGGCAGATTGCCACGGATGCCCCGGGCAGCACCCCCCATTACCTCGCGCCCACCACGCTGGAGGCGCTGCTGCAGGCCCGAGCCCGTCACCCTGACGCCCAGGTGGTGGCCGGCTGCACCGACGTCGGCCTGTGGGTGACCAAAGGCCACCAGCAGTACCGCCAGGTGCTGGACGTGACACGCGCGGCCGAACTGCGCCGCATCGAACGCTATCCGCACCACATCGCCATCGGCGCGGCGACCACCCTGACCGATGCCTTTGCCGCACTGGTGCAAGACCGCCCGCAGCTGGCCGCATTCGCCGAACGCTTCGCCGGGCTGCCGGTGCGCAACGCCGGCACGCTCGGCGGCAATGTGGCCAACGGCTCGCCCATTGGCGACAGCATGCCCCTGCTCATCGCCCTGGGCGCGAGCGTGGTGCTGATGCGCTGGACTGGGCGGGGCCGGCGGGGCCGCATTGAGCACCGCGAGCTGGCCCTGGAAGACTTCTACAGCGGCTACCGCCAGAACGTGCTGCGCGCAGACGAGCTGCTGGCCTGGATCAAGGTACCCCTGCCGGCCCCCACCCGCCCCCCTGGCCAGCCCCATGCCAACGGCGAATGGACGCGCGTGTACAAGGTCTCCAAACGGTTTGACGACGACATTTCCGCCGTATGCCTGGCCATTTCCCTGCAGTTCGAGCGGGGCGCAGTGACCAAGGCCTCCATCGGCGCGGGCGGCGTGGCGGCCACACCGGCACGTGCAACGGCGGCCGAAGCCGCTTTGACCGGCCAGCCCTGGAACGCCGACACCGTGCGTCACGCCATGGCGGTGCTGCGCGCGTCGTTCCAGCCCATTTCGGACATGCGCGCCAGCGCCGACTACCGCCGCGAGGTGCTGGGCAACCTCTTGTGGCGCTGCTGGCTAGAAAGCAGCACGCCCCCGGGGCAGCAGGTGATCAGCCTGGAGCGCCTGCAACCCGCGCTGCTGGGCGCACCTGCTTTGCTGGAGGGCACACAGTGACCACCCTATCTCCCCCAGGCGGCGCCGTGGCTGCGGCACTGCCCCACTTCGCCATCCAAACCACCGCGGCCTGTGGCCAACCCCTGCCGCATGAGAGTGCGCGCGCGCAGATCCTGGGTGCCGCCACCTACGTGGACGACATGCCCGAGATTGAGGGGACGCTGCACGCGGCCCCCATTCTCTCGCCGGTGGCGCACGGCCGCTTGCGCCGGGTCGACGCACGCGCGGCGCAGGCCCTGCCTGGCGTGTACCGCGTGGTGCTGGCGCAAGACATCCCGGGCGAGAACGTCCTGGCCGCGTTCGCCCGCGACGAGCCCATCTTTGCGCAAGACACCGTGCAGCACGTGGGCCAGGTGATCGGCCTGGTGCTGGCCAACGACGTCATGACGGCGCGCCGGGCCGCCCGCCAGGTGAAGCTGGACATCGAGCAACGGCCTGCCGTGCTGACCCCGCGCGAGGCCCACGCCCGCCAGAGCTACGTGCTGCCGCCGGTACACGTGACGCGTGGCGACGCCGCTGCCGCGCTGAAAGCCGCACCCCACACCCTCAGTGGCTCTTTTGAAGTGGGTGGCCAGGAACACTTCTACCTGGAAGGCCAGGTCGCGTACGCCGTGCCGCACGAGCAGCAGCAGTGGGTGGTGCACAGCAGCACCCAGCACCCCGGCGAGGTGCAGCACTGGGTGGCCCACGCCCTGGGGCTGCACGCCCACCGGGTGCGCGTGGAATGTCGGCGCATGGGCGGCGGCTTTGGCGGCAAGGAGACGCAGGCCGGGCACCTGGCGGTGTGGGCCGCCGTGGCCGCGCACGCCACCGGTCGCCCGGTCAAGCTGCGGCTGGACCGTGACGACGACTTCCTCATCACCGGCAAGCGGCACCCCTTCGCCTACGACTACACCGTTGGGTTCGACAGCGAAGGGCGTCTCTTGGGGCTGGACCTGACGATGCTGGCCAACTGCGGCTTCTCGGCCGACCTGTCGGGCCCGGTGGCCGACCGCGCCGTGTTCCACAGCGACAACGCCTACTTCCTGGAGCACGTGGCCATCCACAGTTTCCGCTGCAAGACCAACCTGCAAAGCGCCACCGCCTTCCGGGGTTTCGGCGGCCCACAGGGCGTCATCGCCATCGAGACCATCCTGGGTGACATCGCCCGCCACCTGGGGCTGGACCCCCTCGCCGTGCGACTGCGCAACCTGTACAGCGACGCCCCCGCGGCCCCCGGACTGACGGCCAGTGGCAAGCGCGACACCACGCATTACCAGATGCAGGTGGAAGACAACATCCTGGCACCGCTGATGACGCGGCTGGCGCAGACCAGCCGCTACGAGGCCCGTCGGCACGCCATCGCCACCTGGAACATGGGCAGCCCCATCATCAAGCGCGGGCTGGCGCTCACGCCGGTGAAGTTCGGCATCAGCTTCACCGCCACCCTGTTCAACCAGGCCGGCGCCTTGGTCCACGTGTACACCGATGGCAGCGTCGCGGTGAACCACGGCGGCACCGAAATGGGCCAGGGCCTGCACACCAAGGTGGCGCAGGTGGTGACCGACGAACTGGGCATCCCGTTTGCCAGCGTGCTCGTCACGGCCAGCGACACCGCCCGTGTGCCCAACGCCAGCGCCACCGCTGCTTCCAGCGGCACCGACCTCAACGGCCGGGCGGCACAGTTCGCGGCCCGCAATGTGCGCAACAACCTGGCCGCCTTCGTCTGTGGCCTGGACGGCTGTGGCGCCGGCGAAGTGGCGTTCCGCGACGGGCAAGTCATCACCCCGCAAAAGTCCCGCCCCTTTGCCGAGGTGGTGCACCAGGCCTACGCCAACCGCATCCAGCTGTGGAGCGACGGCTTTTACCGCACGCCCAAGATCCACTACGACAAAGCCACCCTCACCGGCCGGCCGTTCTACTACTTTGCCTACGGCGCCGCCTGCACCGAAGTGGCCATCGACACCCTGACCGGCGAGACCCGCGTGCTGGCGGTGGACATCCTGCACGACGTGGGGCACAGCATCAACCCGGCGATCGACCTTGGCCAGATTGAAGGCGGTTTCGTGCAGGGCATGGGCTGGCTGACCACCGAGGAACTGGTGTGGAACGCGGACGGCAAGCTCGCCACCCATGCCCCCAGCACCTACAAGATCCCCGCCACCGGCGACCTGCCTGCCCAGCTGCGAGTGGACCTGTGGCCCGAGCCCAACCGCGAAGACAACGTGTTCGGCAGCAAGGCCGTGGGTGAGCCTCCGTTCATGCTGGCCATCAGCGTGTGGGAGGCCATCCGCGATGCGGTGGCACAGGCCCGCGGCGACGGCCAACCCGTGCGCATGGACGCGCCGGCCACACCCGAGCGGGTCCTGAAGGCCATCTCAACCGGTTGAGCCATCCCCACCAGGCTGCTCAAAACAGGGCCATCTGCGCACCGCCGCCCGGTGGCCGGAACGCCGATGCATCCAGCGGCCGCACCTCGCGCTGGTAGCCCAGCCGGGCACAGGCCTTGTGGAAACGCTGGCGCAGCAGGTCGGCCCATATGCCTTGGCCGGTCATGCGCTGGGCAAAGTCGCTGTCGTAGTCCCGGCCGCCGCGCAGGTCCTGAATGCGCGCCATGACCCGCGCAGCACGGTCTGGGTAATGCAGTTGCAGCCACTCGCGGAACAAGGGCCCCAACTCCCATGGCAGGCGCAGCACGGTGTAGAAGGCACGCGTGGCGCCTGCCTCGCGGGCGGCCGCCAGCACTTGCTCCATGTCGTCGTTGAGAAAGGGTATTTGCGGCGCCACGCTCACCCCCACAGGCACGCCTGCCTGCGCCAGGGTGCGGATGGTGCGCAAACGCCGCCACGGCGCAGGCGCGCGCGGCTCCAGCCGCCGTGCCAACCCGGCATCGAGGGTGGTGATCGTGAGGTACACGGCAGCCTGCCCGGCCTGCCCCATGGGCCCGATGAGGTCCAGGTCGCGCTCCACACCGCTGCCTTTGGTGACCAGGGCCCACGGGTGCTGCGCCGCGTGCAATACCTCCAGCACCGCGCGTGTCAGGCGCAGGTTCCGTTCGATGGGTTGGTACGCGTCGGTCACGGTGCCTATCGCAAGCGTGGCAGGTTCGTAGCCGGGGCGCCCCAGCTCAAGGCGGAGTTGATCGGCCAGGCCTCGCTTGGCCACGATCACGGTTTCAAAATCCAGCCCCGGCGACAGGCCCAGGTAGCTGTGCGAGGGGCGCGCATAGCAATAGCTGCACCCGTGTTCGCAACCTCGGTAGGGGTTGACGGAACGGTCAAAACCGATGTCGGGCGAGCCGTTGTACGCGATGGCGCTTCGTGGGTCTTCCCA
>JAUWAE010000294.1 GCA_030602185.1 Comamonadaceae bacterium
CGGCTCGGCCTTCATCATGGCCTTGAGCGCGGTGGGGAACAGGAAGGTGTGCGTCACGCGGTGGCGCTGCAGCAGTTCGAACGCGGCCTCGGGACTGAAGCGCCCGTTGTACGCCACGATGGGCCGCCCGAAGTACAGCGTGGGCAACAGCGCGTCCATCAGGCCGCCGGTCCAGGCCCAGTCGGCCGGGCTCCAGAACACGGCGTCGCTCTGGCAACGCGCGTCCCAGGGGTCGAAACCGAACCAGTTCTGGCTGCACACGAAGCCGGTCAGGTTACCGATCAGCGCGCGGTGCGGAATGAGCGCGCCCTTGGGGTTGCCGGTGGTGCCGCTGGTGTAGATCAGCACGGCGGGTTCGTCGGCGGCGGTGTCCACCAGCTCGAAGCGTCGGCGCACGCCGGGGGCGCCCTGGGGCCAGTCGATCACGTCCGGGTCGAAACTGCCGGTCAGGCCCACCACATGCCGCAGCGCCGGGCAGCGCTCGCGCACCGCCACCACCGCGGGACCGGTGGCATCGTCCACCAGCGCGACCACCGCCGCGCTGTCCTGCAGGCGGTATTCGAGTGCTTCGGGGCCAAACAGCTGCGACAGCGGCATGGCCACCGCCCCCATTTGGAGCACCGCGATGTAGGCCACTGCCGTCTCGAAGCGCTGCGGCAGCACGATCGCCACCCGGTCGCCGCGCCGCACCCCCAACAGCCGCAAGCCGTTGGACAAGCGGTTGGCGGCCTCCTGCAATTCGGCATAGCTGTGGTGACGGGCCGGCTGCCCCGGGGTCTCGGCCACCACCGCGGTGCGTTCGGCGGTCTTGCGCCGGTCGGCCCAGCGCCGGGCGCACACCTGGGCCATGTTGAAGCGTTCGGGCACGGCCCAGCGGAATGCGGTGTGCACCTGGGTGTAGGCGTCTGGAATGGCGGGGCGGGTTTTGTCTCTGCCTTGACTGCGGGCCATTGCGTGTCTCCTCAATAATGTTCGGAATGTATCAAGTCCGCCACCCCTCACGCAGCGAGTTTGTCGCCATTCGTTCACACAGCTACCACGTCCGCCTGTGGGGTAACCCCGCCAGGAAGCAGCCACCGTTGTTCCTGCTGCACGGCTGGATGGACGTGGGAGCGTCCTGGCAGTTCGTGGTGGACGCGCTCCCGCCTGAGTGGCTGGCCGATCGATGGGTGATCGCGCCCGACTGGCGCGGCTTTGGTCTGTCGCGCGAGCGGCACGTGCGCGAGGGCGAGGTACCGGCCTGCTACGGCATGGCCGACCACTATTTCTTTGCAGATTACCTGGGTGACCTCGACGCCCTGATCGACCACTGCCTGCAGGTGCTGGGCGTCCCGGAGAGCACCCCCGTGGACCTGGTGGGCCACAGCATGGGGGGCAACGTCGTCATGACCTACGGCGGGGTGCGCCCGGCGCGGGTACGGCGACTGATCAACCTGGAAGGCTTCGGCATGCCCGCCAGCCGGCCAGCCCAGGCACCGGGCCGCTACGCCCGCTGGCTCGACGAGCTCAAGGCCCTGCGGCAGGGCGAGCTGGGGCTGAAGGCCTACGACAGCCTGGATGGCGTGGCCCGCCGCCTCATGAAAACCAACCGCCGCCTGGGAGCCGACAAGGCCCAGTGGCTCGCCAGCCATTGGGCCGCCCACAACGCCGAGGGGCAGTGGGCAGTGCTGGGCGACGCGGCCCACAAGGTCATCAGCGCCCAGCTCTACCGGCTCGACGAAATGCAGGAGGTGTTCCGGCGCATCACCGCGCCGGTGCTGGCCGTGGAAGCGAGCGACGACAGCCTGGCCCAGTGGTACACCCAGGGCGAGCACACCCTGGCCCAGTACCACGAGCGACTGCAGGCCGTGCCTGACTGCCGCACCGCCGTGGTGGACGACGCCGGCCACATGCTCCACCACGACCAACCCGCGGCGGTGGCCAGGCTGATTGCCGACTTTCTGCGCTGATGGCACGGTGGCGTGAGAAAATCTGCGGTTTTCACAGATACAAAGACCGCACACCATGGAAGCCGAACGCCTCAACGCCATCCAGAACCGCCTGACCGACCTCAGCAGCCGCGTGGTCGAGTTACGGAGGTATCTTTGACTACGATGCCAAGGCCCTGAA
>JAUWAE010000118.1 GCA_030602185.1 Comamonadaceae bacterium
GGGCGGTTCGGGCTGGTCGGTCCAACCCGCGTGGGGCCGCAGTGGCTTGGGCGAGGCACCGGCCCGGCGCGACGCCGCCTACAGCGGGGGCGGTACCGTGCCCGCCCAGAAGGCGGCGCCGAGCCACGGCATACGCGCAGGCATGCAGGTGTTCCACAACAAGTTTGGCGAGGGCAAGGTGCTCACCGTCGAAGGGCAGGGCGACGACGCCCGTGCACAGGTCAGCTTCCCGCGCCATGGCACCAAGTGGTTGGCGCTGAGCGTGGCCAAACTCACGCCGGTGTGACCGGCCCGAAGCACACCGTGTTGCGGCCCGCCTGCTTGGCCCCGTACATGGCCTGGTCGGCCTGCCTGATGAGCTCGTCGGCCGTCACCTCGTCACCGTTGAACAGGATCACACCGATGCTTGCCGAGCAGCGGTGGGTGACCACCTTCGCGCCGTCCTCGTCGGGGTTTTCGGTCAGTACGTAAGGCTCTGCCAGGGTACGAAGCAGCTTGTGCGCCACGGTTCTGGCGTCTTCGGTCGAGGTGTCGCGGTCGGTGTGCAGGTCGCTCAGCAGTACCACGAACTCGTCGCCGCCAAAGCGGGCCACGGTGTCGATTTCGCGCACACTCTGGCGCAGGCGGCGTGCCACCTCGATCAGCAGCAGATCGCCCACACCGTGGCCGTGGGTGTCGTTGAGGGGCTTGAAGTTGTCCAGGTCCAGGAACATGAGTGCGCCCATCAGGCCGTTGCGCTTGTGGGCCCCCATGGCCAGCTGCAGGTTGTGGACCAGCAGGCGGCGGTTTGGCAGCTGCGTCAGGCTGTCGTGCAAGGCTTGCCGCTGGATGGTTTCGTCCAGCTGCCGGCGTTCGGTGATGTCGTTCATGAAGCTCAGTGTGGCAGGCTGGCCTTGCCATTCGAACGGCGTGCCGTTGACCTCGAACCAGCGCACGCCCCGGTCGCGGGTCACCACCCGCAGTGGCATTTGCTGTCCGCTGGACGGGCTGCCTCGGCGCTGCCGGACGCTCTGCATGGCCCGGTCCCGGTCGTCCTCGTGCACCAGGTCGGCAAAAGGGTGCCCCACCGTTTCCTCGGCGGTGTAGCCGCACAGCTCGAAAAAACGCGGATTGGCCAACCGCAGGACGCCATCCTGGAACACCGCAATGCCTTCGTTGGCCGTTTCGAACAGCAGGCGGTAGTGGCGTTCGCGTTCCAGCAACTGCTGGGCGGCTGCACTGTGTTCGATGGCGATCCCGGTCAGCAACGCCGACTGCTCGATCAGGGACAGGTCGTCGGCAGACGGCGTGTGGGGGGTGGGGTGGTAGATGGCAAAGGTGCCCAGCACCCGCTGGTCGGACGACAGGATGGGTTCGGACCAGCAGGCACCGAGCCCCGCTTGGGCGGCCGTCTCGCGGAACTGGACCCAATAGGGGTGGTGCGCAATGTCTTCCACCACCACCCGCGTGCCGCTGTGTGCTGCCGTGCCGCACGACCCGACACCGTGGCCAATGGCCAGTCCGTGGACTGCGGCGTTGTAGAAGTCTGGCAGACTGGGTGCGGCGCCGACCAGCAGGTGCTTGCCCTGTCGGTCCAGCAGCAAGATGCTGCACCGCATCTCCGGGTGCAGGCGCTCAATGCCTCGCACAATGGCGTCCAGCAAGGACTGGATCGGCGTTCCGCGGGCCAGCATCTCCAGAATGGCGTTGCGGAAGGCAAGGTGACGCTCACTTTGCTGCAAGGATTGTTCGGTCTGTTCTTCGCTCACAATGATCAGGCCGAGCGCCAGCGCGATCGTGGCGGTGATGCCCGCCAGGAACGTGATGCCCTGGATCCAGCCACCGTCGGTCACGAACAGGATCGCAAGACGCCCCGAGCTCGTGGCCCACAGGCGCATGAGCATGAGCGCCGTGACCACCAGTGCGCCCATCAGCATGAGACTCTCGCCACGACTCAAAGGGTGCTGGCGGCGGTAAAGCAGTGCGAAGGCGATCAGCAGGTTCTGGGCGCCAAACAGCGTGGCGCCCAACATCAGCCGAACGTCGATCTGTTGTATCAGCACCGCGAATCCGGCGGTCACCACCAACACTGGGGCCCAGACCCAGGCTGCCGGCCAACGCAGTTGTCTCAGTCGCAGCACGCCTTGCGCATACAGGGCAAGCGAGGCCGACAGGGCCGTGTTCGCCACCACCACCGACAACCAGTCGGGGGCCTTGCCCCTGACGGCGTAGAGCGAGTAAGCCAGGGCTTGTAACGCGAGTGCGCTGGCCCAGAGGTACCGGTCGGGGTGCCGCCGATGGCCAATGTAGGCGATCGCCGCCGCCAGCACGACGCTGACCGCGATGATGACGGCAAACAGGGTGGGCGTGTGCAGGGGCATGTTGGCGTCGCGAGTGCAACGATACTAGCATTTCGGAGCACCCGTCACAAAAAAACCGCCAGGGCCCCGGGGCGCTGGCGGTGTGAAGGCGTGGGCGGGACCCACGCGTCTTTCCCGATCGTTGACGGCGTTGTGCCGCTGCTTAGGTGCCGATCATGCCGCCGTCGTTCTTGGTGATGACGACGGTGGCCGAACGCGGCCGGCGACCGGCACCGTATCCGGCGTTCGCGGGCCATTGGCTTTCGTACTTGCTGGGGTCGTTCACATCGGCCATGCGGGTGTTCTCGCCCGGGTGCTGGATATTGACGAAGAGGGCTCGGCCGTCGGGGGTTTCGCACAGGCCGGTGATCTCGCAGCCGCGCGGCCCCACCAGGAAGCGCTTGAGCGTGGCCGGGGTCTGGGCCTTGCCGGCGTGGGTGGTCACGGTCTTGTCGCCGTACTTCAGTGTTTTCTTGTCGCCGTCGCCCACCTGGCCGGGCAGGGCGGCGAGCAGCATGCAGTTGGTCTGGTCGGTGTAGGCGCTGTCGTCGGTCTGGATCCAGCAGATGCCGGTGGCCGGGCTGAACACCAGGCCGTCGGGCGACGAGAGGTCGTTGTCGGCGGTCAGCCCCGAGAGGTTGACGGTCGCGCGGTCGGCGTTTGCCTCGGCGCCGAACAGGTAGATGTCCCACTTGAAGCTGTTGGCCGCAGGGGTGGGCTCCACAAAGCGCACGATGTGGCCATTGACGTTGCCTTTTTGCTCCTTGCTACCCTTCATGTCGGTGTAGACGCGCGGGTTGGCAGCGTCGGCCGTGGCCACGGTGCGGTTGCTGTTGTTGGTGAGGGTGATATAGACCTCACCGTTGCGCGGGTTCACTCCACCCCATTCCGGGCGGTCCATTTTGGTGGCGCCCACGGCGTCGGCCGCCAGGCGGGTGAAGATGGCCACGTCGGCCTCGCTCTTGAACTCGAAATAGGAGCTGTTGGCGATGACGGGGTTGTCCATCGACAGTTCCAGCCATTCGCCGGTTCCATCGTCCTTGAAGCGGGCGACGTACAGCGTGCCTTTGTCGAGGTACTTGTCGCCGGCCGCCATGCGGTTGGTGGGGGCAGCGTCGGCCGGGTCCCACTTGGCGCTGGAGACGAATTTGTAGATGTACTCGCCGCGGGCATCGTCGCCCATGTAGGCCACGACGGGCTGGCCCGCCACCGGCTTGGCGAAGGTCACGTTCTCGTGCCCCATGCGGCCCAGGGCGGTGCGCTTGCGCAGCAGTTGGCGTTGGTCGTAGGGGTCGAGCTCCACGATGTAGCCAAACGTGTTCATTTCGTTGCGGTAGTCCTCCTTGGCGGAGGCGGCCAGCGCGCCGTTGTTCCAGCGCACGAAGCGGTCGTCGCTGCCAGCGCTTTCCCAGCCATGGCGGCTGGCGGCACCGGCCTTGCGGCCATAGCGGTTGAGCGCCTGGACGTGCTTGTCTTTCTTGCGGCGGGTGTCGTCTTCGGCGTCGCGGTGGAAGTAGCCGAACCAGTTTTCTTCGCCCGACACGAAGGTGCCCCAGGGTGTCTTGCCCGTGCCACAGTTGTTGAGCGTGCCGCGGGCCTTGGTGCCGTCGGTGCTGTACTTCGTCACCAGGTGTTCGCTGCCCTTGGCCGGGCCGGAGATGAGGGCCTCGGTCATGGTGGTGACGCGGCGGTTGAAAGGCGAGTTGGTCTTGCAAGCCCATTGCTTGCCGTCGGACTGCACTTCCACCACCGACAGGCCGTGGATCATCAGTTCCTTGTCCACTTCGGCTGCCGGGCGGGGCAGGCTGGCCTTGCCGCCATCGGCGTGGATGAAGAACGAGGTGAGCTTTTCGTCGGTGGTGGCCTCATGGTTCATGGCCAGCAGGCCGCGCGAACCGAAGGTGCGCGAGGGCTGGCCGCTGGCGTCGAGGCTGAACCATTCGATGCCGTCGTGGTGGTCGCCAGCGCGGTGGGCCCAGTCGCTGTCGGTGCCGTCGTTCTTGAAGGCGGGGGTGCTGGCAGTGAGCGGGTCGCCCAGGCCGTAGAGCACCTGCACGCGGTAGCCTTCGGGGACGGTCACCACGTCGGCAATGCTCTTGGCCACGGGCTTGAAGCCCAGGGTGTTGATGGCGGCGGTGGGGCCACTGGTGGCGCAGCCAGACAGGGCTGTGGTGCCCAGCACGGTGGCACCTGCCACACCGGCGCCACCACGCAACAGGCTGCGGCGGCTCAGGCGTGTTGCCAGCACTTGCTCGAAGGCCGGGTTGGAAGTGGTGTTGGAGTCTTCTTCGTTGAAGAGGGTGCCAGGGCGGGTATCAAGGGTCACAGGGTTGACTCACGGGTGGTTGAACAACGTCCCGTAGCTTGCCGCCCGTGTGTGAAATGTCTGTGACAGGTGTGTGCCGCAGCGATGACGGCCCGGCCTTGCTGGCTCTCAGGCGGGGGCCTGGCCGTCGTCGGTCTCGAAGCTGTCGCGAAAGGTGTAGTACAGCGAGCTGAAGAACATGGCGCTCATCAGCATGGCCATCGGAAACATCACGAAGCCGAGCACCTGGGGGCCGCCCAGCAGCGAGCCCAGCATGACCACCACCAGTGACACGCCCATGAACACCCCGGTCCAGCCGAGGAAGTACACCAGCAGCGCGCCCTTGTTGGTCCAGCACGCCAGTGCGCTGAAGAACAGGCTCTTGACCGGTGACACGCCGTGCCAGTGCACGAGCGCTGGCGCGTGCCAGAACAGCAAGCCCAGTGGCAGGTACAGCACCAGGCTGAAGAACATGCCACGCAGCACCTCGGGCTCGCGCAGCAGTTCGTCGGTCACCTCGCTGCCCTCGACCGGTAGTGGGGCCGCCGGGCCCCCGGCCAGCCAGGCCGCCAGCCCCATCACCACCAGGGAGCCGACCGCGTACAGGGCGCCCAACACCAGCATGGCCTGACGGCGCTCCCGCCCGGCGCGGAAGGCGCTGGCCAACACCGCCGGCATCGGGAACTGGCCACTGTCGGCCTCGCGGGTGGCGGCCATCAGCCCCAAGGTGGCCGCGGGCAGCAGTGCCAGCGCCAGCGCCTGGCCCAACAGCGGTATCAGCGTCAGCACCGACACCACCATCATGAACATGAAGAACAGGCCAGCCAGCGCCAACGGCTGCCGCAGAAAGGTGCGGATGCCGAGTCGTACCCACAGCAGACCGGTGCGGGCCGGAACGTGGCGCAGCCTCATAGCTCGGCCAGCCGGGCGCGCAGCACCCGTTCAAAGTGGGTGGGGTCGTGCGGCTTGAGCATGGAGGCTTCGCGCGGCAGGTACCAGTCCCACAGGCGGGAAATCCAGAACCGCAGCGCCCCCGCGCGGCGCATGGCGGGCATCAGCTGGCGCTCAGCGGCCGTCAAAGGGCGGACGCTTTCGTAGGCCTGCACCATGGCCCGGGTGCGCTCGGGATCGGCCACGCCGGTGGCCAGGTCGATGCACCAGTCGTTCAGGCAGACCGCCAAGTCGAACGCAAAGGTGTCGCAGCCGGCAAAATAGAAATCGAAGAAACCGGTGAGCTGCCCAGCGTCGAACATGACATTGTCGCGGAACAGGTCGGCGTGCACCGGGCCGCGGGGCAGGCCTTCGTAGGCAGCGCTGGCGGCCACGTGGTTCTGGTAGGCCAGCTCGCTGCGGAGCAGGCTGGCCTGCTCGGCGCCCAGGTGCGGCAGCACCACTGGCACGGTCTCGTTCCACCAGGCCAGGCCGCGCAGGTTGGGTTGCTGGCGCGGGTAATCCACACCGGCCAGGTGCATGCGGGCCAGCATGGCACCCACCTGGGCGCAATGGTCTGGCCCCGGGGCCAGCTCGTGCTTGCCGCGCAGGCGGTTCACCACCGCGGCCGGTTTGCCGCAGAGCCGGTGCAGGATCTCACCTTTGGCATCGGCCGCCGGGTCGGGCACGGGAATGCCCTTGCCCGCCAGGTGCTTCATCAGGTGCAGGTAAAACGGGAGCTGTTCGGCGGTCAGGCGCTCGAACAGGGTGAGCACATGGTCGTGCCGCTGCCCGTCGAGTTCGGTGCTGACGAAGTAGTTGGTGTTTTCGATGCCGCCGGCGCAACCGGCCATGTCGGTCAGCTCGCCCAGCTGCAATTTCCGCAACAGGGCCGCCGCTTCCTCGCGGCTCACTTCGGTAAAGACGGCCATGTCAGAAGCTCAGCAAACGCCAGCTGCTTTTGCCGGCAGTGCCTTTGGCGTCGTTGGCCTGGCCGGGGTCGATCGGCTCCACCTGGTAGCCGGGTACGTTGGTGTTGGTTTGCACGTCGATGCGGCGCGTCTGACCGCCGACCCGCAATTCCTCGATGCGGCTGCCGGCATCTTCGTGGGTGATGCGCTCGGTTTTCTGCTCCAGCGTGGTCACGGGGGCTTGTTGCGGCACGGAAGTGGCGGGTGGCTGGGCCAGCGCGTGGCTGCCAGCGATCAGCGCCAAGCCAGCGCCCAGCAGGCCGAGGCGGCGCGCAGCGGGCGGAAAAACGGTGGTCGGTGCGGAGCGGTCCATCCTCGCATTGTAGTTTGGCCCCACAATGCCGGGCATGAGCGAATCCAGCAAAACCCTGGTGCTGGTGGACGGTTCCAGCTACCTCTACCGCGCCTTCCATGCCATGCCCGACCTGCGCGCCGTGCCGGGCGACCCGACCAGCCCCGCCACCGGGGCCATCCGCGGCATGATCAACATGATGCAGGCGCTGCAAAAGGAGCATCCGGCCGACTACGTGGCCTGTGTGTTCGATGCGTCTGGCCCCACCTTCCGCGATGCGCTCTACCCGGAGTACAAGGCCCACCGCAGCCCCATGCCCGATGACCTGAGGGCACAGATTGCACCCATTCACGAGGTGGTGCGGCTGATGGGCTGGACCGTGCTGGACGTGCCGGGCGTGGAAGCCGACGACGTGATCGGCACACTGGCCGCCACGGCGGCGGCGCAGGGGGTGCGTGTCGTGGTGAGCAGCGGCGACAAGGACCTGAGCCAGCTGGTGAACGAACACATCACCATCATCGACACCATGAACGGCAAGGTGCGCGATGTGGCCGGGGTGACGGCCGAGTTCGGTGTGCCCCCCAGCCTGATGGTGGACTACCAGACCCTGGTGGGCGATGCGGTGGACAACGTGCCCGGCGTGGAAAAGGTGGGCCCCAAGACGGCGGCCAAGTGGCTGCTGGAGCATGGTTCGCTGGACGGGGTGCTGGCCAACGCCGACCAGATCAAGGGCGTGGCGGGCGACAACCTGCGCAAGGCGATGGACTGGCTGCCCACTGGGCGGCAACTGGTCACCATCAAGACCGACTGCGACCTGAACGGCCACGTGCCCGGTCTGCCGGCGCTGGATGCGCTGGCCTTGCGCGAGCGCGAAGTGCCGGCGTTGCGTGAGTTTTACGAGCGCTATGGCTTCAAGGGCCTGGCGCGCGCGCTCGCCGACGGCCCCGCGGGCGCGCCTGGCTTGACGAGTACCCCGGCTGCGGGCGGTACGCCCGATTTGTTCAGCGATCCGGCGCCAGGGGCCTCCACAGTCACCGCAAAGCATTACGACACCGTCCTCACCTGGGAGGCTTTTGACCGCTGGCTGGCGCGCCTGGAAGCTGCCGAGCTGGTGGCGCTGGACACCGAAACCACCTCGCTGGA
>JAUWAE010000327.1 GCA_030602185.1 Comamonadaceae bacterium
CGCGACCGAGCCCTGCATCGGCAGCATGGCCGAAGCGGGGGCGAACGGCAGCTTGTCGTTCAGGGCCACGGCCCGTTGCAGGGCGCGGTTGCCGCAGGCCTGCAGGACGAGGGCGTGGACGCGGTCGTTCATCGCGGTATACCGCGCATAGTCGTCCATGCCCAATGGGTTGTGTGCGAGCGCGGCGTCGCCTTCGGCCAGGCAATCGTCCAGCTCGCGGGCCAGCTGGCGCGACACGCCGTGCTCCGCCACCAGCCGCGCGGCCAGGCCTTCCAGGTGGCCGCGCACGGCAATCGCGTCGGCCACCTCGCTGGCGGTGAACTGCCGCACCACGTAGCCTCCGCTGTCGTGGGTCTCCACCAGCCCCTCCTGCTCCAGCGAAAACAGGGCGGCCCGCACGGGCGTGCGGGAGGCACCCAGGCGCTCGGCCCCCTGCTGGTCGGCCCGCCGCTGGCCGGGCGGGAAGTCGCCACGCAGGATGCCCTCGCGCAGCTGCAGCAACACGGTTTCTTGCACACTCATGGGAAGAACTGTACACTGAAAAAACGAAACGGTATACCGTCAACCTTTGGGGCCTGCAAGCCCCCGGTCGAACCCGACCCCCACACACGGAGATCGCCCCATGAAAGCCGAACAGAACGAACTGCTCACCCGCATCGGGCCGGGCACCCCCTGCGGCGCCGTGCTGCGCCAGTACTGGCAGCCTGTGGCGCTGGTGGAAGAGTTCGACCCGGCGCACGAGCCGCGCATGGCCGAGCGGCCGCTGAAGGCGGTGCGCCTGCTGGGGCAGGACATGATCCTGTTCAAGGACGAGCAGGGCCGTTGGGGCCTGCTGGACCGCGACTGCCCGCACCGCAACGCCGACCTGGCCTACGCCCGCCACGAAGGCGACGGCGTGCGCTGCCCCTTCCACGGCTGGAAGTTCGACGCCACCGGCCAGTGCATGGACACACCGGCCGAGCCGCTGGGCAGCACCCTGTGCCAGCGTGTGCGCCAGCGCAGCTACCCGGTCATCGAGAAAAGTGGCGTGCTGTTCGCCTGGCTGGGCGAAGAGGGCCAGCAACCCCCCTTCCCGCATTTCGACTGCTTCGCCGCGCCCGACACGCATGTGTTTGCCTTCAAGGGCCTGTGGCACTGCAACTGGCTGCAGGCCTTCGAGGTGGGCATCGACCCGGCCCACACCTCCTTCCTGCACCGCTTCCTGAACGACGCTCCGCTGGAAGCGATTGGCGACAACGCGGCCGGCAAGCAGTTCCGCAGCGCCAGCGTGGGCGAGGCCGACGGCGAGCGCTGGCCCATGACGCGCATCATGCGCGAGTTCCACCGCCCCGACATCCGCTTCGAGCCGCGCCCCTGGGGCTTCCAGCTCACCACGCTGCGGCCCATGACGGACGAGCTCACCCACGTGCGCGTGACGAACGACATCTTCCCGCACACCTTCGTCATCCCGCTGTCGGAAACGCTCACCATCACCCAGATGCACGTGCCTGTGGACGACACCCACACCTACTGGTACGCCTTCTTCACCAGCTTCGACAAGCCGGTGGACAAGGCCGCCATGCGCGCCCAGCG
>JAUWAE010000038.1 GCA_030602185.1 Comamonadaceae bacterium
GGCGGCGCAATTTACTCAATGTGCTCACGTTGATCACTCCTGACCACCTTGCTGAAAAATTCAGCAGCGTAGCCGTCAACGTGGCTCAATTTTCAGTGTGATCCACCCCAAAAATGGCCCAGTTTTCGTTGTGATTCAACAATTGTGCCCCCATGGGCGGCCTTGTTGCCGAGCATGCGCAGGGCGTGGAGCTTCTGCAGGACAGCTTCACCTACGGCGTCCTGAAAATAGGGTGATTTAAGCTTCTCGAAAAAGCCGTCGGACGGCTCGCTTGGGAGCCTTAGCTCCCTGTAAAGGAAGCCCACAAGTGCTTCCGCAAAGCAACGCAACTTGACCGCGACAGTATGTGGGTCGGTGTGTGCGTATTGCTCTGCAAATGCTGCGTGTTGGTATAGACGCGGCCAGCGGGCCCTCAGAGGCTCGAAGTTGCTCGTATTCATTTTTGCTTACGACCAGCAGAGCGGCGATAGTTGATTTGCACCGACATCTCCCTAGGATTGCCGGTAAAGCCCGACCAGAAAGAGTCCCAGATGGAGGCGGTTTGCCCGCAGATGTCGCTTGAAAGCATTGACGTCCCTGTATAAGTAGTTGTCCATGGGCTGAAAAGGCCGCGCTGGCGAGTTTGTCAGTAATGATAGCGTCGAACCTATTGAAATGACCTTTAAACCAAAGCAAAGGACCCTAAGTTTCTCGGCTTATGTCCTGTTTCTCAGCTTATAGGTTCAACTCCACAGTTGCCCTGTCATGGGGCGTATGCACCGACCTGAGGATGAAAAACGCATGGTTGCCATCCTTCCGCCCAACCAATATGACCAATGGCTGGATGCCGAGCCAGACCAAATGATGGCATTTTTGCTTTGCTGGCCGGCTGATGAGTTGGTGGCGGAGGAGGCGCCTCTGGTTAGACGTATCGAAGCGCAGGCCTCACCGCAGCGGGTGCTTTTCTGAGCTGTTGAAGCTGCGCCAATAACCGCTTGCACTCCTGAGGCTCCGACCTGGGTGGCGCTGTACGGCAGGAGGGCTGCCGCACGGCATGTGACAAAAAAACTTGTCGCATACTTGTCGCATACACCGCACCATTCCAGACCAAAGTGGCGGACTGGCCCGTTTCAGGTCGACCCAAGAAACGAGACTTATGAAATTTTCTAAGGTGTTGATTTATAAGAAGAAAAAACCAACACAAGAAGCTCAGACAAGAAAAAAGCCCGAACCTTTTGGGTTCGGGCTTTTGACGTTTTTGGTCGGCGTGGCGGGATTCGAACTCGCGACCCCTTGCACCCCATGCAAGTGCGCTACCAGGCTGCGCTACACGCCGAAGCCTTGAATTATAGCGTGCTTTTCGTCCTAGACCGGCTCGGCCAGCAGTTTTTGCAGCGCAAGCAGTTCGGTGCGCAGGTTGTCCCAGTCCAGCACCGCGGTGGCGCCAACGGCAGGGGGTGGGGTAGCCGTGCCGGATCCAACGTTCTGGCGCCGCTGTTCTCGCTCCTGCTGGGCCATCTCCTGCAGCCGGTTGCGCGCGCCGTTGATGGTGAAGCCCTGTTCGTAGAGCAGCTCCCGGATGCGACGGATCATCAGCACCTCGTGGTGCTGGTAGTAGCGGCGGTTGCCGCGCCGCTTCATCGGCCGCAACTGGGTGAATTCCTGCTCCCAATAGCGCAACACGTGGGGCTTGACCCCGCACAGTTCGCCCACCTCACCGATGGTGAAGTAGCGTTTGGCGGGAATGGGCGGCAGCGGGTTCTCCATGTAATCAAGGCTCTGCAGAGAAAACCTTGGAATCTACTCCAACTCGGGCCGATTGCCAAACCCGTCGGTCAAGCGGTGAGCGGGCTGGCGGCTCAGGCCGACATCACCACCGGCCCGCCTTTCTGGATGGCCCGTTGGTAGGCCGGGCGTTGGCGCAGACGGTTCAGGTAGGCCTGCAGGTGTGGCCGGGCGGGGCCGCTGCTACGCACCAGTGCGGCTTCCACCGCAAAGCACATCTGGAAATCGGCCAGCGTGAGGTGGGCGCCGGCAAACCAGGGGTGCTGGGCCAGGTGGGCGTCCATGAAGTCCATGGCCGTGTCCAGGTTGGGGTCGATCAGCTGCTGCTGGACCCGTTCGCAAATGGCGCGCGCCACCGGTCGCACGAAGAACGGCATCTTGGCTTTGGGGATGGCGCCAAACACCAGCTTCATCACCAGCCAGTTCATGAGTGAGCCTTCGGCGTAGTGCATCCAGAAGCGGTACTGCCGGTGCTCCCACGTGCCTGTCGCAGGCACCAGGTGGGCCAGCTCCCCGCTGGCCTGCGGGCCGTACACCTCGCCCAGGTACTCCAGGATGGCACCCGATTCCGCCACCGTTTCGTCGCCGTGGACGATGACCGGGGCCTTGCCCAGGGGGTGGATCTGCTTGAGCGCCGGTGGGGCCAGCCGCGTGAGTGGATTGCGCCGGTGCGTGACCAGGGTGTACGGCACGCCGAGTTCTTCCAGCAGCCACAGCACGCGGTGCGAGCGCGACGTTTCCAGGTGGTGGACGGTCAGCGTAGGGGTGGACATGGGCGGGGCCTCTGGACGGTCAGTGCGCTTGCAGCAGGTGTTCGAGCTTGACGGCGTCGGCGCAGAAGGCGCGTATGCCTTCGGCCAGCTTCTCGGTGGCCATCGCGTCGTCGTTGAGCGCCAGCCGGAAGCCCGGTTCATCGTAGCGCACGGGTGGCAGGTCGAGGGCACTGGCGGCCTCGGCGTCCAGTGCCCGGGGCAGGGGGGCGCTGCTCGCGGCCAGCTGGGCCAGCAGCTCGGGGCTGATGGTCAGCAGGTCGCAGCCCGCCAGGGCGGTGATCTGCCCAACGTTGCGGAAGCTCGCGCCCATCACCTCGGTGGCGATGCCGTGCCGTTTGTAATGGCGGAAGATCCGCGCCACCGACTGCACCCCGGGGTCGTTGGCGCCGGCCTGTGCCGACTCGTCCCAGGAGGCGCCGGCCTGTTTCTTGTACCAGTCGTAAATGCGACCGACGAAGGGGGAGATCAGCCGCACGCCCGCCTGCCCACAGGCCACCGCCTGGCAGAACGAGAACAGCAGCGTCAGGTTGGTGTGGATGCCTTCTTGTTCCAGCACACGGGCGGCCTCGATGCC
This sequence comes from Comamonadaceae bacterium, assembly GCA_030602185.1. Taxonomy (GTDB): domain Bacteria; phylum Pseudomonadota; class Gammaproteobacteria; order Burkholderiales; family Burkholderiaceae_C; genus JAUWAE01. The sequence goes on from JAUWAE010000038.1 coordinate 3,112, forward strand.
TTCCCAGGTGGCGGCGATCTTGATCAGCAGGCGGCGTTCGGTGTCCACGCCTTCGGCCCGGTAGAGCGCCACCAGCCGCCGCGCCCTTGCGAGGGTGGCGTCGGTGTCGAAGCTCAGGCGAGCATCGACCTCGGTGGACACCCGCCCCGGCACGATGGAGAGGATTTCGCAGCCGAACCGCACCAGCAGGCGGTCCACCACCTCATCGAGCGGTGCCGCGCCGTACCGGGTCACGGTGTCGCGCAGCAGCGGTGCGTACTCGGGCTTCTGGACCGATTTGAGGATCAGCGACGGGTTGGTGGTGGCGTCTTGCGGTTGGAACTGGGCCAGTTGCAGGAAGTCGCCGGTGTCGGCCACGACCGTGGTGTATTGCTTGAGGGCGTCGAGTTGGTTCATGGTGGGCGGGGGTCAGTTCAGGGGCACGCGCAGGCGTTCGATCATGGGGGTGGTGTCGGGGCGCACGCCGCGCCACCACACAAAGGCTTCGGCGGCCTGCTCGACCAGCATGCCCACGCCATCGGCCAGGTGCGGGGTGCCGGCCTGGCGCGCCAGGGTCAGGAAGGGGGTCAGGCCCTTGCCATACACCATGTCGTAGGCCAGGGCATGGGGTGCAACGGCCGTGGGGGGGACCGCGGGCAGTTCCTGGCCCAGACTGGCCGAGGTGGCGTTGATCACGACGTCAAAGCAGTCGGCTGGGCGCAGATCGGCGTAGCCACCGCCTTCCAGTGACGGTGGTGCGCCGCGTGCCAGAAACTCCTGGACCAGCGAGGTGGCCTTGTCCACGGTGCGGTTGGCCACGAACACCCGGGCGGGCTGTTGCGCCAGCAGCGGCAGCAGGGCGCCCCGGGTGGCGCCACCCGCCCCGAGCAAGAGCACGCGGCGTCCATGCACCGGGTGCCCGAGGTTGTGCACGATGTCGCGCACCAGGCCGATGCCGTCGAAGTTTTCGGCGAGGCAGCGGCTGCCGTCGAACTTCAAGGCATTGGCGGCGCCGGCGGCCCGGGCGCTGTCGGCCAGGTCCGTGGCGTAGGCGCAGGCGTCCAGTTTGAAGGGCACGGTCACGTTCAGACCCTTGCCCCCCTCGGCACGGAAGCGGTCCACCGCCGCGGCAAAGCCGCCCAGCGGCCCCTCGATGGCGGTGTAGGTCATGGCCTGCCCGGTGGCTTCGGCGAAGCCGGTGTGGATCAGGGGCGACTTGCTGTGGCTGATGGGGTTGCCGATGACGGCGTAGCGGTCCATGGCGTGCGGGCTGTGCGTGGCTGGTAGGTTGGTGCCAACGATTGTCGCCGATCGATGGACAAAGTTTTTGAATGGCATCGACGTGGCCAGCGAACCGCAGGCACCACGCCGCGGCTTACAGTCACACCATGGACCCTACCGAAGCACTGCCCACTACTTCCCTGGCCGATGCCGCCAGCGCGCCCGCCCGCGTCCCGGCGCTGTTCGTGTCGCACGGCTCACCCATGATGGCGTTGGAGCCCGGCCAGACCGGCCCGGGCTGGCAGGCCTACGGTCGGCAAGTGGTGGCGCGCTGGCCGCTGCGCGGCGTCGTGATCATGTCGCCGCACTGGATGACGCATGACCTGGCGGTGATGGGCGCGCCCGCGCCCGAGACCTGGCACGACTTTGGTGGGTTTCCGCCGCCGCTGTACGAGTTGCAATACCCGGCGCCTGGGTCGCCGGCGTTGGCGGCCGAGGTGCAGACGGCGCTGGCCAGTGCGGGCTGGCCGGCCCGCGTCGACATGCAGCGCCCCTTCGACCATGGGGCCTGGATGCCGCTGCGTTTTCTGCTGCCCCAAGCCCAGGTGCCAGTGGTGCAACTGTCGTTGCCCGCAGCGGCCGGGCCGCGCGAGGTGTACGCCTTGGGCGCGGCACTGCAACACCTGCGCGAGCAGGGGGTGTGGCTGATCGGTTCGGGCAGCATGACGCACAACTTGCGCGAGTTCTTCGGAGGCCGACCGCCGATGGATGCCACACCGGCCCCTTACGTGCGGGCGTTCGCCGATTGGGTGGCCGATGCGTTGAGCGCCGGCGACCGGGAGCGGCTCTTCGACTACCGCGCGCTGGCGCCGGAAGCGGCGCGCGCCCACCCTAGCGACGAGCACCTGTTGCCGCTGTATTTCACCTTGGGGGCCGCGGGCTGGGGCGAGCCGGGTGGGCCGCGCCCCGAGTACCTGGGCCGTGAAGTGATGTACAGCCACCTGGCCATGGACAGCCTGGCGCTGGCCTGAGTGGGTTGCCCGCCGCGGCGCGGCTCAGCACTCCACGATGTTGACTGCCAGCCCGCCGCGCGACGTTTCCTTGTATTTGACCTTCATGTCGGCCCCTGTCTCGCGCATGGTCTTGATGACCTTGTCGAGGCTGACGAAGTGGGTGCCGTCGCCGCGCAACGCCATGCGCGCGGCATTGATGGCCTTGACCGATGCGATGGCATTGCGTTCGATGCACGGGATCTGGACCAGGCCGCCCACCGGGTCGCAGGTCAGGCCCAGGTGGTGCTCCATGCCGATCTCGGCGGCGTTTTCCACCTGTTCGGGCGTGCCGCCCAGCACCGCGCACAAGGCCCCGGCCGCCATGGAGCAGGCCACGCCCACCTCGCCCTGGCAGCCCACCTCGGCACCGCTGAGGCTGGCGTTTTCCTTGTAGAGGATGCCGATGGCCGCGGCCGTGAGCAGGAAGTCCACCACGCCCGCGTCGGTGGCGCCCGGCACAAACCGCCGGTAATAGTGCAGCACGGCGGGCACGATGCCCGACGCGCCGTTGGTGGGCGCCGTGACCACGCGGCCGCCAGCGGCGTTTTCCTCGTTCACCGCCAGGGCGTACAGGTTGACCCAGTCCAGCACGGCCAGCGGGTCGGTCAGGGCCTTTTCGGGCTGGGAGGTGAGGTCGCGGTACAGCTGCGGCGCGCGCCGCTTCACCTTGAAGCCGCCGGGCAGCGTGCCTTCGTTGCGGCAGCCACGTTCCACGCAGGCCTGCATCACGCCCCAGATGTGCAGCAGGCCGGCATTCACCTCGTCGTCGCTGCGCCAGTGGCGTTCGTTCACGCGCATCACGCCGGCGATGGACAGACCGTGCTCGCGGCAGCGTTGCAGCAGCTCGTCGCCGGTGCGAAACGGGATGGGCAGCTGCGTCGCGTCCGGGGCGATCACCTTCTGGCGCTGCCCGTCGGCGGCCACTTCTTTGCTCACCACAAAGCCGCCGCCCACCGAGTAGTAGGTGCGCTCGGCCAGCACTTCACCGTCGGCCGCCCAGGCCGTCAGGCGCATGCCGTTGGCGTGGAAGGGGAGGGTCTGGCTGCGGTGGAACAGCAGGTCTTCCTTGTGGTTCCAGGCGATGGGGTGCTGGCCCAGCAAGGGCAGGCGTTGATCGGCCTGTATGGCCGCGATGGTGGGTTCGATCGTTTCGATGGGTACGCTTTCGGGTTCGTGCCCGCACAGGCCCAGCAGCACCGCCTTGTCGCTGCCGTGGCCTTTCCCGGTGGCGCCCAGCGAACCGTATAGCGCGCAGCGCACCCTGGCCACACGGCCGAGCAGGCCGCCCGACTGGAGGCCGAGCGCGAACATGCGGGCCGCCCGCATCGGGCCCACCGTGTGCGAGCTGCTTGGGCCGATGCCGATCTTGAACAGGTCGAAAGCGGAAACGGCCATGGTGTGTACCTCTCAGGTGGCGTTGACTTCGCGCAGGTCGGCAGCGAAGGCGTCCACCGCCTCGGGCGTGGTGTCCCACGCGCACATGAAGCGGCAACCGCCGCCCGCGATGAACTGGTAGAACTTCCAGCCCCTGGCGTACATGGCCTCGATGGCCTGCGGCCGCAACTGGGCGAAGACAGAATTCACCTGCGGCGGGTGCAGCACGTTTACCCCGGGGATGTGGCGGATGGCTTCGTACAGGTGCCGCGCCATGGCGTTGGCGTGGCGGGCGTTGCGCAGCCACACGTCGTTTTCCAGCAGGCCCACCCACGGCGCGGAAATGAAGCGCATCTTGGACGCCAGCTGCCCCGCCTGCTTTACGCGGTAGGCAAAATCTTCCGACAACGCCCGGTCAAAGAACACCACCGCCTCGCCGATGGGCAGGCCGTTCTTGGTGCCGCCAAAACAGAGCACGTCCACCCCGGCGCGCCAGGTGATCTCGCTCGGGTGGCAGCCCAGCGCGGCCACGGCGTTGGCGAAGCGCGCGCCATCCATGTGCAGCTTGAGCTTGCGCCGCTTGGCGATGGCCGAAATGGCGCGCACCTCTTCCACCGTGTACACCGTGCCCAGCTCGGTGGCCTGCGTGAGGCTGACCACCTTGGGCTTGGGGTAGTGGATGTCGCTGCGCTTGGTGACGAGCTGCTCCACCGCGTCCGGCGTCATCTTGCCCAGGCGGGCGGAGGGGCTGTCGGCCTCGGTGACGAGCAGCTTGGAGCCGTTGGAGAAGAACTCGGGGCCGCCGCATTCGTCGGTCTCGATGTGCGCCACCGGCGTGCAGATGACCGAGTGGTAGCTCTGGCACATGGCGGCCAGCGCCAGCGAATTGGCGGCCGTGCCGTTGAAGACGAAGTAGACGTCGCAGTCGTTCTGGAACAGCTCGCGGATCGCGTCGGTGGAGCGCTGGGTCCAGACGTCGTCGCCGTAGCCGGGCTGGTGGCCGCTGGCGTTGGCCTGCATGAACCAGTGCGTCGCCTCCGGGCACATGCCGGCGTAGTTGTCGCTGGCGAAATGCTGGGTGTGGGGCGAGCGCACGGTCATGGGGGCTCCTTCGGTGGTTACTCCAGCTCGCCCACCGGCACGCAGGAGCAGAACAGGTTGCGGTCGCCGTAGACGTTGTCCACCCGGCCCACAGGTGGCCAGTACTTGGCGTGCGCACGGGTGGAGGCGCTGGCGGCGCCGACGTCGCGGCCGTAGGCGTGGGGCCAGTCGGCCTTCATCAGGCTCGCGGCGGTGTGCGGCGCGTTCTTCAGCGGGTTGTCGTCCTGTGGCCAGGTGCCGTTTTCGATCTGGCGGATTTCCTCGCGGATGGCGATCATCGCGTCGATGAAGCGGTCCAGTTCTTCCAGCGTTTCGCTCTCGGTGGGCTCCACCATCAGGGTGTTGGCCACCGGGAAGCTCAGCGTGGGGGCGTGGAAGCCGTAGTCCATCAGGCGCTTGGCCACGTCCTCGGCCATCACGCCGCTGGTGTCCTTCAGGCTACGCAGGTCCAGGATGCACTCGTGCGCCACGTGGCCGTTTTCGCTCGCGTACAGCGTGGGGTAGTGGTCCTTCAGGCGGACGCTGATGTAGTTGGCGGCCAGGATGGCGGCTTCGGTGGCGTGCTTCAAGCCGTCGGCACCCATCATGCGGATGTACATCCAGCTGATGGGCAGCACGGCGGCGTTGCCGTAGGGCGCGGCGCTCACGGCACCGACCGAACCGGCAGCACCGTGGCTGGCGCCTTGCGCTTGCGCCGTGGCGTGCCCCGGCAGGAAGGGCACCAGGTCTTCCACCACGCAGACGGGGCCGACGCCCGGGCCGCCACCGCCGTGCGGGATGCAGAAGGTCTTGTGCAGGTTGAGGTGGCTCACGTCACCGCCGAACTCGCCCGGCGCGGCCACGCCGACCAGGGCGTTCATGTTGGCGCCGTCCACGTACACGCGGCCGCCGTGCTGGTGCACCAGTTCGCACAGGGCTTTCACCTGCGTTTCGAACACGCCGTGGGTGCTGGGGTAGGTGATCATCACGCAGGCGAGGTTGGCGCTGTGCTGCTCGCACTTGGCGCGCAGGTCGTCCATGTCCACGTTGCCGTTGTCGTCGCACTTGGTGACGACCACCTGCATGCCCACCATCTGGGCGCTGGCGGGGTTGGTGCCGTGGGCCGACTGCGGAATCAGGCAGACGTTGCGGTGCGCCTCACCGCGCGAGGCGTGGTAGGCCTGGATGGCCAGCAGGCCGGCGTATTCGCCCTGTGAGCCGGCGTTGGGCTGCAGGCTGATGCCAGCGTAGCCCGTGGCCTGGCACAACCAGGCGCGCAGTTGCGCGTCGAGCTGCTGGTAGCCCTTGAGCTGCTCCGCCGGGGCGAAGGGGTGCACGCCCGCAAACTCAGGCCAGGTGATGGGGATCATCTCGCTGGTGGCGTTGAGCTTCATGGTGCACGAACCCAGCGGGATCATGCTGCGGTCCAGCGCCAGGTCCTTGTCGGACAGGGCGCGGATGTAGCGCAGCATGCCGGTTTCGGAGTGGTGGCTGTTGAACACCGGGTGCGTCATGAAGTCGCTGCTGCGGCGCAATTCGGTCGGGATGCGCGGCTCCACGCCTTTTTCGAACGCGTCGAAGCGGGGCAGCGCCTGGCCTTCGGCGGCGAACAACGCCCAGAGCTGGCGAATGTCGTCGCGGGTGGTGGTTTCGTCCAGGCTGATGCCAACGAAGCCCGCGCGTGCGCCGGTGTAACGGCGCAGGTTCAGGCCCTGGGCGGCGGCACGCTGGTGGGCCTTATCGGCGGCAGCGGGCGAGCCCAGGTCCAGCGTCAGCGTGTCGAACGCGCTGTGGTGCAGGCTGGTCACGCCCAGTTGCTCCAGGCCGGCCGCCAGCACGGCCGTGTAGGCGGCGACGCGCTGCGCGATGCGCTTGAGGCCCTGCGGCCCGTGGTACACCGCGTACATGCTGGCTACCACGGCCGGCAGCACCTGCGCGGTGCAGATGTTGGAGGTGGCTTTTTCGCGGCGGATGTGCTGTTCGCGCGTCTGTAGCGCCAGCCGGTAGGCCGGGTTGCCGTGCGCGTCCACGCTCACGCCCACCAGGCGGCCGGGCAGCGAGCGCTTGAACGCGTCGCGGCAGGCCATGTAGGCGGCGTGCGGGCCGCCCGCGCCCATGGGCATGCCAAAGCGCTGGGTGGTGCCCACCACGATGTCGGCGCCCATTTCGCCCGGGGCCTTGAGCACGGCGAGGGCCAGCAGGTCGGCGGCCAGGATGAGTGCCGCGCCCTTGGCGTGCAGCACGTCGGCGCTGGCCTGCCAGTCGGCCAGCCAGCCGCTGCTGCCGGGGTACTGGTTGAGGGCGGCAAAACAGTCGTCACCGGCAATCGCGGCCATCCACTCGTCGGTGGAGTTCACCACCTGCACGGTCAGGCCCAGCGGGGTGGCGCGGGTCTGGATGACTTCGATCGTCTGCGGGTGGCAGTCGCCGCTCACCACGAAGGTGTTGCCCTTGGCCTTGACCGAGCGCTTGGCCAGCGTCATGGCCTCGGCGGCGGCGGTGGCCTCGTCCAGCATGGAGGCGTTGGCAATGTCCATGCCGGTGAGGTCGGTCACCATGGTCTGGAAGTTGACCAGCGCTTCCATGCGGCCCTGGGAAATCTCGGCCTGGTAGGGCGTGTACGCGGTGTACCAAGCGGGGTTTTCCAGGATGTTGCGCAGGATCACGCCCGGGGTGAGCGTGCCGTAGTAGCCCTGCCCGATGTAGCTCTTGAACACCTGGTTCTGGCTGGCGATCGCCTTGAGTTCGGCCAGCGCGGCGGCTTCGGTCACGGCCGGGGGCAGGTCCATGGGCCGGGCGCGGGCGATGCTGCGCGGCACGATGCTGTCGATCAGCGCGCGGCGCGAGGCCTCGCCGATGACGGAGAGCATCAGGCGCTCGTCGTCTTCCGAAATGCCGATGTGGCGGGCAACGAACTCGTTGGCGTTTTCCAGGTCGGCCAGGGGCCGGGCGGTGGGCATGAGCATGGCGGGCTCCGGGGGCAACAGGGTGGGGTTATTTGGTCAGTTCGCCGTAGGCGGTTTCGTCCAGCAGCTCGGCCAGTTCGGCGGTGTTGGACAGCTTGACCTTGAAGAACCAGCCGGCGCCCAGCGGGTCGCTGTTGGCCAGCGCCGGGTCGTTGCGCAGGTCTTCGTTGACTTCGACGATCTCGCCGCTGACGGGCATGTACACGTCGGCCGCCGCCTTGACGGACTCGACCACGCCTGCCACGTCTTTCTGGGCAAAGGCTTTGCCCACGTCGGGCAGTTCCACGAACACCACGTCGCCCAGCGCGTCCTGCGCGTGGTGGGTGATGCCCACGGTGGCGGTGTCGCCGTCAACGAGGACCCATTCGTGGTCGGAGGTGTACTTCAGGCTCATGGGGGCTCCAGCAAAAAAATGAAAAGGGATCGGGAACGGTGGGGAACCGCGGCTTCAGCCGCGGTAATAACGGTTGGGCACGAAGGGCAGGGCGGCCACTTCCATCGGCACCGCCTTGCCACGGACGAGCGCCTGCACCTGCGTGCCGAGCGCAGCATAACCGGACTCCACGTAGCCCATGGCGATGGGCTGGTTGATGGTGGGCCCGATCAGGCCGCTGGTGACTTCGCCGATGCGCTCGCCGGCGGCGTTCTGCAGCTCGACGTGCTCGCGCACGGGCACGCGCTCCTTGGCGATCAGGCCCACGCGCTTGCGGGTGGCGGGCGCGGTGCCGTCCAATTGCGCCAGCACTTTGTCTGCGCCCGGGAAGCCGCCGGCACGCTCGCCGCCGGTGCGGCGCACCTTCTGCATGGCCCAGTTCAGCGCGGCTTCCACCGGGGTGGTGGTGGTGTCGATGTCGTTGCCGTACAGGCACAGGCCCGCCTCCAGCCGAAGCGAGTTGCGCGCGCCCAGGCCGATGGGCTGCACCTCGGGCTGGGCCAGCAGCGCGCGGGCGAAGGCGTCGGCCGCGTTGGCGGGCACCGAAATCTCGAAACCGTCTTCGCCGGTGTAGCCGCTGCGGGTGATGTACAGGTCGGCGCCGTTCCAGTTGGCCGGCATGCCGGTCATGAACACCAGCTGCTCCACGCCGGGCACCACGCGCTGCAGCGCGGTCACGGCTTGCGGGCCTTGCAGCGCCAGCAGGGCGCGGTCGAATTGCACGTCCACCGTGCAGCGGCCGCCGATCCGGGCCTGGATGTGCGCCAGATCACCGTGCTTGCAGGCGCCGTTGACGATCACGAACAGGTCGTCGCCCCGGTTGACGAACATCAGGTCGTCGATGATGCCGCCGTCGTCGTTCAGCAGCAGGCCGTAGCGCTGCTTGTGCAGGCCCAGGCCGATCACGTCCACCGGCATCAGGGTCTCGAACGCGGCCGCGGCGTCGGGGCCCACCAGGCGCAGCTGGCCCATGTGCGAGACGTCGAACAGGCCGGCGGCGGTGCGGGTGTGCTGGTGCTCGGCCATGAGGCCGGCGGGGTACTGGACCGGCATGCTGTAGCCGGCAAAGGGCACCATGCGCGCGCCCAGCTCCAGGTGCAGGGCGTTGAGGGGTGTGGTCAGCAAAGAAGCGGTGTCGGACATGTTGGAGGCAATTGGCAGCTACCCGCGAGGGTGGAATGCCGGAGTGCCCCATGGGCGGCTTCCGGCCACTGCCCGCCTGTCCGCTCTACCTGAGAGATTCACGCCGGCCGCCGATGGCGACTGGGCGCTTGCTCCTTCGGTGGGCTGCCTCGGGGGCAGCCTCTCTCCAGGGGGGAACGCCCGCCTGCGGCAAGCGCTTGCCAGTCCTTTTGCCTGAGCGTTCAGCCCCGTCGATGCGGGGGCCTGCGCCTTCGGCGGCGCCTCTCCCGTTGGACGGTTGGCGCGCTCTCCTGACCCGCATATTGTATCGCCGTGCCGTGGGTGGCCAACAAGTAGCGGGTGCGACCCGCTCCATCCGGGCGAGGCGGTATTCTCGTCATTGAACAAGCACGGTGCATCTGCGTTGCCCTGGCAGGTGGCGTGCTCACCAAGAGGAGACCGATGTGAACCTCGCAAATTTGCTGGTGCGGCAGGCCACCATCCGGCCGCATGTTGTGGCCGTGCGGTACGGCACGCAAGCCTGGGCTACCTACCAGGAATGGGCCCGTCGCAGTGCGGCGCTGGCGCAGTCCATGCGCCGTGCCGGGCTGGCAGAGGGCGACCGGGTGGCCCTGTTCATGCGCAACCACCCACGGTACCTGGAGGTGCTGTGGGCGGCCTGGTGGGCGGGTTTGGTGGTGGTGCCCATCAACGCCAAGCTGCACCCGCGCGAGGCGGAGTGGATCATCGACCACGCACAGGCGCGCTGGGCCTTCGTGACCTCCGACTCGGGCCCCGAGGCACTGGCGGGCCTGGATCGGCAGATCGACATCGAAACCGATGCTTACGAGCAGCTGCTGCAACCGGTGGATTCCACCGACATGCCCATGGCCGAGCGCACCGGCAACGACCTGGCGTGGCTGTTCTACACCAGTGGCACCACCGGCCGGCCCAAGGGCGTCATGCTGACGCACCGCAACCTCATGACCATGGGCCTGACCTATTTCGTTGACGTCGACCCGGTGGACGAGACCGACCACATCGTCTATGCCGCACCCATGTCGCATGGCGCCGGGTTGTATGCCATTCCGCACCTGATGGCGGGTGCCCGGCATGTGGTGCCGGCCTCGGGCGGCGTGGATCCGGCGGAGCTGTTCGAGCTGGGCTTGCAGCTGGGGCGCTTGTCCACCTTTGCGGCGCCCACCATCGTCAAGCGCCTGGTGGACCACGCGGTGGCGTGTGGCCTGAGCATGGACGACTGTGGCCGGGCGTTCAAGACGGTGGTCTACGGTGGGGCGCCCATGTACGTGGCCGATATAGAGCGGGCGCTCGCCGTCATGGGGCCGCGGTTTGTCCAGATTTATGGACAGGGCGAAACCCCCATGGTGGCCACCGCGCTGTCGCGTCGGCACCTGGGCGACACGGCGCATCCGCGGTATCGGGACCGTTTGGGTTCCGTCGGGCTGGCGCAGACGCCCGTGAGCGTTCGGGTGGGCGATGGGCAAGGGCGGCCCTTGCCCGTGGGGGCGGTGGGCGAGGTGATGGTGAAGGGCGACACCGTGATGGCTGGGTATTGGCGCAACCCCGAAGCAACGGCCGCCGCCATCCAGAGCGGCTGGCTGTTCACCGGCGATGTGGGCTGCCTGGACGCAGACGGCTTTCTGACCTTGAAGGACCGCAGCAAGGACCTGATCATCAGCGGTGGTTCCAACATCTACCCGCGTGAGGTGGAAGAGGTGTTGCTGCAAGCGCCGGGAGTGGCCGAGGTGGCCGTGGTGGGCGCGCCCGACCCCGAGTGGGGCGAGGTGGTGGTGGCGTTCGTCGTGGCGACCCCTGGGGTGGCCGTCAGTACCGACGCACTGGACGCCCACTGCCTGGCCCAGATGGCCCGCTTCAAGCGGCCGAAACGCTACGAGCTGGTGGAGGCCTTGCCCAAAAACCACTACGGCAAGGTCCTCAAGACCGAGCTGCGACAGCGGCTGATCTCGTGACCGGCGCTACGGCGCCGTGGTTGGCGCCAACCGTTCGTCGATTTTATTTCCTATAGAAATTAAAAAGGTTGCATTTATTTTTCATTGAAATATAATTGCTGTTGCGGTGGATGACGCGCATCAGCCAGCCACCGACACTTGCGGCCATCGCGTCTGGCCGGCAATCCGATACCCAGGACACCCCGATTCCCCCTGTCGAGCCGCACAGGGTTCACCCGTCAACGGTGATGGTGTCCCAAGGAAATGGCTCAATTCCCAACCTGCCTGAGTGCAGTGGCAACCGACACCTGATGTTTCGGTCGCCGTGTACCAGGTAGGCCCCATGCAATGCGGGTTGCGAATGTGCAGCTCCGCCTGCTGTGTGCCTGGCCTGATGGGCTGGGTGCATTCTCTGGTGTGTGCCGCTCGCGGCCTCACCCCGATCCGTGTGACGCTTTGCCAACCTGCGGCGCACACACTCTCTGAAAGGCTCACCATGAGCAGCAAAATCTACGTCGGCAACCTGCCGTATTCCATCGACGACCAGTCCCTGCGTCACAACTTTTCCGAGCACGGCAACGTGGTGTCGGCCAAGGTGATGATGGACCGTGACTCGGGTCGCTCGAAGGGCTTTGGCTTCGTCGAGATGTCCAGCCCCCAAGAGGCCGAGGCCGCCATTGCCGCCCTCAACGGCATGACCGTCGGTGGCCGCGCCATCGTGGTCAACATCTCGCGCCCGAAAGAGCCGGGCACCGGCTTCGGCAGCGGTGGTGGCTACCGCGAACAGCGCCGCTCCTACTGATCCGCGCTTCGCGCGGAACCAAAAAAGGGCCCTATGGGCCCTTTTTGCATGGGTCACATGCCCGCGTAGTTCGGTCCGCCGCCGCCCTCGGGCGTCACCCAGACGATGTTCTGCGTCGGGTCCTTGATGTCGCAGGTCTTGCAGTGCACGCAGTTCTGCGCGTTGATCACCAGCTGGTCCGCCCCGTCCTTGTTCACGAACTCGTACACCCCGGCCGGGCAGTAGCGGCTTTCGGGGCCGGCGAATTTGGCCAGGTTGATGTTCACCGGCACGCTGGCGTCTTTCAGCGTCAGGTGCGCCGGCTGGTTTTCTTCGTGGTTGGTGTTGCTGATGAACACGCTGCTCAAGCGGTCGAAGGTCAGCTTGCCGTCGGGCTTGGGGTAGCTGATCTGCGCACACTCGGCCGCCGGGCGCAGGTAGGTGTGGTCGGCCGCCGTGCGGCGGATCGTCCAGGGCGGGCGCTTCATGCCCAGCTTGGGCAGCAGCCAGTGCTCGATGCCGGTCATCAGCGCCCCCACGGTGTTGCCCTTCTTGAACCAGCTCTTGAAGTTGCGCGAGGCGTCCAGTTCCTCGTGCAGCCAGCTCTGTTCGAAGGCGGCCGGGTAGGCTGAGAGTTCGTCGCTGCTGCGGCCAGCCTGCAGGGCCTCAAAGGCCGCTTCGGCGCACAGCATGCCGCTCTTGATGGCGGCGTGGCTGCCCTTGATGCGCGCGGCGTTCAGGTAGCCCGCGTCGCAACCCACCAGGGCGCCGCCCGGGAACACGGTTTTGGGCAGGCTCATGAGGCCGCCCGCGGCAATGGCGCGCGCGCCGTAGCCAATGCGCTTGCCGCCTTCGATGTGGGTCTTGATGCTGGCGTGGGTCTTCCAGCGCTGCATTTCTTCGAAGGGGCTGAGCCAGGGGTTCTGGTAGTCCAGGCCCACCACAAAGCCCAGCGTCACCTTGTTGCCTTCGAGGTGGTACAGGAAGCCGCCGCCGTAGGTGCTGCCGTCCAGCGGCCAGCCGGCGGTGTGCACCACCAGGCCGGGCTTGGCCTTGTCCGCCGGGATTTCCCACAGCTCCTTGATGCCGATGCCGTAGGTCTGCGGGTCCTTGCCTTCGTCGAGCTTGAACTGGGCGATCAGCTGCTTGCCCAGGTGGCCGCGCGCGCCCTCGGCAAACACGGTGTACTTGGCGTGCAGCTCCATGCCGAGCTGGAAAGCGTCGGTGGGCTAGCCGTCCTTGCCCAGGCCCAGGTGGCCGGTGGCCACGCCCTTGACGGAGCCGTCGTCGTTGTAGAGCACTTCGGCCGCGGTGAAGCCGGGGAAGATCTCCACGCCCAGCGCCTCGGCCTGTTCGCCCAGCCACTTGGTGAC
>JAUWAE010000086.1 GCA_030602185.1 Comamonadaceae bacterium
GTCAGGCACATGGTGGCCAGCCATTCGCCGGTGGCCACCTTGTCCAGGTAGCGGGCCTTGAGCTCGGGGCTGGCGTGGTGCTTGATGCAGTCGTAGGCGCCGTGGAGCAGGCCGGGGGCCATGGTCCAGCCGTGGTTGGCGGCGCTGAGCCATTCGTACAGCACCATCTCCAGCACGGTCGGCAGGCCCTGGCCGCCGTCGGCCGGGTCGGCCGAGAGGGCGGGCCAGCCCGCCTGCCAGAAGGCCTGGTAGGCGTCGCGGAAGCCTGGTGGCATGGTCACCGCGCCGTCGTTCCACTGAGCGCCGATCTCGTCGCCGTCGCGGTTGAGCGGCGCCACCACCTCTCCCACGAACTTGCCTGCCTCTTCCAGCACCTGGCGCATCAGGTCGGGGTCGGCGTTGTCGGCCAGCGCCGGCAGTTCGGCCAGGGTGTCCTGGGCCTGCAGTACGTCAAACAGGATGAAACCGATGTCTTCGGTGCGGGGCTGGTAGTGGTTCATGGTGCGAAGGGTGGACGAAGAAAGGCGAACGGGTCAGGAGTCGGCGCTGAAACCGATTTCCTTGACGATGCCGCGCCACTGGTCGGCATCGGCTTTGAGCCAGGCGGCCAGTTGGTCGGGCGTGGAGGACTGGGCTTCCATGCCGACGTTGGCCAGGTTGTCGATGATTTCCTTGCTGTTGAGCGCGGGCTGCAGGTAGGCGGCGGCGCGGCGACGGGCTTCGGGCGTGGCTTTGCCCGGCAGGAAGAAGCCGTACCACTCGCGCACGGCCAGGTCGATGCCCTGCTCACGGAAGGTGGGCACCTCGGGTGTGAACGGCGAACGCTGCGGGCCGCTGGTGCCAAGCAGGCGCAGCTTGCCCGTTTTGATGTGCTGCAGGTAGTCGCCCACCGGGGAGCACATGGACGAGATCTGACCGCCGAGCAGGTCGGAAATGCCGGGCGCGGAGCCGCGGTAGGGGATGTGCTTGAGGTCGACCTGGGTCATCTTGCCCACCAGCGCCGCGGTGAGGTGCGGTATGGAGCCGGCCGCTGGCGAGCCGAAGTTGGCCTTGCCGGGGTTGGCCTTGGCCCAGGCGATGAAGTCCTTCATGGTCTTCACGCTTTCGGGCACACCGGGGCCGACGCCAAAGCCATGGCTGAAGAAGCAAGCCACCGAGACCGGGGCCACGTCGTCGAGCGTGTAGGGCAGGCGCGAGTAGGTGAGGGGGTACACCGACAGCATGGACGAAGGCGTCAGCAGCAGGGTATTGCCGTCGGCGTCCGAGTTCTTGAGGGTGGTGATGGCGATCTGGCCGCCGGCGCCTGGTTTGTTGTCCACCATCACGTTGCGGGCGTAGCTGCCGCGCAGTTTGTCGGCCACCAGGCGCGACAGGGCGTCGGTCGTGCCACCGGGCGGAAAACCGACCAGGATCTTGGCCAGCTCGGGCGTGCCTTGGGCCTGGGCGGCCCAGGGCAGGCCAGTGGCTCCCAGGGCGGCCGCACCGAGCAGGGATTGGGTAAATTGACGGCGGGTGTTCATGGCAGGGTCTCCTTCAGATGGGTGGGTGGGAAAAGCGGTCGGGTGGGCCCGACTCTGTGGTTGTGGGTCAGCTGCACAGGGCCTTGATGTCCTCGGGCACGGGAATGGCCTTGATGCGGTCCGGGTCGTCGGGGTGCTTGATGCAGAAGGCGCGGGTTTCCAGGCCTTCGCACAACACCGTGTCGCCGCGCATGACGACGTGTTTCTGGATCACGACCTTCTCGCGCCATTCGACGATGCTGGTGTGCACCTGCAGGCGTTCGCCGTAGGTGGCCGGGCGCATGAATTTGGTGTTGATCTCCAGCAGCGGGGTGCCGATGATGCCGCGCGTCTTGACCAGCTCGCGCCAGGGCGGCACGCCGCACTTGACGAAGAAGTTGAGGGACGAGGCGTCCATCCACTTGCTGAAGTTGGGGAAGAAGACGATGCCGGCAGGGTCGCAGTCGCCGAACATCACTTCCACTTCGTACACGACGGTTTTGGTCATGTTCAATCCTTTTCAGCGGGGCGCCATGCGCAGGGCGCCGTCGAGGCGGATGGTTTCGCCGTTGAGGTGGCCGTTGCTCACGATGTGGCAGGCCAGTTCGGCGAACTCGCTGGGCTTGCCCAGGCGCGAGGGGAAGGGGATGCTGGCCGCCAGCGACTGTTGCACCGGCTCGGGCAGGGTTTTCATGAGCGGGGTGGCGAACAGGCCGGGGGCGATGGTGCAGACGCGGATGCCGTGCTGCGCCAGGTCGCGCGCCATGGGCAGGGTCATGCCCACCACGCCGGCCTTGGAGGCACTGTAAGCCTGCTGGCCCACCTGGCCGTCGTAGGCGGCCACCGAGGCGGTGAACACCATGGCGCCGCGCTCGCCGTCTTCCATCGGCTCGAGCTTGGCGCAGGCGGCGGCAAACAGCCGGGCTACGTTGTAGGTGCCGATCAGGTTGACGTTGATGACCTTGGCGAAATCTTCCAGCGGTGCGGCGTTGCCGTCCTTGCCGACCACGCGCTTGGCGGTGCCGATGCCGGCGATCTGCATCAGGATGCGGGCTGGGCCGTGAGCCGCGGCGGCGGCGTCAATGGCGGCCTGCACGCTGTCGGGGCTGGTGACGTCGCATTGCACCGCAATGCCGCCAATGTCTGTGGCCACGCGCTGGGCGTTGTCCAGGTTCACGTCCAGCACCGCCACTTTGGCGCCCAGGCGGGCGAGTTCGCGGGCGGTGGCTTCGCCCAAGCCGGAGCCGCCGCCGGTGACGAGGGCTGCTTTGCCTTGAATGTCCATGTCGTTTCCTTGAGTCGGTGTGAGGTTCAGACCGCGTCCGGGTTCTCGATCAGCAGCGCAATGCCCTGGCCGCCGCCCACGCAGGCGCTGGAGATGCCATAGCGCAGGCCGCTGCGGCGCAGCTCGCGCGCCAGGGTGATGGTGAGTCGCACGCCCGTGCAGGCCAGCGGGTGGCCCAGCGCGATGGCGCCGCCGTTCACGTTGAGCTTGGCCAGGTCCAGGCCCAATTCGCGGCCCACGGCCAGGGTTTGCGCGCCCTGGGCTTCGTTGATCTCGAAGCGGCCGATGTCGGACAGTTGCAGGCCGGTGCGTTCCAGCAGCAGGCGGATGGCCGGTGCCGGGCCGATGCCCATGATTTCGGGCGGCACGCCCACCGCAGCGGCGGCCACCACGCGGGCGGCAGGCTGCTTGCCGTGGGCTTTGGCGTAAGCCCCCGAGGTGACCACGCAAGCCGCGGCGGCGTCCACCAGCGCAGAGCTGTTGCCGCCGGTCTGCACACCGCCTTCGTACACCGGCTTGAGCTTGGCGAGCACCTCCGCCGGCGAAATGCGCGGGTGGGTGTCGCGGTCCACGCTGGTGACCTTGCCCTGCAGCTTGATGCCCCGGGCCTTGTAGCCTTCGAGTTCGAACTTTTCCGTCACCACCGGCACGATTTCACCGTCAAAGAAGCCAGCCTCTTGAGCGGCCACGGCTTTGGCGAAAGAGTCAGACGCGAACTGGTCCACGTCCTCGCGGCTGATGCCGTATTTCTTGGCCAGGTTCTCGGCGGTCTGGATCATGTTGATGCCAGCGGCCGGGTCTTTCAGCGCCTCCCACATGTAGTCCTTGAAACCCACCGGCGCGCCCAGCTTGAAGCCGGTACGGTGGTCGAAGGCGGCGATGGGGTTGCGCGTCATGTTCTCGGTGCCCACCACCAGCGCGGCGTCGCACACACCCGCTTCGATCTGCTCGCCGGCCTGGCGGAACAGCTCGAAACCGGTGCCGCAAATGCGCTGCGCCATGATGGACGGCACGTCTTGCGGTACGCCGGCGTACAGGCTGATGTGGCGCGGCAGGAAGAACTGGTCGAAGTCGCCAGGCGCCATGTTGCCGGTGATGACCGAGCCAATGTCGGCCGGGTTCACGCCGTTGCGGGCCAGCGCCTCACGGGCGGCCTTGATGCCCAGGTCGGTGGGCGAAATGTGGCCGAGCGCGCCGCAGTAGTCCACCATCGGCGTGCGCACGCCGTCCAGCATCCACACGTCATTGAAGGCGTTGAAAAATCCCTTGTGGGCCATGGTCGTTCCTTGTGAAAGATGGGGGCTCAGGCCTGCGGCTTGAGGATGTAGTGCAACTCGTCGGCGTGCAGCTTGGCCACGGTGTCGGCACGGTGGCTCAGCACAGCGCGCTGGTTGATCGAGCCTTTGTCGGTGATCTCGCCGCGGTCGATGGTGGGCGGGTCGGCCAGCAAGCACAGGCGGGCGATGCGGTTGGCGCTGCCGGTGGCGGTCTTCGCCAGTTCGTTGACGATGCCCTGGAACTTGGCCAGCACGGCCGGGTGGTCCAGAACATCGTGCAGCGACGTGTCGGCCGGCAGGTCGCACAGTTCACGCACTTTGGGCGTGGGGAACACCATGGCGCCCACTTCCTTCATGTTCAGACCGGTGATGACCACGTCCTGGATGTAGGGCGCACCGGCGGCGATGATCTTGCCGCGCAGTGGCCCCACGCTCACGAAGGTGCCGGTCGCCAGCTTGAAGTCTTCGGCAATGCGGCCGTCGAACTTGAGGCCCAGGTGGATGTCGGTCTCGTCGATCCACTTCACCGCGTCACCCGAGCAGAAGTAGCCTTCTTCGTCAAAGGCCTCGGCGGTTTCGGCGGGCGCGCGCCAGTAGCCGGGGGTGATGTTGGGGCCGCGGTAGCGCACCTCGGTCTTGCCCTGCATGTCCACCAGCTTCACTTCCATGCCGGGGGTGGGCACGCCCAGGTCGCCGGCTTTCACGTTCGGGCTGGTGACGAACAGGCCAAACGGGCCGGATTCCGTCATGCCCAGGCCGGAGGTCATGACGATGCGTTCGCCGATCTCGGCCTCCTCGCTTTCGTACAGGCTGTCCCACACCGGCTGGGCCAGGGCGGCGCCGGCGTAGAAGAACATCTTGACGCGCGACAGGAACGTCTTGCGCAGGGCGCGGCCGTCGTCGGTCGGGGCCTTCATGGCGTTGGCAATGGCCTCGAACCCGGTGGGCACGTTGAAGTACACCGTGGGGGCCACTTCGCGCAGGTTGCGCAGGGTTTCGTGCATGAGCGCCGGGGTGGGTTTGCCGTCGTCAATGTACATGGTGCCGCCATGGTAGAGCACCATGCCGAAGTTGTGGTTGCCGCCAAAGGTGTGATTCCAGGGCAGCCAGTCCACCAGCACCAGCGGGTCTTCCTGCAGCACCGGCATCGACTGCGTCATCTGCTGCTGGTTGGCGCACCACATGCGGTTGGTGTTGATGACCGCCTTGGGCAGCTTGGTGGAGCCGCTGGTGAACAGGAACTTGACGATGGTGTCGGGGCCGGTGGCGGCCATGGCGGTGTCCACCGCCGGGGTGGCTGCGGTGGCCATGAGGTCGGCCAGGCGGGTCACGTCACGGTCTTCGACGGCGCCCTGTGCCAGCACCACTTCGACCTCGCTGCCCACGGCAGACTGGATGGCCTTGGCGTAACGTGCGTCCTGGGCGAACACCAGCCCGGGCGTGACAGTGCGCAGCACGTGCTTGAGTTTGTCGTAGTCGGTGCTGACCAGCGAATAGGCCGGTGACGTGGGCACGTAGGGCACGCCAGCCACCAGGCAGCCCAGCGCCAGCAGGGCGTGTTCAAGGCTGTTTTCGCTCAGGATCGCGACCGGCCGGTCGGCGCTCAACCCGCGGTCGATCAGCCCCTGGGCGATGCAGCGGGCCGTGGCCCAGGCCTCGCGGTAGCTGACGTGCCGCCAGTCGCCCAGCAGCGGCTTGCCGTCGGCCCCAGTGGTGCGTTCGCGTTGCGCCATCCAGGTGCGGTCCGGGCAGGCCTCGGCCCATTGGCGCAGGCGGTCGCTCAGGCGGTCGGGGTAGGGTTGCAGCGGCTGGTCGGCGGTGAGGTAGTGGGTGCCGGCGACGCCGTCGCGCAACGTCACGCGGGTCACGCCAAAAGTCAGCGGGCGGAACTTGGGAGGGGTGGTCATGGTGTCTGCCTCTGCGGGAAACGGGGTCAGGCCTTCTGGACCTTGGCGGCCTTGCCCTCCAGGAAGGCGCGCACGCGCGCCTTGGCCTCGGGTGCGGCCTGGGCGATGGAGGAAATGAGCGCTTCGGTGAAGAAGCCGTGGTCGCCCGGCTGCTCGGCAATGCGGGGCAGGGCGTGCATCAGGGCGTAGTTGGTCAGCGGGGCGTTGGTGGCAATGCGGGTGGCCAGCTCCAGCGCTTTGTCCAGCGCGGTACCGGCGGGCACCATGTACTGCGACAGGCCGATGCGCTCTCCGTCCACCGCGTTGTACACGCGGCCGGTCAGCATCATGTCGGTCATGCGCGCGGCGCCGATCAGCTTGGGGATGCGCACCGAACCGCCGCCGCCCACGAAAATGCCCCGGGTGCCTTCGGGCAGGGCGTAGAAGGTGGATTCGTCGGCCACGCGGATGTGGCAGGCACTGGCCAGCTCCAGCCCACCGCCGACCACCGCACCGTGCAGGGCGGCCACCACGGGCACGGTGCCTTTTTCCACGCAGTCCAGCGCGGTGTGCCACATGCGCGAGTGGAAGATGCCTTCGCCAGCGTCACGCTCCTGCAGCTCCGACAGGTCAAGGCCGGCGCAGAAGTGGTCGCCTTCGCCGTGGATGACCGCCGCGCGGGCGTTGGCCGGCAAGTTCTGGAACGTGTCGCGGATGGCCAGGATCAGGCCGTCGCTCAGCGCGTTGCGCTTGGCAGGTCGGCACAGGCGGATGACGGCAACGTCTCCCTGCATGGTCAGTTGGACGGCGTCGGTGGCGGGGGTGGCGGTGAAGGTCATGGCGTTGTGCGGTGGAGGTCAATACAGTTATAAATAATAACTAAATCGGCGAGGCTTGTCACGGCCTTTGATTTAAGGGTTTACCCTTATGTTTGAGTGCTCAATACACATGTGTATGTGTACGGTCGCAACTATACTGACCGGTGCGTCGGCGGGCATCAGGGAAAACGCGGGTGTCAGCCCCCAAGGGCGGCCGACGCGTTACCGAACGATATGATGAGCAACGCCATGCAGACCCCCGAGTCCCTCTCCCCGTCGACCGCCCGGACAGCGCCGGTGCGCCGTCCCCGCGCGTCCGCGCGGTCGCCCCTGTCGCCGCAGGACTGGTTGCGCACCGCGGCCGATGTGCTGGTCGACAAGAGTGTCGAGGGGGTGCGTGTCGATGTGCTGGCCAAGATGCTCAACGTCACGCGCGGCAGTTTCTACTGGCACTTTGTCGACCGCGACGACTTGCTGCAGCGCCTGCTGCAGTCCTGGAAGGCGGCGCAGACCGAGCGTGTGATCGCCGCGCACAACCGTCAGGGCGTCACGCCGCAGGAGGTGGTGCACGACCTCGCCGGGCTGTCGTTCCGCGGCGAATCGGCCCAGCGGGGCGGAGCCATCGAGCTGGCGGTGCGCGCCTGGGCCCGCCGCGACGAGGCGGCGCGCAAGGTGGTCGACGAGGTGGACGCCATGCGGCTGCGCTACATCGAACAAACCTTTCAGCGCATGGGCTTCGAGCCGGAACCGGCCCAGCAACGGGCCTTCGTGCTCTACAGCTACATCCAGGCCGAGTCCATCTTTCGCGCACAAGGCAGCGAAGACGACAAGGCTGCCCGGCGCGCGTTTGTCGAGCGGCTGCTGACCGACCGCACCCTGCCTTACTGAACACCGCCCTCATTCCCATGAACGACTGGCACGACGAACGCCGCTGGCCCGACGCCTCTCCGCCGGTGCTGACGGTACACGATGGGGTCGCCACCATCACCTTGAACCGGCCCGCGCACCGCAACCGCCTGCACGACGAAGACCTGCGCACCCTGCTGCAGCAATTCGAGGCAGTGAATGGCGACGACCGGGTGCGCGTGCTGGTGCTGACCGCCCGCACGCTGCCGCCGACGCGGGTGTTCAGTGCGGGCTACCACATCGGGGAGTTCGACGACAGTGGCCGTGCGCCGATGGCGTTCGAGCAGGTGCCCGACGCCCTGGCGCGGGTGCGGGCCCTGACCGTGTGCGCCCTGAGTGGCAGCGTCTACGGTGGCGCCACCGACCTGGCCCTGGCCTGCGATTTCCGCATCGGCATCGAAGGCATGGAGCTGCGCATGCCGGCGGCCGCCCTGGGCCTGCACTACTACCCCAGCGGCCTGCGCCGCTACGTGGCCCGGCTGGGCCTGGGGGCCACCCGCAAGCTGTTCCTGCTGGCACAGCCCGCCACGGGCCCGGAACTGCTGGCCATGGGTTACCTCGACCGGCTGGTGCCTCCTGGCGAACTCGCGCACGCGGTGCACGAATGGGCCAGCCGCGCCGCCCAGCTGGCACCCCTGGCGCTGCAGGGCATGAAGCAGACCATCCAGGAGATTGCCTGGGGCGAAGACCGCATGGCCGACTGGCGCAGCCGCGAGGCCCTTACCCAGGCCAGCCGCGATTTTGCGGAAGGGCGAGCCGCTTTTGCCGGGCGCCGTCAGCCGTCGTTCGAAGGGCGTTGAGGCGGCCCCCGCTCAAGGCCGAGCGTTGACGGCACCCAGCCGCTGCGACAGCGCCTGACCCACTTCGCGCAGCGCCCGCACCTGCTCGCTGCCCTCGGACAGGTCGAGCCGCGCACTGGGCCCGATGGCCGCTATGGCCAGCACCAGCCGCCCGAAGCCATCGAACACCGGCACCGCCATGGCGCTGATGCCGGGCAGCAGTTCATCGCGCACCCGTGTCATGCCGGCGCGGCGGATTTCTTCCAGTTCGGCGGCAAATGTGGGGTCCAGCAGTGCGCCTGTCTGTCCCTCGCGCGCCAGCGCCGCTTCGATGTCGGCACGCGGCCGGAAGGCTGCAAATACCTTGCCGGTGCCAGTGTGCCGCAGCGAGGCAGGCGTGCCGTGGCGCATCGCCACGTACACCGGTGTCGGGCCTTCTTCCACGCGGATGATGACCGGGCCTTCGCCCCCCCACACCGCGGCCGACACGGTGCAGCCCACGCGCTGGGCCAGTGCGGGCAGTTCTGCACTCGCCAGGCGCACCGGGTCCACCTGCTGCAGGCTGATCAGGCCCAGCTGCATCGCCAGCGGCCCCAGGCCATAGTGGCCGCTCAACGGGTCCTGCTCGATCAGCCCCAATTTGCCGAAGCTCACCAGGTAGGGGTGGGCTTTGGCGGGCGTCATGTCGGCCTCGCGGGCCAGGTCTTTCAGCGCCATTTGCCGGCCCGCGCGGGCCAGGGCCTGCAGCAGCTGTCCGCCCACTTCCACACTCTGGATGCCTCGCGACGGACGTGCCTCCGCATCCTCCTGCGCGTCGATCGTCGGGTTGTGTTTTTCGGTACGCATGCGTAGATTGTGACCGTGTGCGGCCGGTCCTCAGAGGTCCTTAGGGGTTTTTACTTAAACAAATTCATTTGTCATGGCTGAATTTTGTGGGTAAGATCGCCGCCATTCAATCAAACGCGTTTGTCATTGTTGAATTTGGAGTCCGTCCCATGAGTACCAAAACGTTTGCCTCTGCCGCCGATCTGGAAGAAAAGAAGGTCACCTTCGAACAGATTTCTGAACACGCCTGGGCCTACACGGCCGAAGGCGACCCGAACACCGGCATCATCATTGGCGACGACGCCGTGCTGGTGGCCGACACCCAGGCCACACCCGCCATGGCCGCCGACGTGGTGCGCCGCATCCGCGAAGTCACCGACAAGCCCATCAAGTACGTGGTGCTCACCCACTACCACGCCGTGCGCGTGCTGGGCGCCAGCGCCTACCAGCCGCAGCAGATCCTGGCCAGCCAGGACACCTACGACCTCATCGTGGAGCGTGGTGAACAGGACAAGGCCAGCGAGATCGGCCGCTTCCCGCGTCTGTTCCGCAACCTGGAGACCGTGCCCGAAGGCC
>JAUWAE010000298.1 GCA_030602185.1 Comamonadaceae bacterium
GCGCACAACATGAGCCCAGTTGACGAACTCCCCGCCGTCAAGTGCGGGCAATGGTTTTACGCCGGTCTCACCACCTGCCCGGTGCGCATCGTGCGGCACCACACGCTGTACGGCACCCACGACCCGGAAGACCCGCCGGAGTTGGCTGACGACCAGGAGGCCGAGAGCTATTACATCCGCTACCACCTGCCGCGGCTGGAGTCGCCGTGGTTCGACGGAGGCACGGCCTGGAGCCTGCGCGAGGCAGTGTTCCTGGCCGAGCGCAAGCTGGGGCCGGTGGTCAGCTGGGACGACTGAGCACCGGCTCGAGCCGGTAGCTGACGGTACCAGCGGCCCAGGTCAGCAGGCGGTCGATGTTGGGGTGCTTGCCCGGATGGGCCTGCGCGTCGGCCAGGTGCTCGCCGTACCAGTCCAGCCCTTCGGCGGCGGCGGCCGGCGTGATGACGCCCCTGTGCTTCTGGGCCAGCCCGTGGTACACGGCCAGCGAGCCAGCCTGGCCGGGTTTGTTCTCGATGGTGGCTACGGTCTGGCAGATGGCGTCGAGCAGGTTCACGGCAGCCAGGTGGGCAACGGTGGGAAGTTGTTGAAGGCGGATGGCGAAGTTCATAAGGGAATTGTGCCGGAGCTTTCAGACCATTGAACCACTTCCAAATACCCAGGTGTGCAACAACCGGCCTGGGGCGAACGTGAAAGCGCCTGCCACCAAAATGCCCCCAACGTAAACGCCCACCATGTTCGCGGCGTGTGCGCGCGTCTGGTGACGCTGGGCCGCCACATAGGCCGCAGGCACGCAATACAGCACCAGCAGGCTGAACAGGTGTATGAAGCCAAAGTGCCCCCACAGCGCTGGTCCTACCTGGGCCGGCATGAACAGCGTGATCAGCGCCGTCAGCACCATGCACACCATGTAGGCTTTACCCATGCGCCGGTGTAGCGCAGTTCCTTTGCGGTTGAGCAAAAGGTAACCGCCCAGGAAAAATCCAGGTACCACGGTGGCAAGGTGTAGGTAGGCCAGGTGCAGGTAGCTCACGGGGTGTCAGTGTGATGGCTCCAGCCAAGTGGCGTGAGCCCGTTCGGGGGGACGTCGGATGCCGAAGATTTCGAAACAGTCGATCCAGAACGGTTTGGCTTCCGAAGCTTCCCGGGTGGCGTCCTCCCAGCGTTTGTAAAACGCCAGCGCGTTGTTTTTGATTTCGTTCCAAGAAAGTGGCATACCGTCCCTGATTTGTATTTTCTGCCAAATGCCTTGGGCGGCAAGGGGATCTACTTAGCCCAAGAGTCCTTCAACCCCGTCACCCGGTTGAACACCACTTTCCCACCTACCCCATGCTCCACCCGGTCGGCCACAAAGTACCCGTGGCGTTCGAACTGGAACTTCTGGTCCGGCTGCGCAGCGGCCAGTGACGGTTCCACGTAGGCCGTCACCACCTTCAGGCTCTCCGGGTTCAGTGCGTCCAGGAAGTTCTTGCCGCCCGCGTCGGGTTGCGGGTCGGTGAACAGGCGGTCGTACAGGCGCACTTCGGCCTGCACGCCGTCGTTCACGCCCACCCAGGTGATGGCGGCCTTGGCTTTCACGCTGTCGGCGCCGGGGGTGCCGCTCTTGGTGCCCGGTATCACCTTGGCGTGCACCTCGGTCACCTGGCCGTTGGCGTCGCGGGCGCAGCCGGTGCATTCGATCACGTAGCCGCCTTTCAAGCGCACCACGTTGCCCGGGAACAGGCGCTTGTAGCCCTTGGGCGGCACTTCTTCAAAGTCCTCGCGCTCAATCCACACGTCCTTGCCGATCTTGAACACGCGGTCGGGCGGGGGCGTTTGCCCCTCGGCAATGGCGCTGTGGGGCAGGGCGGGCTGAGTGCATGCCTCGGTGTAGGCGTCGCTGCCAAAGGCTTCGGCCCAGTTGGTCAGCACCAGCTTCACCGGGTCCAGCACAGCCATGCCGCGGTGGGCCTTGTTTTCCAGGTCTTCGCGCAGGCAGCCTTCCAGCGTGCTGTAGTCGATCCAGCTGTCGCTCTTGGTCACGCCGATGCGTTCGGCAAACAGTTGAATGGCTTCGGGCGTGTAGCCGCGGCGGCGCAGGCCG
>JAUWAE010000066.1 GCA_030602185.1 Comamonadaceae bacterium
GATGTGCAGCATTTCGGTCGAGCCAATGCCGTCGATCAGCTCGATGCCAGTGGCCTCTTTCCACAAGGCGCGGGTGGAGGCGGGCAAGGCCTCGCCGGCCGAGACGCATTTGCGCAGCGGCGTCTTGCGCAGCTCCGTGCCTTTGGCGGCCAGCGTGCGGTACGAGGTGGGGGCCGTGAACAGCACGGTGGCGCCGAACTCTTTGATGCCGTCCAGCAACTGCGGCGGGCTGGCTTTTTCCAGCAACACGGTGGAGGCGCCAATGGCCATGGGGAACAGCACCAGCCCGCCCAGCCCGAAGGTGAAGGCCAGCGGCGGGCTGCCAATGAACACGTCATCGGGCGTGGCGCGCAGCACGTGCGGCGGCCAGCACAGACAGGCGGCCATCACGTCGCGGTGGAAGTGCATGGTGGCCTTGGGCACGCCCGTGGTGCCCGACGTGAACCCGAACAGGCAGGTGTCGTCGCTGGCGGTGGCCACGTTGTCGAACTGCGCGGGGGCACGCGCCATCAGCGCTTCCAGGCTGTCGGGCCCGCTGTAGTTGAAGTGGCGGATGTGCTTCAGCAGCGGGGTGGCGATCGCGGTCTGCTGCAGCTCCTCGCCCAGGGCGGCGTCGCACAGCGCGTGGGTCACCTGCCCGATCTCGACGATGGCCTTCAGCTCCTTGGCGCGCAGCAGGGGCATGGTGGCCACGGCGATGCCACCGGCCTTCATCACCGCAAACCAGCAGGCCACCAGCATGGGGTTGTTGGGCGCACGCAGCAGCACCCGGTTGCCGGGCACCAGCCCCATGTCGCGCACCAGCACGTTGGCAATGCGGTTCGCTTTCTCCTGCAGGTCGGCGTAGGTCCAGCTCAGGCCAGGGGCGCGGATGCAGAGGCGGTCGCCCCGGCCCGCGGCCACGTGCTTGTCCAGCAGCTCGGTGGCGCAGTTGAGCTGATCGGGGAACTGCAGCTCGGGCAGGTCGAACCGGTACTGCGGCTGCTGCTCGGGCGGCGGCAGGTGGTCGCGGGCGAAGGTGTCGAGGTGCGCGGTGGGCATGTCGTCTCCTGGGTCTGTAAGTGCGGGTGCGGTGCGCCCCAGGCTCAGCCGCGCGCGCCGGCCTCCTTGAGCAGTTCGCGCGCGATGATGAGCTGCTGCACCTCGGTGGCCCCTTCGTAAATGCGCAGGGCGCGGATCTCGCGGTACAGGCGCTCCACCGGCACTTCGCTGACCACGCCCAGGCCGCCCCAGATCTGCACCGCCGCGTCGATCACCTGCTGGGCGTTTTCGGTGGCGGTCATCTTGGCCATGGCGGCTTCGCGGGTCACGTTGCGGCCCTGGTCGCGCTGCCAGGCGGCGCGGTAGGTCAGCAAGGCGGCGGCGTCGATGGCGGTGGCCATCTGGGCGAGCTTGGCCTGGGTGAGCTGGAAGTCGGCCAGCACGCCATTGAACATCTGGCGCGTGGTGGCGCGGTGCAAGGCCTCGTCCAGCGCGCGGCGGGCAAAGCCCAGCGACGCCGCAGCGACCGAGGTGCGGAACACGTCCAACGTGCGCATGGCCACCTTGAAGCCTTCGCCGGCGGCCCCCACGCGCTGGCTCACCGGGATGCGGCAGTTGGTGAAGCGCAGCCGGGCCAGCGGGTGCGGCGCGATCACGTTGATGCGCTCGGCGATCTCGAAACCGGGCGTGCCCGCGTCCACGATGAAGGCCGAAATGCCGCGGGCACCGGGCGCTTCGCCGGTGCGCGCAAACACGACGTAAAAATCGGCAATGCCGCCGTTCGAAATCCAGGTCTTTTCGCCGTCCAGCACGTAGTGGTCGCCCTCGGCACGCGCGGCGCAGGCCATGGCCGCCACGTCGGAGCCGGCATTGGGTTCAGACAACGCAAAGGCGGCGATCGCCTCGCCACTGGCCACCCGGGTGAGGTAACGCTGGCGCTGCTCCGGCGTGCCGTGCAGCGAGATGGCGCCCGAGCCCAAGCCCTGCATGGCAAAGGCAAAGTCGGCCAGGCCGCTGTGGCGTGCCAGGGTTTCGCGGATCAGGCAGATGGCGCGCGTGTCGATGGTGTCGTGGGCTCCGCCCACGTCGCGCCCGCCCACCGCGTGGCGCAACCAGCCCGCGGCACCCAGCGTGCGCACCAGGGCCACGCACTCGGCGTCCACGTCGGGGCCGTGGTCGTGCGGCACGTGCTGCGCCGCCCAGGCATCCAGCGCCTGGGCCAGTTCGGCGTGGCGCGGCTCGAAGAACGGCCACTGCAGGTAGGTGGTGTCTGCCATGTCAGTCCCCTTGAAAGACCGGTTTTTGCTTCGCCACGAAGGCATGGTAAGCGCGGGAATAGTCCTGCGTCATCATGCAGATGGCCTGGGCCTGCGCTTCCGCCTCGATGGCCTGCTCAATGGTCATGGCCCATTCCTGGTGCAGCATGGTCTTGGTGATGCCGTTGGCAAAGGTGGGGCCGGCGGTCAGGTCGGTGGCCAGCTTCTGGGCTTCGGCCAGCAGCTCTTCGGGGGCACACAAGCGGTTGAAGAAGCCCCAGCGCTCGCCCTCCTCTCCCCCCAGGGAACGGCCGGTGTAGAGCAGTTCGCTGGCGCGGCCTTGGCCGATGAGGCGAGGCAGGATGGCACAAGCGCCCATGTCGCAGCCGGCCAGGCCCACACGGTTGAACAGGAATGCCGTCTTGCTGCGCGCCGTGCCCAGGCGAATGTCCGACGCCATGGCAATGATGGCCCCGGCCCCGGCGCACACCCCGTCCACCGCAGCGACGATGGGCTGCGGGCAGGCGCGCATCGTCTTCACCAGTTCGCCCGTCATGCGGGTGAACATCAGCAGCTCGGGCGCCTTGAGTGCGATCAGCGGGCCGATGATTTCGTGCACATCGCCGCCCGAGCAGAAGTTGCCACCGGCGCCGGTCACCACCACGGTCTTCACGTCGTCGGCCCACTTCAGCTGGTGGAACAGGTCGCGCAGCTCGGCGTAGCTGTCGAACGTGAGCGGGTTCTTGCGCTCCGGCCGGTTCAGGGTGATGGTGGCCACGCCGTCTTGCACCGCCCACAGGAAGTGGGTCGCCTGGTAGCCGGCCATGGGGCGGCGGTTGCCCGCCAGCAAGGTGGGGTCAACGTCATAAGTCATGCAAAAACTCCTCTGTGTGATTCGAAATGAAGGGGTGGCGGCTCACATCACCTCGCCGCCAGACACCGAAATGGACTGCCCCGTGACCGCCGCTGCCCCGTCGCCGCAGAGCCATGCCACCGCATCGGCCACCTGCCGAGGCTGGACCAGGCGACCCTGAGGGTTCGACTTGACAAACTCCGCCATCGCCTGCTCGGGGGTGCGGCCGGTCTTGGCCACCACGCGGTCGATGCTCTCGCGCACGATGTCGGTCTCGGTGTACCCGGGGCACACCGCATTGACCGTGATGCCCTTGGTGGCCAGCTCCAGCGCCAGCGACCGCGTGAGCCCGACCACCCCGTGTTTGGCGGCACAGTAGGCCGACACGTAGGCATACCCCACCTGCCCCGCCGTGCTGGCCACGTTGACGATGCGGCCCCAGCCGGCGGCCAGCAGGTCGGGCAGCACCGCCTGGGTGCAGACCATGGTGCCCGTGAGGTTGACCGAGAGCATCTGTTGCCACAGGGCCATGTCCATCTTGTGGAACGGTGCACTCAGGGCCTGCCCGGCGTTGTTCACCAGCACTTGCACCGGCCCGAACCGCTCCCGGGCCGAGACCACGGCCTGCGCCACCTCGGCCGGGTTGGACACGTCCGCCGTGACGGCATGGAGGTGCTCGGGATCGGTGTCCACCACGGCCTGTAACACAGGCAGGCGGCGGCCCAGCAGCGTCACCCGCATCCCCTGCGCGCGCAGCGCCTGCACCACTGCGGCACCGATGCCCTGCCCGCCCCCTGTCACCAGGGCATGGCGCACCGCGGCGCTCATTTGGCCCCCGCCGCCTGGGCCGCCATCGCCTTCTCGCGGGCGAAGTTGCTTTCCATCTGCCCTTTGGCGGAACGGTATTGCTTGGGCCAGCTCACCAGGGTGTAGCCGATCTTGGCCGCCTCGGTCAGCGTCCAGGCCGGGTTGGCGAGGTGAGGACGCGCCACAGCGCACAAATCGGCGCGACCGGCTGCCAAGATGGAGTTGGCGTGGTCGGCCTCGCTGATGGCGCCCACCGCGATGGTGGGAATGCCCGCCTCCTGGCGAATCCGGTCGGCAAACGGCGTCTGGAACATCCGGCCATAGACCGGCTTTTCCTTCTTGCTCACCTGGCCCGACGAGCAGTCGATCATGTCGGCCCCGGCGGCCTTGAAGGCCTTGGCGATTTCCACCGCATCGTCGGGCGTGATGCCGCCTTCGACCCAGTCGTGGGCGGAAATGCGCACCGACATCGGCTTGTCGGCCGGCCACACCGCGCGCACCGCCTTGAACACTTCCAGCGGGTAGCGCAGGCGGTTGGCCAGGCTGCCACCGTATTCGTCCCTTCGGTGGTTGGTGAGCGGCGATATGAAACTCGACAGCAGGTAGCCGTGGGCGCAGTGCAGCTCCAGCCAGTCGGCACCGGCTTCGGCGGCGGCGCGGGCGGCTGCCACGAACTGACCCTTGACCTCGTCCATGTCGGCACGGGTCATCTCGCGCGAAACTTGGCTGACACCTTCCAGGTACTGCTGGGGCGAGGCGGACATGATCGGCCAGTTGCCGCTCTCCAGCGGCTGGTCGATGCCCTCCCAAGCCACACGGGTGGACGCCTTGGCCCCGGCGTGGCCAATCTGGATGGCGAACTTAGCGTCGGTGTTCTGGTGAATCCAGTCGGCAATGCGCTTGAAGCCGGCGGTGTGCTCGGGTTTGTAGAGACCGGGGCAGCCGGGGGTGATGCGGCCCTCGGCGCTGACGCAGGTCATCTCGGCAAACACCAGGCCCGCGCCGCCCATGGCCCGCGCGCCCAGGTGCACCAGGTGGTAGTCGGCCACCAGCCCGTCCACGGCAGAATACTGCGCCATGGGCGACACCACCACGCGGTTCTTCAACGTGACGCCACGCACGCTGTAAGGCGTGAACATGGGCGGCGGCACGGGCGCCCCGGCGGGCACGCTGACGTCGGCCTTCTGGGCAAACCAGCGCTCGTAGCCTTCCAACCAGTTCTTGTCGCGCAGGCGCAGGTTTTCGTGGCTGATGCGCTGGCTGCGCGTGAGCATGGAGTACATGAACTGCTCGGGCTCCAGTTGGTCGCAGTAGCGCTTGCCGCACACCTCGAACCACTCCATGGCGTTCCACGCGGCGTTCTGCAGGCGCAGCGTCTCCACCCGGCGCAATTCCTGGTAAGTGGCCAGCACCTCGGGCAGCTTCTCGGGGCTGTCGCCCAGCAACTGGAACTGGCGGGTCAGCTCGATCGCGTCCTCAATGGCCAGTTTGGTGCCCGAGCCGATGGCGAAGTGGGCCGTGTGCACCGCGTCGCCCATCAGCACCACATGGCTGCCGTTGGCGTTCTTCAGCCACCACTGGTCGCACACCACACGCTGGAAGTTCAGCCAGGCCGAGCCGCGCAGGTGCCGCGCGTTGGTCATCAGCTTGTGGCCCTGCAGCGTGTCCTTGAACAGGTGCTCGCAGAAAGCGATGGACTGCTCCTGGTCCGCCTGGTCCAGCCCGTGGTCCAGCCACACCTGCTCGGGGCACTCGACGATGAAGGTGGTGGTGTTGGCGTCGAACTTGTAGATGTGGGCCTGGAACCAGCCGTGCTCGGTGCGCTGGAAGTCGAAGGTGAAAGCGTCGTACAGACGGTTCGTGCCGAGCCAGATGTAGCGGTTGGGCCGCGTGACGATGTCGGGTTTGAACACGTCGGCGTACTGGCTGCGAATGCGCGAGTTGATGCCGTCGCTGGCGATGATGAGGTCAGCGTCAGGGAAATCGAGGTCGGAGTTGGCTTCGGTCTCGAACACCAGCTTGACGCCCAGCCGCTCGCAACGCGCCTGCAGGATGTTGAGCAGCTTCTTGCGCCCGATGCCCACAAAACCGTGCCCGCCCGAACGGATGGTGCGGCCCTTGAACAGCAGCTCGATGTCGTCCCAGTGGTTGAAGGCCTCCTGGATTTCGTCGGCGGTCTCGCGGTCCCACTGGCGCATGTTGTCCATGGTGGCATCGGAAAACACCACGCCCCAGCCAAAGGTGTCGTAGGGGCGGTTGCGCTCGACCACCGTGATGTCGTGCGCCGGGTCCAGCTTCTTCATCAACAAGCCCAGGTACAAACCTGCCGGACCGCCACCGATACACACGATTTTCATGAAAACTCCTTGAACGACTGGCTCACACGTTGTTGATATTGACTGATGAATAGTTTAGATTTAAACATTAAAAGCCGGACCGGGTACTTTCCCTGATTGCAGGCCGAACTTGTTCGTCCGGTGTATCGGGGTATGGCAAGGGTGGGCCACTGGGCAGCCGTACGACTGGCCGGCGTCTGTATTGATGGTCTCGACACCGAAACCCCACACATCGCGGCGGATCATCCACCCCACCGCCGCCTGGCTCGGGCCAGGGGCGTGGGCCCCGTCCTATCGCACATTGACCGCCTTGAGTTGCCCCATCGCGATCGGTTGAGCGAAATCGGCCAGCGCGCATATTGCTGTCGAACCGCCCATCCGGTCTATCCAACAAGCCGCAAAGGTCATGAACCCAAAGGCCGATTCCTGACGATTTCTGCCGACTTCCCCGGCAGGCAAACCGCTTGCTGGGGAAAACCCTTGGCCACACACCGTACGCAAGCCGCCGGTATTGGCGCACACTGGCGACCCATCACCACCTGCCCGCCGCAAGATGACCGAGTTGGTAGAACAGGCACTGACGCGACGCCTGCCCCTGAGCGATTTCCCCGTTCTGCGCTCGCGCAGCGCGAACGACGCCTGCAGCCGGATCGGGCGCCTGCTCTCACCCCATCGTCTGGAGGTGCGGGGCCACCCCGGCGCGCTGCAGGTGGAACTCAACGAAGTCGTGTTGTGCGACCTGTCGGTGCGCACCCTGCGGTATGGCACCGAAGTGACCATTGACCCCGGTCGCCGCGGCGACCACTACCTGATGCAATTGCCCCTGCGCGGGCGGGCCGACGTTCGCTGCGGCGCCAACCAGGTGGCCAGCGATTGCGGCATGCTCAGCGTCCTGCAACCCCAGGCGCCCACCCTCATGCACTGGAGTGCCGACTGCGACATGGTCCTGCTCCAGGTTCCCAGCGAAGTCGTTCAGCGGCGCGTGGGGCGGGACACCGACAAGCCCTGCCCCCAGCCGCTCAACCTCGGCGCATCACGGCGCGAACCCCATGTGGCGGCCTGGTGGAAAGCCGCCGAGGACATCATTGCCAACCTCGACCAGCACGGCGAACATTGGCTGGGACACCGAGCGGCCAAGGCCTCCATGGAGGAGTTCCTGTTGTCGGCCTTCACGGCCTTGTTGCAGCCACCCCCAAACCATGCGGCCAGCGACACCGTGATCCGCAGCGATGAACGCTGCCTTCGGCGCGCCAAGGACTACATCCACGCTCACCTGAACCAGGCCCTGCTCCTGGACGACATCGCACGGGCGGCCTGTACCAGCCCACGCACCCTCGAGGTGGTGTTCAAACGGCACGAGGCCACATCGCCCCTGAACTACGCGCGCACGGCCCGCTTGCACGCGGTGCACGACACACTGCGCAAGGGCGAGGGGCGCAGCGTGACCGACGTGGCCTTGTCCCACGGCTTCGTGCACATGGGGCGCTTCGCTGCGCAGTACCGGCGCCAGTTCGGCTGCCCGCCTTCACAGACGTGGCGCTCGGCCCAATGAAGGCGTGCGTCAGGCCCCCCGCAAGGCCTCGCGCAACTGCTGCCCCACCTCGGGCCGCTCGGCAAACGGGTCGGGCGGGTTGACCCCGTCCACAATGGCTTGCATGCGCGTGCGCACGTTGCCCAGCGCCTTGGGGTGGCTGTAGATGTAGAACTGCCCGTCGGCCATGGCATCGAACACGCGCTGGGCCACCTCGGCCGCCGTGACCTTGCCGCTGCTGACCGCCTTGTCGCTCATGGCCTGGCCAATGAGCTGGCTGCGCGTCGGCTGACCGCCCGACAGCATTCCAGGGCGGTTGCGCTCGCTCTGGCTGATGCCAGTGGGCACGAAATACGGGCACAGCACGCTGGCCCCCACCTGGTCCGTCACCAGGGACAGGTCCTGGTACAGGGTCTCGCTCAGGGCCACCACCGCGTGCTTGCTCACGTTGTACACCCCCATGTTCGGCGGCGTCAGCAAGCCGGCCATGCTGGCGGTGTTGACGATGTGGCCCTGGAACGACGGGTCGGCTTGCGCCGCGGCCAGCATCATGGGGGTGAACACCCGCACGCCGTGCACCACGCCCCACAGGTTCACCCCAAGCACCCAGGTCCAATCGGCCACGGTGCTTTCCCACACCAGCCCGCCAGAGGCCACGCCGGCGTTGTTGAACACGAAATGCGGCGCCCCGAAGCGGGCCTGCACCGCAGCGCCAAGTGCGTCCATCGCCTCGGCGTCGGACACATCCACCCGCTGCGCCAGCACGGCCACGCCCAGCGATTCGAATTCCTGCCGGGCGCGCTCCAGCGCGTCGGCCTGCACGTCCACCAGCACCAGGTTCATGCCGCGACCTGCCGCGATGCGTGCCACCTCGAGGCCAAACCCCGAACCGGCACCGGTGATGACGGCGGTGCGCCCTTGCCATGAGTTGAGCATTCTGTCTCCTTGATGGTGTGTGTTGTGGGCAGCCCGGTCAGACCAGCTTGACCAGTTGCTTGCCGAAGTTGCGCCCCTTCAGCAAGCCCAGGAAGGCCTCGGGCGCGGCGGCAATGCCCTGCGCCACCGTCTCGCGCGGGCGGAAGCGGCCACTGCCCACGAGCTGGCCCAGTTCGGCCAGCGCCTCGGGCCAGACCTCCATGTGCTCGCTCACGATGAAGCCCTCGATGCGCATGCGGTTGACCAGGATGAGCGCCGGGTTGGCCATCGGCAGCGGCTGGCCGTCGTAGCCAGCGATCATGCCGCAGACCGCGATGCGTGAAAACGCATTGGCTCGCAACATCACCGCGTCCAGCACCATGCCACCCACATTCTCGAAATGGCCATCGATCCCGTCCGGGCAGGCCTGTTTCAGCGCCTTGGCCAGGGAGCCATAGTCCCGGTGCTCGCGGTAGTCGATGCAGTCGTCAAAGCCCAGTTCGCCTTTCACGTAGGCGCACTTGTCGGGCCCGCCGGCAATGCCCACCACGCGGCAACCGCGCGCCTTGGCCAGCGCCCCCACGGCACTGCCGACGGCGCCACTGGCGGCACTCACCGTCACGGTCTGGCCCGGGCGTGGGTCGATGATCTTGACCAGCCCGTACCAGGCCGTGACACCCGGCATGCCCACCGCGCCCAGGTAGTGGCTCAGCGGCACATGGGACGTGTCCACTTTGCGCAGCGCTCCCGGCTCCGTGGCGTTGACCACGCTGTACTCCTGCCAGCCTCCCATGCCGACCACCTGGTCGCCCACGGCGTACTTGGGGTGGCGGCTCTCCACCACTTCACCCACCGTGCCACCGATCATCACCTCACCCAGGGGCTGCGGCTGCGCGTAGCTCTTGCCGGCGTTCATGCGGCCGCGCATGTAAGGATCCAGGCTCAGGTAGTGGTGGCGCACCAGCACCTGGCCTTCCTGCAGCACGGGGGTTTCCACGGTTTCGATCTTGAAGTTGCCTGCGCTGGCTTCGCCTTCGGGGCGGTTGTCGAGCAGGATGCGGGTGTTCTGAGGCATGTCGGTCTCCTTCGGCGGCCGTGACCGCTGGTGTTTGGATGGGAACGAAAGATCAATCGGTGGATATGCCGGCAGGGCCATTGAGCGCCTGGCTTTCCTTGGCCCCCACCGGCAGGCGGCGCACGAACTTGAATGTGCCGGAGGCATGGGCGCAGAGCCGGCCGTCGGCATCCCACACATGGCCTTCGGTGAACGCCATGGTGGCCGTGCGGTGCAGCAACTTGGCCGTGGCACGCAGCGGTCCGCGCGCGGCCTGCATGAAGCTGGTTTTCATCTCGATGGTCACGCACCCCATGTCCTGCTGGACACTGCGGGCCGCGTGTGCCATCACCACGTCCAGCAAGGTCATGCTGGCACCGCCGTGGACGACATTGAACGAATTGAGGTGCTCGGGGGCCGGCGCGTAGGCGATCTCCGCCTCGCCATCGGCCCAACGCTCCAGGGTGAAGCCCAGGTGGGCGACGAACGGGATGTGTACCTGGAACTCCACTCAGCCTCCCGATACGATGCTCACGCCACCGTCCACCGCCAGCCACTGGCCGGTGATGTGCTTGCCCGCTTCGGAGGCGTACAGCAGCGTCAGGCCCTTGAGGTCCTCGTCATCGCCCAGGCGCCCAAGCGGGGCGTGGGCCGCCATCTTGTCTTCGCCCAGGGCTTCGAGCGTGCCCTTGGTCATCTTGCTCGGGAAAAAGCCCGGGCAGACCGCGTTCACGCGGATGCCGTACGGCCCCCACTCCGCCGCCAGCGCGCGGGTGAAGTTGATGACCGCGCCTTTGGAGGTGTTGTAGGCGATGGTGTTCATGCCCCGCGGGTTGCCACCCAACCCGGCAATCGAGGCGATGTTGATGATGCTGCCCTTGCGGCGCGCGATCATGCTGTGCTTGGCCAGGTACTGGCTCAGGATGAAGTAACCCCGCACGTTCAGGTTCATCACCTTGTCCCAGGCGTCGATCGGGTGGTCCTCGGCGGGGGCCCCCCAGGCGGCTCCGGCGTTGTTGACGAGGATATCTACATCGCCCAT
The DNA here is from genome assembly GCA_030602185.1 of Comamonadaceae bacterium. Taxonomy (GTDB): domain Bacteria; phylum Pseudomonadota; class Gammaproteobacteria; order Burkholderiales; family Burkholderiaceae_C; genus JAUWAE01. The sequence goes on from JAUWAE010000066.1 coordinate 10,776, forward strand.
GCGCTCCAGCGTCTCGGCGCCCAGGCGGTGGATGTCGCCTTCCTTGGCACAGTCGGCCGCGATCCAGCGGGCGTCGATGCCGGCGGCTTGCAGTTCCTGCACGGCGGCTTCGAGTTCGTCGGCCTTGCGGGCGCTGAGCATCACCTTGGCGCCGGCCTCGCCGAGCGCATGGGCCATCTGCAGGCCGAGGCCGCGCGAGCCGCCGGTGACCAGGGCCACTTTGCCCGTCAAATCAAACAGTTGTTGAATGGTACGCGTCATGTGTGTCTCCATGGTGGCTTGAGGCCACGGTTCAGAAGGCGTCTTCGGCCAGCTCGGCGCAGGTCAGGTCGCGGCTGGACACCACCTGCAACCAGGCCCCGATCTTGGGGAGTTCGTAGTGGAAGAAGTAGCGGCAGGCCGCCAGGCGCCCTTGCTGTGCCGCGGCCGCGGGTGCCTGCAAGGCCGCGAGCGCCACATCCAGCCAGATCCAGGCCAGCACCGTGTGCCCGAACGCTTGCATGTAGGGTACGGCATTGGCCAGCGCCTCGGTGGGCTGACCTGTCGCCCAGGCAGCCTTCGTGGCCGCACCCACCTGTTGCAGCGCCTGCGCCAAGGCGTTGGCGTGCAAGGCCAGTTCAGGGCGCTGTATGGCCCGCTCGATGGTGCCCTGCATGCGGCTGGCCAGCAACTGCATGCCTTTGCCGTTTTCCATCAGCACCTTGCGCGCCAGCAGGTCCATGGCCTGGATGCCGTGCGTGCCCTCGTGGATCATGTTCAGGCGGTTGTCGCGCCAGTACTGCTCCACCGGGAAGTCGCGCGTGTAGCCGTAGCCGCCGTGCACCTGGATGGCCAGGCTGTTGGCTTCCAGGCACCATTCGCTGGGCCAGCTCTTGGCGATGGGGGTGAGCACCTCCAGCAGCAGCCGGGCATCGTCCGCAGCTTCGGCGGCTGCGGTGTGCTGTTCGTCCACCAGCCGGGCACAGTACAGTTCCAACGCCAGTGCGCCTTCGCAGTAGGCTTTCTGGGCCAGCAGCATGCGCTTGATGTCGGCGTGCTCGATGATGCGCACCTGGGGCTGGGTCGGGTCTTTGCCGCCAGCGCCCATCGGTCGTCCTTGCGGACGGTTCTTGGCGTAATCCAGGCTGGCGTGGTAGCCGGCCATGCCCAGCATGGTGGCGGCCATGCCCACGCCAATGCGGGCCTCGTTCATCATGTGGAACATGTAGCCCAGGCCTTTGCCGGGCTCACCCACCAGGTAGCCCACGGCCCCGGCACCCTGCCCGTCCAGGCCCGGCCCCATGCCACAGCCCTGCACCGGGAACTTGCCTTCGCCAAAGTTGAGCAACGTGTTGGTGGTGCCTCGCCAGCCGCATTTGTGGTTCAGTCCTGCCAGCGCCACGTCGTTGCGCACTCCGGTCAGCTGGCCCTGGGTGTCCACCAGCTTTTTGGGCACGATGAACAGCGAAATGCCCTTCACCCCCGGTGGCAGCTTGCCGTCGGGCCCGGGTATCTTCGCCAGCACCAGGTGGATGATGTTCTCGGTCAACTCGTGCTCGCCGGCCGAAATCCACATCTTGTTGCCACGCAGGCG
>JAUWAE010000160.1 GCA_030602185.1 Comamonadaceae bacterium
AAGAACGAGCCGTTGGGCGGCTGGGTGTGCGGCAGGTGGTCGGCCTCCACGCCCTGCCCGTAGAGCTTGCGGTTGGCCACGATGCCGCCCACCGAAATGCCGCCGAAGTTCACGCCGTGGTAGCCCTTCACGCGACCGATCAGGCGCGTCTTGCTGGCCTGCCCTTTGGCGCGCCAGTAGGCCCGCGCCATCTTCAGGGAGGTGTCGGCCGACTCGGAGCCCGAGCCCGTGAAGAACACGTGCGTCAGCCCCTGGGGCATGCGCTCGACGATGCGGTTGGCGAGTTCGAACGACAGCGGGTGGCCGAACTGGAAGGCGGGCGAATAGTCCAGCGTGGCCACCTGGCGCGCCACGGCCTGGCTGATCTCGTCGCGACAGTGGCCCAGGCCGGTGCACCACAGGCCCGAGAGGCCGTCGAACAACTGGCGCCCATCCGACGTGGTGAGGTAGGCCCCCTTGGCCGCGGTGATGAGGCGCGGGTCGGCCTTGAACTGGCGGTTGCCGGTGTAGGGCATCCAGTGCGCGTCGAGCCAGGCGGCATCGGTGCGGGGCGCGGCGTCGGCCGAGGTGTGGAAATCGGTGCGCAGGCGCTGGCTGTCGGTCATGTCCATGGAAACGGTCTCCAGAAATCACGGGGCTGGACCGCATTGTGGGTTGGCGCCATACTCCCATGAATGAATAAATGCCCATCTTTGGTTGACAAATCATGCAAGTAAAAAACGTGGCGGTGCTGGGGCAGCTGGGCGATGCCGATTTGCGGCTGCTGCGGGTGTTCAAGAGCGTGGTGGAATGCGGCGGCATGGCCTCGGCCGAGCTGGAGCTCAACATCGCCATGTCCACCATCAGCCGGCACGTGAAAGACCTGGAAACCCGGCTGGGGCTGGTGCTGTGCCGGCGCGGCCGCGGCGGCTTTGCGCTCACCCCCGAGGGCGAGCAGGTGTACGACGCGGCGTTGCGGCTGCTGGCGGCCACCGACGCCTTCCGCGGCCACCTGCACGACATCCACCGCCGGCTGGGCGGCGACCTGCACGTGGCGCTGTTCGAAAAAACCGCCTCCAACCCCGAAGCCCACGTGGCCGAGGCGGTGGCCCAGTTCCGCCAGCAGGCCCCGCAGGCCACGCTGCACCTGCACGTGGGCCCCATCGGCATGATCGAGCGCGGCGTCATCGACGGGCGTTTCCACCTCGGGCTGATCCCCGAGCACCGGCATTCCGACACCCTGGCCTACCACGAGCTGTTCGGCGAGCACATGCAGCTCTACGCCGGCCGGGGCCACCCCTGGTTCGATGCCGACGACCGCGCCTTCGGCTGGGACGATCTGCGGGAGCAGGACCTGGCCGCCCTGGGCTACCACTCGCCCAACATGGCGCTGACCCACCAGCGTCGGCTGGAGCGCCGCGCCACCGCGTCCGACCAGGAGGCGGTGGCCACCCTCATCCTGTCGGGCACCTTTGTGGGCTTTCTGCCCGACCACTACGCGGCCCCCTTCGTACAGGGCGGGCGCATGCGGGCGGTGGCGCCGGACGTGCTGCGTTACACCTGCCGCTTCTCGGCCATCGTGCGGCAGTCGCCCGAGCCGTTGCGGCTGACCCAGGCCTTCCTGGATGCGCTGCGCCGTTGCCACCCGGCCCGGACCGTGGTAGCGTAAGACCTGTCTGATAAAAATCGCCATCCGCCCCTCGACGGGCAGAGAGGAGACCATGGAGACCGTGACCCGCCTGTGCGGCCACCGACACTGTCCACCCCACTGGAGTTGCCAGGTGCGCGAGCAAGTGCTGCCCGCCATCCCCAGCACCCTGCTCATCCCGCTGGCCGCCCGGGCCGCGGGGGGGACGCGCTTTCCCTGGCTCGACTGCGACGACCACCACGCCGCCGACCTGCTGCAGTGCCTCGACGCGGATCCGGCCCCCTACCTGGCCGACGCGCCCACCGTCGTCAATGTGCTCTGGCGCACCCGGCTGCTCAAGGCCGCCGGGCAGGACTTTTTTGCCCGGCACCCGAGGGCCACTGGTGTCAACCTGGGCTGCGGGCTGTCCAGCCATTTCCAGTGGCTCGACAGCGGTCGCAACCACTGGATCGATGCCGACCTGCCCGAAGTGATCGCCCTGCGCACCGCGCTCCTGCCCGACGGCACGCACCGCCACAACGCCGTGGTGGACCTTCGGCAGCCGGGCTGGTGGCACGCCCTGGGCTTGCCCGGACGGGAGCAGTCCACCCCGGTGTTCCTGGTGTGCGAAGGCGTACTCATGTACCTGGAGCCCGCCCAGGCCCGTGCGGTGTTGCGCGAGTTCGCCGAGCAGGCCCCGCCCGGCTCGCAGCTGGTGCTGGACACGCTGTCGTACCTGGCGGTTGGCCACGCCCGGCTGCACGCGAGCGTCGGGCCCACCGGGGCCGAGTTCCGCTGGGGCGTGCACTGGGCCGGCGAACTGACCGATCCACACCCCCGCCTGGAACTGCAGGCATTGCGCAGTGCCGCCGAGTGCTATGGCCCCGGCGGCCTGTGGGCCGAAAGCTGCTGGCAACCCTGGCTGGGCACGCCGCTGTACGGCCTGGCGACGCTGGGACTGCGCGACTGAATCCCCCTGGCGGACCGCATCAGACCAGATTGCCTGCCGTTATCATGGCTGGATGATTCATCCCAGCCACGGCCCTGAAGCCCGCACCGCGTGGTGGGCCCTGTCGTTGCTGGCTTTGGGCCTGGTGCTGGCCTTGTGGCTGCCAGCACCGCAAATGGCGCGGGGCTTGGCCCAGTACGTGCCGCTGCACACCACGCTCGAGGTGTTTTCGATCAGCGTGGCGGTTCTGGTGTTCGCGGTCGGCTGGAGCAGCCAGCGGTACCGCCCGTCCGAGGCGGCGCTGTGGGCATCCACCGCCTTCCTCGGCGTGGGCCTGCTCGACCTGTTGCACACGCTGTCCTACGCGGGCATGCCCGACTTCGTCACACCCAGCGGGCCGGAAAAAGCCATCAACTTCTGGTTCGCAGCCCGTGCGCTGGCGGCGCTGGCACTGCTGGCGGCCGCCGGCTTGTCGTGGCGCCGGGTGCCCCGCCTGCCGCGCTGGGTGGCCCTCACCAGCGTACTCGGGCTGGTGGGCGTGGGCCACGTGTTCCTATGGACGCCGGACTGGATGCCCCGCACCTTCATCCCCGGGCAAGGGCTGACGCCCTTCAAGCTGGCGGTGGAGTACGCACTGATCGCTGCCTACCTGCTGGCCGCCTTGCTGTTGCTGTGGCGCCTGCGCCAGCCGCGCGAATTCAATGCCGGTGGACTCCTCATGGCCGCCGCCGCCATGGCGATGAGCGAGTTCTTCTTCACCCGCTACGCCGACGTCACCGACCTCTACAACCTGCTCGGTCACGTCTACAAGATCGTCGCCTACGCCTTCCTCTACTGGGCCCTGTTCGTTGAGACACTGCAACGCCCCTACCAGGCACTGCGGGCGTCTCAGGCGCAGCTGCAGGGCACCCTCAGCGCCCTGCCCGACCTGCTGTTCGAAATGGACGTGGCCGGCAACTACCAGGCGATCCATGCGGGGCCGAAGGAGGCATTGCTGGCCGATACCCGTGCCCTTGTGGGCCGCAACGTGCGCGACGTGATGCCCGAGGCCGCCGCACGCACCTGCCTGCAGGCACTGGCCGAAGCCCACCGGGAGGGGCAGTCGCGCGGCGCTCGCCTGACGCTGGGGGGCATCGGACGCTGCCAAACTGGATGTTCAGGTCACGTGAACTGCGAAGTCTGGCTGCTCCACGGCTTCGCCAGCGATCACTCTAAAGGGCGTACCTGTCAGCGCCAATTTCATTGAGGTAAAAATGGTTGACTTGAACACCCCATCCTTCAACCATGGCGGTGGTGAGGTCGAGTTCAACGGTCAGACAACTATCCCAGAAGGAGCTCTCAAGCACTTCAATGGTCCTTGTCCGCCTACTCAGCATAACTACAAGTTCACTGTACAAGCCATCAACGCGGACAAGTCCGCTGTTGTTGGAGTTGGGGAAGTGTCAGCCTGATGGAATACACCAACCAACTTAATAAAAATTGGGACAGAATTTTACACCACCAATACCAGCTTACCATTTAAATTATGGCGCATCTTCAAACTTAAGCCCCATCCACGTCAGATAGGCGCGGCTGCATTCCACGCAAGCATACCTCTTACTGGAGGACAACAATATTCTCTGGATCGGCTTCCGATCTATCCGCATCATTACTGCCTTACACTTCGGACACCTAACCAATTTTTTGTGAATTTTTCTTTCGTCGATCGCGCTCATTTATCTCACCCTTACCCTGCATTGCGAATTACCGCAACCTACAGTCAATCAATCTTCTATTGACTTCATTATAAAAACTCCCACACGAATACCTCTCAATCATCCCAACCTCGTCGTACTTGAAGTACCTTTCAACATCGTATATTGCATCATAAACTCTTGCACTAACCTCTCTCAGCTTCGCCAGCTCATCCAAGTAACAAAGCCTATCGCCCGCACAAGCGGTATCGTGAATTATTCTCAACACAGATATATTCGATTGCCGCCTTGTTTCACCAGGATGCACAAACACATCATCCCTCAACTTACTCGCGACATCTTTAAGCTGAAACACCACCTCAACAACCTCTGCATGGATGAACTTTTGATTGATTTTCCCATGATTTTTTATTACCAACCAGACCAAGCTTTCAACGACATTTTCAATCTCGCGAATCATCATCGACTCCGTTCGACATCGACATTAATGACGATTGATCACAGCCCACCCTCCTTAACAAGGAACTGATAACCGCCACAGATACAGGCTTTTGGACATAAGCATCCGCCTTATATTTTGTTGTTTTATATAATTTTGAATTGACTTTTAGCGCACTAATGACTGCAACAAATATATCTCTTGTGTCATCATTGGACTTTATATAATCAAGAACATGCAATCCATCAAGATACCCAGGAACTATTACATCCAAAAACACAGCATTTGGCTTTTCTTTTTTTATCAATTTTATTAATTCAACACCCTCTCGGGTCAGCAGTACGTCGTAGTTATCGCGCAACACAGTCGCATACCAAAACTGCTGCAGAGCGTCGTCTTCTAGTACGATGAGTTTCGGCTTTGTGCATTTTGCTGTTGATTTCAATTTCTATCACCTCATTGGTGAAATTTATATCACAAGAGCGAGAACTTGACACGAAGACTCTAGTCGCCCCAAGAGGGTGTCACTTTTTTATCAAAATAATTAGCGCGAATTCAACGAAACAGATCCAGCTCAACCTGAATTGATATGCTTTAAGCCAAACAAAATCATTTTTTGCTTCGACTTTTCGCGCCAAGACGCGATTAACCATATTTTTTAGTTGGGTATTGAGTGGCGAGCGAACCCGGACTCAGCCATCAAGAGCAGCCAAGCCCCAACGAGCCTACCGCCAAAAGAACAGCACCGAAGTCCCCTTTTTTTCCAAGTGATGTGGTGTGGCACGCTGACTGCTCCTGCTTTTGTGTCTTCACAGCATCCACGTTTACAGGGCGTTGAACATCCCACAAACAGGGGAGCCAGCAATAAAAAAGGGCGCCGAAGCGCCCCTTTCTTTTTCACCCCCGAGCAAAACTACTCAACGGTGAC
>JAUWAE010000244.1 GCA_030602185.1 Comamonadaceae bacterium
GCCCAGGCCAGGTCGCCAATGCGCTGGAAGCCGAACATCGAGTAGTAGATGTAGAACGGCACCATGATGCGGTTGTTGGTGCTGTACGACGTGGCCGCCGCGATCCAGCTGGCCATGCCACCCGCCTCGTTGATGCCTTCCTGCAGGATCTGGCCGGCCTTGTCTTCCTTGTAGTACATCACCTGGTCTTTGTCGACCGGGGTGTACAGCTGGCCCTTGGGGTTGTAGATACCGATCTGGCGGAACAGGCCTTCCATGCCGAAGGTGCGTGCCTCGTCCACCAGGATGGGCACCACGCGCGGGCCCAGGGCCTGGTCGCGCAACAGCTGCGTGAGGAAGCGCACGTAGGCCTGGGTGGTGGAAATCTCGCGGCCTTCGGCCGTGGGTTCCAGCACCGCCTTGAAGGTCTCCAGCGACGGGATGGTGAAGCTCTCGTCGGCCTTGGTGCGGCGGTGCGGCAGGTAGCCGCCCAGCGCCTGGCGGCGCTCGTGCAGGTACTTCATTTCCGGCGTGTCGTCGGCCGGCTTGTAGAACGGCACCTTGGGCAGTTCGCTGTCGGGAATGGGTATGTTGAAGCGGTCGCGCATGTAGCGGATGTCGTCATCGCTCAGCTTCTTGGTCTGGTGGGCGGTGTTCTTGCCCTCGCCAGCGCGGCCCATGCCATAGCCCTTGACGGTCTTGACCAGCAGCACGGTGGGCTGGCCCTTGGCGTTGTGCGCGCGGTGGAAGGCAGCGTACACCTTCTGCGCATCGTGGCCGCCACGGCGCAGCGCCCAGATGTCCTCGTCGCTCATCTTGGAGACGAGTTCCAGTGCCTTCGGGTCGCGGCCGAAGAAGTTCTTGCGCACGAAGGCACCGTCGTTCGCCTTGAACGCCTGGTAGTCACCGTCCAGCGTGTCGAGCATGATCTTGCGCAGGGCACCGTCCTTGTCGCGGGCCAGCAGCGGGTCCCAGTTGCTGCCCCACAGCAGCTTGATGACGTTCCAGCCCGAGCCGCGGAACTCACCTTCCAGTTCCTGGACGATCTTGCCGTTGCCCCGCACCGGGCCGTCCAGGCGCTGCAGGTTGCAGTTGACCACGAACACCAGATTGTCCAGCCCTTCGCGCGCCGCCAGGCCGATGGCGCCCAGGCTCTCTGGCTCGTCCATCTCGCCGTCGCCGCAGAACACCCACACCTTGCGCTGGGACGTGTCGGCAATGCCACGGGCGTGCAGGTACTTCAGGAAGCGCGCCTGGTAAATGGCCATCAAGGGGCCCAGGCCCATGGACACGGTCGGGAACTGCCAGAACTCCGGCATCAGCTTGGGGTGCGGGTAGCTCGACAGGCCCTTGCCGTCCACTTCCTGGCGGAAGTTCAGGAGCTGCTCTTCCGTCAGGCGGCCTTCCATGAAGGCACGGGCGTAGATGCCGGGCGCGCTGTGGCCCTGGATGTACAGCAGGTCACCGCCGTGGGTGCCGCCCTTGTCGGTGTTGTCGGCGTGCCAGAAGTGGTTGAAGCCGCAGGCAAACAGGTGCGCCAGCGACTGGAAGGAACTGATGTGCCCGCCCAGGTCGCCGCCATCGGCCGGGTTCAGGCGGTTGGCCTTCACCACCATGGCCATGGCGTTCCAGCGCATGTAGGCACGCAGGCGGCCTTCGATCTCCAGGTTGCCGGGGCTGCGCTCTTCCTCGTCCGGCCCAATGGTGTTGACATAACCCGTGGTGGCCGAGAACGGCAAATCCACGCTGTGCTCACGCGCCTCTTCCAGCAACTGCTCCAGCAGGAAGTGCGCCCGCTCCGGCCCCTCCTTCTCGATCACCGCGGCAAGGGCGTCCAGCCATTCGCGGGTTTCCTGGTGGTCGATGTCGGGGGCGCTGAGCACAGCGTTCACGTTCTGCGGGACGGACATGCTTGTCTCCTGAAGTTGGAACAAAGGTTACGGCGACGCATTCGCCATGTCACGAAGTTTCGCATGAAAACCTTCGATTTTCAATATGCGGTTTAACTTTTTATATTATGAAATCAAGGCGAAATCCCTGTGACCCGACATCCTCTAGACTCGCGTCATGTCCGTCCAGCCCTCGTCCGCCCGCGCGCGGCTTGCCCTTCCCTTTGTCTGGTGGCGCCAGCGTTGGCGCAGCCTCAGCCCGACGCAGCAAGACCGCCTCGCTGCCGTCGGACCGCTGCTGTCGGTACTGCTGTTCCTGGCGGCCATTTTCTCGGCCATCACCTATTTCACGCTCGAAGAACTCAACCGGGAGCAGGAGGCTGTCACGCGCGACGTGGAGTACGCCCAACAACGCCTGCGCCTGAGGCTGCTGGAGCGGCAGGAGCAGCTCATGCGCATCGCGCGGGCGATCTCGAACCAGGAAATCGAGGAGACCGAGTTCGTCTTCCAGATCGAGACGCTGGTCTCGCAGTACCCCGAGCTGCAGGCCGTCACCTGGGTCAACCAGCGCCGCGAGGTGGTGACCGGCTACGCTTCCCCGAGTGCACCGCCCCACATGCTGCGTCAGAACGGCGACACGCTCTCGCCGGAAAGCACCGACGGCACATTTGAACTGGCGCGGGAGCTGCGGCAGACGGTGTACTCCCGGCCCCTGGGCCTGCCGGACCAAGATGCTGCGCTGCTGTTGCTGGTGCCGCTCACCGAGCAGGGGCGTTTCAGCGGTGTGCTGATGGCGGAATATTCGATCGAGGCGCTGCTGCGCTTTGGCGTGCCCAACGAGGTGCTGGCACGCTACGCCGTCACACTGATCGACGAGCAGGGACGCGTCCTGGCTGGCACACCCCATACCGTCACGCTCACCGGCCTGCGCCGGCTGCCCTGGGCCGCCAAGCCCCAGGCCCATGACATGCCAGTTGCGCCCATCGGCAACAGCCTGATCCTCAAGGCCGAAGGCTACCGCACCAGCCGCGACACCATGGGCGAGGCCTTTTTCTGGGTGGTGGGCGCCATGAGCGCGCTCACGGTCTGGATGCTGCTGGGCAACATGCGCCACACCCGCCGACGCTTGCAGGCCCAGCGCGCCCTGGTGGCCGAGACAAACTTCAGGCGCGCGATGGACAACTCCATGCTGACCGGCATGCGGGCGCTGGACCTCGAAGGCCGCCTCACCTACGTCAACCCCGCGTTCTGCTCCATGACGGGCTGGACCGAGGACGACCTGCTGGGCGCCACCGCCCCCTTTCCTTACTGGCCCGAGGCCGAACACGAGCACCTGCGCGCCCGGCTCGACGACGAGCTCAGCGGCCGCTCTCTGCCCGGCGGCTTCGAGGTGCCCGTCAAGCGCAAAAACGGCAGCGTGTTCTACGCCCGCATGTACGTGTCGCCGCTGATCGA
>JAUWAE010000295.1 GCA_030602185.1 Comamonadaceae bacterium
CTCTGGGTGAGTTACCTCGCGCTGGCCGTGACTGCACTGGTGGTGCTGGCCGGTGCAGGTGCCATGATCGAGATGGTCTACCACCTGCAGCTGAACGCGGCGATGGGCGACGAGATCCGCTTCCTGGGTGTGGAGCTGCACGCCAAGGAGGCCACCAGTTGGTTCGGTGCCCTGTTTGTGGCACTCACGGGCCTGGGCCTGTTCGAGCTGACGCGGCACCGCTTCCGCCAGCAATGGGCGGAAATCCAGACCGACATTGAAAAAGAAATCAAGCGCCGGGAGACCTCCTGATGTCCACGACGTACGCACTCGAACTCAAAGACCTTCGCAAGAGCTTTGGCAAGACCGAAATCATCCGCGGGGCCAACCTGGCGGTCCAGTCCGGCGAGCGGGTCGCCATCATCGGGCCGAACGGGGCTGGCAAGTCCACCCTGTTCAACCTGATCAGCGGTCGCTTTGCACCCACCAGTGGCGAGGTCCTGCTCAATGGTCAGCGCATCGACGGCAAGAAGCCGTTCGAGATCAACCGCATGGGCCTCAGCCGCAGCTTCCAGATCACCAACATTTTCCCCAAGCTCAGCGTGTTCGAGAACCTGCGCTGCGGGGTGCTGTGGAGCCTGGGCTACAAGTACACCTTCCTGAAGTTCCTAGCCAACCTCGACGACGCCAATGAACGGGCCGAGGAATTGCTGCACATGATCCGCCTCGACAAGAAACGCGACGTGCTGGGCATGAACCTGACCTATGCCGAACAACGCGCGCTGGAGATCGGCGTCACCATTGCGGGTGGTGCCAACGTGATCCTGCTCGACGAGCCGACCGCTGGCATGAGCAAAAGCGAGACGGCACGCTTCATCGAGCTCATTCGCGAGGTGACAGTGGGCAAGACCTTGCTGACCGTGGAGCACGACATGGGCGTGGTGTTTGGCCTGGCCGACAAGATCGCCGTGGTGGTGTACGGTGAGGTGATTGCTTTCGATACCCCGGACGCGGTGCGTGCCAACGCCCGTGTGCAGGAAGCCTACCTGGGTTCGGTGCTGGCCGACCAGCAGGCCGCCCAGGCCCATTGACCGCGCGGAGCAACTACAGATGCTGGAAATCAACAACCTGCATGCCTATTACGGCAAGAGCCACGTGCTGCACGGGGTGCACTTCAATGTCGGCCAGGGCGAGATCGTGGCGCTGCTAGGCCGCAACGGCTCGGGGCGCTCGACCACGGCCAAGGCCATCATGGGGCTGGTGGAGTGCGAGGGGCAGATTGCCTGGAAGGGCCAGCCCATCCAGGGCAAGAAGCCGTTTGAGGTGGCGCACCTGGGCATCGGCTACGTGCCCGAAAACCGCGAGATCTTTCCCAAGCTCACGGTGCATCAGAACCTGATGCTCGGTCAGAAAACGGGACAGAAGAACAGCCGCTGGTCGTTCGACGACATGTACACCATGTTCCCGCGTCTGAAAGAGCGACAGCACACCGAGGCCGGGGTGATGTCGGGCGGCGAGCAGCAGATGCTGACGCTCTGCCGCACCCTGATGGGCGATCCCGATTTGATCATCATCGATGAGCCGACGGAGGGGCTGGCGCCCAAGATCGTGGAACTGGTCGCCGAATACCTGCAGCGGCTCAAGAGCCGTGGGGTGTCGGTGCTGCTGATCGAGCAAAAGCTCACCATTGCGCTGCACATTTCCGATCGGGCGCTGGTGATGGGGCATGGCAGCATCGTGTTCGATGACACGCCGGCAGCGCTCAAGGCCAACCCCTATGTGCGCAAGGAGTGGCTGGAGGTTTGAGCCCCACCGGGCGGCTCGGTTGTCGCGTGCAGGACGCCGGCCGCGCCGGCAGACAAACAGGTGACAGGCTGGATCCCCGCATTTGCGGCACAGTACCTACAATCTTTTTTTAATACGAACGGTCGTTCTTTTGACCGACCGACTGATACCCGCTCATTTAGAGGAGACCGCATGACTGCAAGATACGAAGCCCGAGGCGAAGTGGCTGTGATTGAGATGGACAACCCGCCGATGAACGGGTTGGGCCTGGCGACCCGTCAGGGGATCGTGAACGCGCTGGAGCAGGCGCTGGGCGATGCGGCGGTGCGCGCGATCGTGCTGA
>JAUWAE010000125.1 GCA_030602185.1 Comamonadaceae bacterium
CGACGCCGGCTACCACACCGCCCTCATCGGCAAATGGCACCTGGGCTACCCGCCCACGTTCGGGCCCCAGCGCTCGGGCTACGAGGAGTTCTTCGGCATCATGGCCGGCGGGGTGGACTATTTCACCCACTGCTCCTCCAAAGGCGACCACGACCTCTACCTCGGCGAAAACGAGCACATGGAGGTCGGCTACCTGACCGACATCTTCTCGCAGCGTTCGGTCGACTACATCCACCGCATGGCGCCCGATGCCAAGGCCGGCAAGCCCTTCTTTTTGAGCCTGCACTACACCGCGCCCCACTGGCCGTGGGAAACGCGCGACGACGCCCACATCGCGCCCGACGTGGCCAAGAACCTGTTCCACCTGGACGGCGGCAACGTCCACAGCTACCGCAAGATGATCCACCACATGGACGAGGGCATCGGCTGGGTGATGGACGCGCTGCGCCAGCATGGGCTGGAGGAAAACACCCTGGTGGTGTTCACCAGCGACAACGGCGGCGAACGCTTCAGCGACAACTGGCCGCTGGTGGGCGGCAAGATGGACCTGACGGAAGGCGGCATCCGCGTGCCATGGATTGCGCACTGGCCCGCCGCCATTCCCGCCGGCACCACCAGCACCCAGCACTGCATGACCATGGACTGGTCGGCCACGATGCTGGAGCTGGGCGGTGGCCAGCCCCACCCCGACTACCCGCTGGACGGCGTGTCGCTGCAGGGTGTGCTGCGCGACCCCGCCGCCACCTTCGAGCGCCCGCTGTACTGGCGCATGAACCACCGCCAGCAGCGCGCCCTGCGCGTGGGCGACTGGAAATACCTGAAGGTGGACGAGCACGAGTACCTGTTCAACATCCCCGCCGACGAACGCGAGCGCGCCAACCAGGCCGCGCGCGAACCGCAGCGCCTGGCGCAGATGCGCGATGCCTGGCTGGCGTGGGACGAGACAGTGCTGCCCATCCCGGCCGATGCGGGCGTGAGCCTGGGCTACGGCGCCAAGGACATGCCGCAACGCTGAGACCACGCGGCGCACACCCAAAGCCCCGTAACATCGGGGCTGCCCCATGCCCTCCATGACCCGCCTGCAACGCTGTTTCCCCTTCCTGCTGTGGCCCCGCCCGAGTGCGGGGTTGTTGCGTGGCGAGGCCCTGGCCGGCCTGACCGTGGGCCTGATGGTGATCCCGCAAGGCGTGGCCTATGCTGCGCTGGCGGGCATGCCGCTGGTCACGGGCATCTACGCCTCGATGCTGCCGGCGCTGGTGGCGGTGCTGTTCGGGGCGTCGCAGCGTCTGTCGGTGGGCCCCACTGCCATCACCTGTCTGCTCGTCAGCGCGTCGCTGGCCGGGCTGGCCACCCCCGGATCGGCGGACTGGGTCTCGCTCGCGGTGTGGCTGACGCTGCTGTCGGGCCTACTGCAGGTGGTGCTGGGGCTGGTGCGGTTTGGCTGGTTGCTCAACCTGGTGAATGCCCCCGTGCTCATGGCCTTCACGCAGGCAGCGGCGGTGCTCATCGTCGGCTCGCAATTGGGCAGCCTGCTGGGCTGGGCCGGCCTGCCCGTCGACGGCCCCTGGTGGCGCGCCCTGCACCTGCCTTCGCTGGCGTTTGGCCTGGGCAGCCTCGCCCTGCTGATGGCGGTGCGACGCTGGAAACCCGCCTTTCCTTCGGTGCTGCTGATCGTGGTGGCCTCGGCCGGCTTGAGCCACTGGCTGGGCTTTGCCGAAAGCGGCGGGCGGGTGGTGGGCGCCCTGCCCGGCGGTCTGCCGGGGTTGTACTGGCCCAGCTGGCCCGGCTGGGCGGTGCTGGGGCAGCTCGCGGTGCCGGTACTGGTCATCACGCTGGTGAGTTTTCTGGAAACGGCTGCCAGCGCCAAGGTGGACAACGCGCGCCAGGGCACCCCCTGGAACCAGGACCAGGACCTGATCGGCCAGGGGCTGGCCAAACTGGCGGCGGGCTTCAGCGGGGCCTTTCCCACCAGTTCATCGTTCTCGCGCTCGGCGCTCAACCTGTACGCGGGCGCACGCACCGGCTGGGCCACGGTCTTCTCGGTCGTGGTGGTGGCGGTCGCACTGCTGTGGTTTTTGCCGGTGCTGCGCCAGGTGCCGCAGGCGGTGCTCGCCGCCATCGTGGTGGTGGCGGTGGTCGGGCTCATCAAGCCGCTGGAGTTCAAGCGGCTCTGGGGCATCTCGCGGGTGGAGGCTACCACGGCCGGGGCCACCTTTGCCATCACCCTCCTAGCCGCGCCGCAGCTGTACTGGGGCGTGCTGGCCGGCGTGCTGATGGCCCTGAGCCACTTCCTGTACCAGCGGCTGCACCCGCGCATCATCGAAGTGGGGCTGCACGCCGACGGGCGGCTGCGCGACCGCCACCTCTGGGGCCTGCCGCCCATGGCGGCGCACACCTGCGCGCTGCGCATGGACGCGGCGCTGGACTTTGGTTCGGCCGCCGCGTTGGAACGCGCGGTCAACGACCACCTGGCGACCCACCCGGACACGCGGCAGGTGCTGCTGCTGGCCCAGCCCATCAACCGCATCGACGCCACCGGGGTGGAAACGTTCGCGCGCCTGCGCACCCAGCTGGGCCTGCAACAGCGCGAGCTCTGGCTGGTGGGCGCCAAGCTGCCGGTGGAACAGGTGCTGCGCAACGCCGGTGAATGGACCGGGGCACCAGGGCTGCGGGTCTTTGTGACCGAAGCCGAGGCGCTGGCCGCGTTGAGCCAAGACGGCGCCTGAACCACCACCGATCGACCGGGCCCCGTGGCCGGCACCAGGCCTGGAGAGTACGCGGGGGGAACTCCCCCGATGTGGCATCATCGGTAAGCAGGGCGGCGACAAGTCGCGTTCCCGCCACTGCACATCCCGCAGAGCCACAGGGCTCTGCTCCCTTTTGTACTGGAAAGGACGCCATGGCCACGTTGGGCATTCTGCTGTCGCTCGGTTTGCTGATGTACTTTGCGTACCGAGGCGTCAGTGTGCTGCTGCTGGCGCCGGTGCTGGCCTTGCTGGCGGTGTGGATGTCGGCCGGCGAGCTGTTCATGGTGCTGCCCACCTACACCCAGGTGTTCATGAAGGCCATGGGCGGCTACCTGATCCAGTTCTTCCCCCTCTTCCTGCTGGGCGCGGTGTTTGGTAAGCTGATGGAGGATTCGGGCTCGGCGGCGGCCATTGCGCAGGGCATCGTCCAACGCCTGGGACACGGGCGTGCCATCCTGGCGGTGGTGCTGGCCTGCGCCATCCTCACCTACGGCGGGGTGTCGCTCTTTGTGGTGGCGTTCGCGGTCTACCCCATCGGTTCGGCACTGTTCCGGGTTGCAGGCATCCCCAAGCGGTTGTTGCCGGCCGCGATCGCGCTGGGGGCCTTCACCTTCACCATGACCGCGCTGCCCGGCACACCGGCCATACAGAACGCGATCCCCAACCCCTTCTTCGGCACAGACGCGTTCGCGGCCCCCGGGCTGGGTCTGATCGCCGCGGCCATCATGCTCGGGCTGGGCGCCTGGTGGCTGAACACCCAGGCCCGGCGGCTGATGGCGGCAGGCGAAGGCTATGGTGCAGACGACGACACTGCCACCGGCGGCCACACAGCGGCTGCGCCCCGGCCCATGCCCTCGTTCTGGCTCGGCCTGCTGCCGATCCTGCTGGTGATAGGCACCAACTTTGCCATGGCGAAGGTGGTGCTGCCGCAGGTCGACACCGCCTTCCTGGCGCAACCCGAATACGGTGGCCTGAAAGACGCCCGGTCGCTGATCGGGCTGTGGGCCATCATCGTGGCGCTGACCAGCGCGGTCTTGCTGTTGACCGTCCTGCACTGGCGGCGCTGGGCCGACCTCATGAAGACGCTCAACGACGGCGCGTTCGGCTCCATGCTCCCCATCCTCAACACGGCCACCGAAGTGGGCTATGGCACGGTGATCGCCTCGCTCGCGGGCTTCGTGGTCATCCGCGACTGGGTGCTGGGTGTGGCGCCCGGCAACCCCCTGGTATCGGAGGCCATTGCGGTGAACATCCTGGCCGGTATCACCGGCTCGGCCTCGGGGGGCATGTCGATCGCGCTGCAAACGCTGGGCGCCGACTACCTCGCCATGGCCCGGGCCGCCGGCATCAGCCCCGAGCTGCTGCACCGGGTGGCCGCCATGGCTTCGGGCTGCATGGACACGCTGCCGCACAATGGGGCGGTGATCTCGCTGCTCACCATCTGCAAGCTGACGCATCGGCAGTCGTACGGCTTCATTGCCATGAACACGGTGGTGTTCCCGCTGCTGGCCTTGGTCGTCGTCATCGTGCTGGGCACGCTGTTCGGCAGCTTCTGAAGGGCGCGGCGTGCTGAACCTCGACTTCCTGAGCCTGCCGCTGCTCACCGCCTCGGGGCTGGTGTTCATCAGCCTGCTGATCGGCCTGTTTTCCAAGCGGGCCGGGTTCTCGTTCCTGCTGGCGTTCCTGTTCACCGGCATCATGGGCGGGGTGGACGGACCGTTTGGCGTCGAGTTCGACGACTACCGGCTGAGTTTCTGGGTCGGCAACATCGCGCTGGCCATCATCTTGCTCGACGGCGGCCTGCGCACCGACTTTGCGACCTTCCGCACCGGCCTCAAGCCCGCGCTGCTGCTGGCCACCGTGGGGGTGGCCCTGACCTCGGGCTTCACCGCGGTGGCGGCGGTGGTGTTCCTCGACGTGTCGTGGCCCACGGCCCTGTTGCTGGGCGCCATTGTGGGCTCCACCGACGCGGCGGCGGTGTTCTCGCTGCTCAAGTCGGCGGGCGTGCGGCTCAACGAGCGGGTGGCCACCACGCTGGAAATCGAGTCGGGCATGAACGACCCGATGGCCGTGTTCCTCACGCTGACGCTGATTGGCGTGGCCACCGCGGCGCATGTGGGGACCGGCGTGACGCTCGACGTATCGGACTTTGCCACCTCGCTGGCGTCGCAATTTGGCTGGGGCACGCTGCTGGGCGTGCTGACCGGCCTCGGCTTCGCCTGGGGGTTGAACCGCAGCCGGCTGCTCAAGGAGGCCCCCAACGGCGTGCTGGCCCTGCTGGTGGCATCGGCCGGCTTGACCGTCTTTGCCTTCGTCACCTGGGTGGGTGGCTCGGGTTTCCTGGCGGTCTACCTGTTTGGCATTGCCACCCACAAGAACGCCCGGCAGGCGGTGGAATCGTCGCTCTCGGCGCTCGACGGTTATGCCTGGCTTTCGCAGGCCTCGATGTTCCTGTTGCTGGGCTTGCTGGTGACGCCGTCGCAGATGCTGGAATCGTTCTGGCCTGCGCTGGCGGTGGCACTGACCATGATGTTCGTGGCACGGCCGCTGGCGGTGTGGATTTGCCTGGGCCCGATGCGCTTCACCGGCCGGGAGGTGACCTACATCGGGTGGGTGGGCCTTCGCGGCGCGGTGCCGATCGTGCTGGCCATCTTCCCCTTCATGGCCAACGTGCCGCAAGCCGCCTTGATCTTCAATGTCGCGTTCCTAGTGGTGCTGGCTTCGCTGGTGCTGCAGGGCTCCAGCATCGGCTGGTTTGCCCGCAAGATGGGCGTGGCCTTGCCCGACGAAGACAACGAACAGGCCATGCGGGCGCTGTTCGGCGACTTTGCCCTGACCGCCCACACCCCGGTGCAAGACGTCTGCGCGTTTTACGGACTCACCCCGCCGCCAGACGCCCACCTGACACTGGAGCGCTGGATGGCCGCCGCCATCCGCCGCCCGCTGGTGGTGGGCGACCAGGTGTGGCTGGACGGTGCCGAGCTGTGCGTGCGCGCCATGGAAGGCGACAAGGTGGTGTCGGTGGGCCTGAAGCTGCCGGAAGCCAGCGAGACCTAAGAGAGCTCCTCTGGTGACCACGGCGCGGCCAGGATCACCTTCAGGGTGTCCAGCCGGTCCTGGCCGAGCATGTCGACCAGCTGCTGCTCGATGGCGTCCAGCTCACGCCGGGCCGATTCGGCCATCTGCCGCCCCCTGGGGGTGAAGCGCAGCAATTTGATCCGGGCATTCACTGCGTCGGGCAACATCTCCACATAGCCGGCCCGCACCCCTTCCGACGCCATCTTGTGCACCGCCTGACGGGAGATGGCGAGGCGGCGCGCCAGGTCCGACAGTGGTACCGGCCGGCTTCCCAGGTGCGCGTAGAGCCGGACCATGGATGGCGTGATATCGCCGTACCCGTTCTCGGCGGCCTTGGCATGCAGGCGTGCCTCCATCCATTCCGAACGGGACATGAGCAGGTGCCTCAAGTAGGTCTTGGACTGGGTCATACGAGGTGTAGGCGACAGGCCCCGGGCGGGCAGTTGCATTGTACGCAGGCGGATTTATTGTCAACCTTTGTTGACTTTATGTTATTCTAAATAACCGCATCAACAAGACCGAACAGAGAGACACTGCATGACACCACTGCCGCGTGATTTTTTTTCCGAAGAACACCATGCCTTTCGCGAGCAGGTGCGACGTTTCTGTGAAAAGGAAGTAGCCCCGTTCCACGCCGAATGGGAAGCCCAGCATGGCGTGCCCCTGACGCTCTGGCGCAAGGCCGGAGAGAACGGCCTGCTGTGCTGCTGGGTATCGGAAGAAGACGGCGGCCCCGGCGGCGATCTGCTGTTCGACATCATCGTGACCGAAGAGCTGTGCCGCATCGGCGCGACAGGGCCCGGCTTCAACCTGCACTCGTGTGTGGTGGCCCCCTACATCGCCCACTACGGCACGGCTGAGGTCAAACGGGCCACGCTCCCGGCCATGGCCAGCGGCGAGATGGTGGGCGCAATTGCCATGACCGAGCCCGGCGCGGGCAGCGATCTGGCCAACATCCGGACCCGGGCCGAACGCGCGGGCGACGAATGGGTGATCAACGGCCAGAAAACCTTCATCACCAACGGCCACAACGCCGGTCTGGTGGTGGTGGCCGCCAAGACCGACCCCGACAAGGGTGCCCAGGGCGTCTCGCTGTTCGTCGTGCCAACCGATACGCCGGGTTTCACCCGCGGTCGCAACCTGCACAAGATCGGTCAGCATGCCCAGGATACCGCCGAGCTGTACTTCGACAACGTGCGCGTGCCGGCCAGCCACCTGCTCGGTGAGGTGAACCAGGGCTTCAAGTACATGATGCGCGAACTACCCCTGGAGCGGCTGTGCATCTCGATCAACTGCCAGGCGCGGGCCGAATCGGCCTTCGAATGGACCCAGGCCTACGTGAAGGAACGCAAGGCCTTCGGCAAGCGGGTGGCCGACTTCCAGAACACCCGCTTCAAGCTGGCCGAGCTGTGGGCCGAGCTCCAGGCCGGCCGCGCGCTGTGCGACAGCATGATCCAGCGCCACCTCGCAGGGTCGCTCGATTCGGTGGGAGCGTCGGCCGGCAAGCTGTGGCACTCCGAACTGCTGGCCCGTGTGACCGACGAATGCGTGCAGCTACACGGAGGCTATGGCTACATGCAGGAGTACCCGATTGCGCGTGCCTACGTCGACGCCCGCATCGAGCGGATTTATGCCGGCACCTCGGAAATCATGAAAGAAATCATCGCCCGCGCCATTTGCGACGACCGCCGGGCCTGACCCCTACCACCACAGGAGACAAACATGAGTTTTCGATACGAAGCCCGAGGCGAAGTGGCTGTGATTGAGATGGACAACCCGCCGATGAACGGGTTGGGCCTGGCGACCCGTCAGGGGATCGTGAACGCGCTGGAGCAGGCGCTGGGCGATGCGGCGGTGCGCGCGATCGTGCTGA